>SKIB01000114.1 GCA_007116635.1 Saccharospirillaceae bacterium
CTCACACAGCGCCAACGACGAATGCGCAACAACAAAATGGTAGGGCGTTGACCATAAGGCACATGAGCCAATCGGCGTTGAGCAGTACCACGAGAAACACCGAGAACACCAGAGATGGGACAGGGGTCAGGCGCTTTGGTGAAACGACATTCGATCGTGGCCCTGTGTTGATCAAGATGCTGACCAGTGGCAACAAGACCGAGGCTATTTAGTTGGCAAAAGCTGGAAAGGTCGGGGGTAGAAAAGGTAAGATTATGCACGTCGGGGGACTTAAAATTTGTTTGTGTTGGAACTCACATTTTCTAGGAACCCCGACACCTTTTCTAGACGCTCAGATTTTTTTCTACACCCTTAAATGCGAAGAGCCCCATTTTCACTGCGTGGTAACACATTGAAAATGTGAGACAAATGGAAATCGCAATTTTATTTGTCGTTCCAGAATAAGGGCAGGAGCCCGTTTCTGGATGAAAAATAGTTAGGGAATCCAAAGCTGAAACACGGCCCCCTGGTCATTAAATAGCTTGATCCAACCCTGCTGCTCGCCCTTTTGATGAAGCTGGGCAAAATGCTGTGCCAGTACCAAGCCGATACCCGTGGACCCTGCCTTGAAGTCGAGTTGCGAATGAACCTCTAGACAGTCCAGTAATAAATCAGGGTAACCTTGACCATTGTCTCGTATTTCGATCAGCGCACCGCCTGACTCAGCTCGCGCCTCTAGCCAGATTCTATCCTTGGTGTAACGTATGGCATTCGTAAGCACATTTGCAAGCATGCCGTCGACCAAGTTGGCATCAACAAAGGCCAACAGGTCATGAGCACAATGAATGTGCAAACTGATCCCAAAACGAGCAGCTGCTGCCTCATGCCGACTCACCACATCCTCCAAAATATCACGCACCACCATCTCTTGTAATGACAGTTGTAATTCATCATTTTGGCTACGGTATAAAGCTAACAAATGCAAAATGACATTGTTAATTCGGTCATTTTCTTGCCTGACTCGATATAGTCTATTTGCCGAGTGTTCATCTAGGTGCTCAATGTCCTGCGATACCTCATGGATTTCTGCATTGATTAAGCCTAATGAATTCTTTACATCATGAACAATGGCAGCTGCGGCCTGTAAAAAGCTAAGTTGTTTGGTCATTTAGTTTCTCCAGCACTTCATTAACCTTTTGGGTTAGGGTTTGTAAACGACCATGCTGTGAATGATGCTTATCAACATAGGTCAACCTAGACAATAAATCAGTCAAAACCTTTGCCCGCTTCATGACTTGATCACCAGATACCAAAAGCTGAAGTACTGTCTGTAAATAATTCAGCACCAGGCTTGCTTGACGAGGCGAAATCGCTAATGCATCTAAATAAATTTTTTCAGATTCTTTATAGCGCCCTTCACGGTACATCTGCACAGCTTTGGCATTTAATCCCTGCACCCTGGCTTTGTTAGCCGAGCTAATTGGTTCGGCTTGCAACTCATGGATTTGTGACAAAATTTCAGGCTGATCAGCAAACTGCTGACAGAGCTGCTCCGCCCATTGATTGGCCATAATGGCCATATCTGAATCATAGAATGCTTGTAGCAACTGCATCAGTAATTCGGGCGAGGCCTGATCAATTTGCTTTTGCCCTAATTCAAGCAGCCTTGTGGCAGTGCTTTGCCTTGCTGCCTGAGCCGCCATTTTCAACTTATGTATCTGTGCCATTATTAGAGCATTGGGGTCTTTTGGATAACGCTTTTGCATTCGATCTAAATAACGGCTGGCTTCGCGAAACTGGTCTGTTTTGGCCTGAGGGTCCTCTGTCGTCTCTGCAACCAACTGCAAATGGTGCAACAAGCGATCAAAGTGCTTGGGGCTGTCTTTTGGCGAATTCTCTAATAACTTAACCACTCTTTTCATGGCCTGAACCACTGAAACAGAGTCTTGCATCTGTTCTGACAAATCAGCCATGCGCAACTGCCTGGCCACAGAGCGAGGCGAGACTCGAATACCATCACTGATGGCTGCTCTGGCTTCATCAAGGTGACCTAATTTCTCATTGCAGAGTGACAGCAAATCATAGGCCTTGATAAAATTTGGATACTTAATGATCAAATTACTTAAAGATTCAATGCAGGCTTCAAACTGCTGTTGACTGAACTGAACCTTGGCTAGCATAAAACCAATCCAAGCCTGCTCACGTTGATCCTGAGCCATCAGCAGCTCCGCTTTGGCACCATCAAACTGCTTGGTCACCATCAGTAGGTCAACGAGTTGTCTTTGTGCCCAAGCGCGATACCTGGGTGCATCAGTCATTAACTTACGACAACTGGCAATGGCTTCTGGCCACTTCTTTTGGTCCACCAAGTCCAACACAGGCCCTAAAGTTACCTGACGCTCTAACCATCTTTCCAAGCGCCGAATAAGGGTTTCAAGTGCAAAAGGCTTGGCCATGTAGTCATCTGGTTCAAACTCAAGCGCCCCCATGACCATGGAACGAGTTGTTTCAGCGGTAATCATCACATAGATGGTTCGATAACTGATCACATGATCGGTACGAACCATTTCGAGTAATTGCTGCCCATCCCGGCCTGGTCCAAGATTGTAATCACAGAGCACGACATCGAAGTATGTCTGGCGCATGGCGCGGAAGGCTTCATTGGCATCACGTGCTTCGATAATTTTTTGTACGCCCAACTGGGTCAGCATGCCCTTGATAGACTTACGGACATTATCGAAGTCATCAACCACTAAAAAAGACAGTTTTGCTAGGTTCATAATTAGCACTGATAAAACATTGTTGTTTGAGTATAGACAATATTACTCAGTTCACAGATTTAAGTGCACTTTGGCCACAAATACACTAAGCTTGGCGCCAACATGTCAAAACTAAAGATGCTATGAACCCTTGGTCTCCACGCTGCTTTGGATGCTTCTTTTTAGTTAGCATTGCCTTTTTGTGTGCTTTTGCCTCCTCTAATCTAGCTCTGGCATCGGAGCCCATTTCTCCTAACGCCAGTTGGTTAACTGCCAATGACTTTTTGCAGGTAAAATCTGATATTAACGATCCACTTGAGATCTTGTCTGATCAGGAGCTTGATTGGCAGCCCTTAGAGAGTTTTTCCTTCTCAGCTCAGCAACAGCAATGGTTAAAACTAAGCTTGGCGCCACAGCAGGAACCTCATGTTTATTTTATTGCTGGTAGCCCTCATTTACGACAGCTACAGCTCTTTGTTATTCAAGACGAGCAAACTGTAAGCTCCCAATCGCTTGGTAGCGGCATCAATTTTAGTCAACGCCAAATGTCTCATCATCTACCAATCCAGGCACTTAGGCTGGAACAAAAAACCGATCTGCTATTACTCATTACCCCAGAGCAACAAGTTCGGCTAAACCCCAAATTAATGGCTGAGCAGGACTACCAGCAGTTTGTACGTCAGCAAGACATTACCAATAGTCTGAGCTATGGCTACATGTTGGCATTGATTATCTTGGCCTTAGTGCTGGTGCTGATTACTCCAAACGCCTTACACATGAGTTTCCTCGGCCTAGTTTTTAGCTCCTTATTGTCATTTGTGGTTCTCGATGGCATGGCCTATCAATTCTTATGGCCTCATAGCCGCCCCTGGCCTGAGCAGCTCATGCATCAAGTAATACTGTTGCAACTTATTCTGGCAACACTTTACTGCTACTTTGCTCTTAAACAGGAAAATAATCAGCAGCAAAGCTTTCACATACTTGGATGGTTTGCCTTAGCCGTTCTACTAACCAGCCCTCATTTATCCTTGCCCTGGCTGATGGTTATTAGTATCAGCTATGCCATAGTATTACTCACCTGGGCTAACCTTCTAAGCCTGTTACTGTTCATTCGCGCTAGGGAAAATTTATTGATTACCCTAGGCTACTTTGCAATATGGCCTGGAGTTTTGATTTATTGCGCTGATGTACTTGGCTGGATAAATTTGCAAGAACAAGGCCTACAGTATTTCAAATGGTGTCTAACTGCAGGTCTTTCTTTACAAGCAATTGGTATGGCCTGGCGAGTTAGGAATGCTGCCCTAAACGAACAAAAGCAAGGACTCAAAAATAAGCTGCGTAGTCAATTCTTTGCCCAGGTAAGCCACGAAATTCGTAATCCTATCCAAGGCATCATGGGATTAATCGATATCTTAAAATCGCAAGCTAACCCAGAACAAAAACCTGTCATCCAATCACTAACAGAAGCCAGCGAGCGCCTAAGCCAGCTGGTTAACGACGTTCTTGATCAAGAAAAGCTGAATTATGGCCAAGTAGAGCTAAGGCCAAAGCCAACCAATTTTCGCGAGCTAATTCATAGGATACATGGACTTTGTGATGCGTATCGCCAAGAAGGGGTTGAAGCCAAACTTATTATTGATCCTAGAGTTGCCGACTGGTTACTACTGGATAACCAGAGACTTGGACAGGTGCTGAACAACCTTTTAAGCAACGCCTATAAATTTACCACTAAGGGTAAAGTAGAGCTGCAAATCGAGCTGGTTAATGAACAAAAAAACGTGCAATGGTTACGCTTTTCCGTCAAAGACCAAGGCCCTGGCCTTGCCATTGATGAGCTGCAAGGCTTGTTCAAGCCCTTTAGCCAAACCGAGCTAGGCAAAGAGCAACAAGCCAGCTCAGGCTTGGGGCTTTATATCAGTCAACAGCTGATGCAACTCATGAACTCGAAAATTGAAGTCGAGAGTACAGCAAATCAAGGGTCAGAATTCTATTTCACAGTAAAATTGTTACGCTGCCAACCATCTAACCAAGCCATAGTGCCACATCAGCCAATGCTTTGCTGGATAGTCGAAGATAATAGTGTTAACCAGCAGATCCTAAGTGCCTACTTAAAAATTGACAATCATGATACCCAAGTCTTTTCTCGTGGCGTTGACTGCCTATTGCAATTAGCACATCATCAACCTGAAGTAATTCTCATGGACCTAAATCTAGAAGATACGACAGGGATTGAACTCTGTAAGGAGATTCGTACCCTGGAAGCACAGGAGCAACGCAAGGCTTGTTTTATTTTAGGCCTTACCGGCGAAACAGAGGTCAGTAGGTTGCAGGCCTGGCAGGCTTCTGGTGTAAACCTAATATTAAATAAACCAGTACAACTACAGCAATTACGCAAAGCCCTGACCGATCATTGCTAACAATCTTCAGCCAAGCCCTTGGCCTTAGTAGTCAAGCCATAGCTTGACTACTAAGGTTGGCCACAACAATCCGATTTCGGCCCAATTGTTTGGCTTGATACATGGCAGTGTCAGCTCGATTGAACAGCTGTTCTCCGCTCTCTCCTGGCTGTTTCAGAGCCAGACCAAAGGAAATGGTTACCGATATCGGCTGGCCTTTGAAATGTAACCTAGTATTTGCAATGCGCTTACGCAACTTTTCCAAAACACTGACAGCATCTTGCTCATGGTCCAAACTGAGTAGCAGTACAAATTCTTCTCCACCGTATCGACATAAAAAATCCGAAGACCTCATACTGGCACTCATTAAACGACCAACTATCTGCAACAATTTATCACCAGCTTGATGGCCAAAGGTGTCGTTTATCAACTTAAATCGATCAATATCACCAACGGCCAAAGCTAGGGTTCTGTTACTTTCCGCTGCGGACAATGACATGCGCTGCTCATAGGCTAAGCGATTTGGTAAGCCTGTCAGACTGTCGGTTATTGCCTGGCGTTTACTGTTTTCCAACTCCACCTGAACTCTTTTATTTTCATCATTCATTTGCTGAAGATAGCGATCTAGGTTGGCCATTTCTTGGTGCATTTGTTGACGCTTTTGCTGCTCTTCTTGTTGAAATTGCCGCATCGCCTGCTCGATAACTTTCAAATTGGTGGTCACACTTGCCTTTAAGTCTTCTAAAGAATTGGCCTGAACTAAGCCTCCTTGTAGACTATCTACGGTGCCCGCTATCGATTTCTGCAACTGATCAGAAGACAGATCTAATTCAGTTTGCAGACCACGATTAGCCTGTACCGAAGAACAAATTTGCTTTAAGTGAGCATTGAGACTGTCTAGGTAGAGTTCAAACTCTTGCTGCTCTTGGACCAACAAATTAGCAACAAAACTACTGATACGCTGTAAGATCTCTTCGATTTGAGGCTGAGCCTCAGCCTTAGCCAATAAAGACTGCAGGTCGTCAATACTTTCATAAGCACTGGTATAACTACGCAATGAGTCTAGCAAAACCGCAATCTTGCCCCGCAACCTGAGAATATCTGAACAATTTGTACTGGTATGAGGTGCATCTGCTAGTAAGGCAACAGCCTCAGTTACATTAATGAGCATCAACTCCCAACTGTGCTGTTTTTTAAACCGATCCAATAAATGCTTACCTTCGCCTTCTTTGAAAGCGGGGTGGCGAGCAACCGTCCTCTGCAATCTTGACCAAACTTGCCGCTCTTCCAACTCGGCATCATCGGTAATTTGTTCGAGCCTAGCTAATAAGATTTCACTCTCTGACCAGGCTTGTTGCTGGCGCAAAGAACTACGAAACTCTTGTAAACAAGCATCTAGGGCCACACGCCGACCTTGAACCAGTATAGACAGGCGCACCAAGGCTCGCTGAACATCGGCAGGAATCTGTTCACTCATGAAAATCAGGCTCTTAATAAATTTTCAATTTCAGCTTAGCTCAATACTGACTAAAGAGCTAAAGAAAATACGCACAGATACCAACAAAAGGTCAGCAGTGCTATGATGCTTAGAAAGATGCTTAGAAACTTATCGCGCAGGCAGTTCCGCCAGAGCCTGACTCAATACCTTGGGGTCTTTCCAAGCCTCTGGCACTAACTGCCAACGGCCATTAATCACTAAGCTCGGCACCTGGGTAACACCTAGCCACTTAGTGCTGCGCTCCAGGTCGGCAAGCATTAAGTCGATTTCAGGCTTAGCGGCTGCGGTTAAAAAATCTTCCTCTGACCAACCAATCTGCGCTACCAGAGGTGCTATGTCTTCAAGCCGAGTCAGATTCATCTGCTGATCATGGATTGCCGCATACAATAAAGAGGCAAGAGCTTGCATGTCTTTCTCTTGTTGCCAGGCAGCCAACCAGGTCCGACTCAATGCCTGATGATGGGTCAGAGAGACAGGAATCCATTGCCAAGGCTGCCTTGGGTGCTGCTGTTGCCACTGCTGTAAAAATGCTTGCTGTTGGTAACAAGCTGGGCAACGAAAACTAAAAAAATACCAAATGATGTATTCATCTTCTGCGAGGTTTAACTGCTGTGGCTCTGGCAACTCTAACCAGAATGGCCCCTCTAATTCAATCGACGCTCTGCTTGCACTACAGGCCAATAATAGCAAGCACAAAAAAGACGGCCACAGCCGCCTCAGATGATCTGCAATCATTAATTCAACCCACTAATGTATGCTGCCAGGGCTTCAATCTCATGATCTCGTAAACGAAAAGCAATACTGCGCATGATCATGGCCTCACCATCATTGACACGAACCTCATTGGTTGGCTCACCCTCATGCAAATAACCTCGCTGAAACTTACGAAGTTGACTGGCGGTATATTCCGGATGCTGACCTGAAAGCAAGGGGTACAGAGCTAGGTCGTTACCACGACCGGTTGGGCTATGGCAGGCTGAGCAACTAGGAACGCCAGTTTCTGGGTTTCCTGCACGATATAAACGCTCGCCCAAGACAGCCAACTCTGGATCAGCCTGACCAATTTCCAAAGTCTGTGCCTCATAAAAAGCAGCAATATCCCACAGGTCTTGCTCTGACATATCATCAAGCATGCCCGTCATTTCAGTAATTACCCTTTCACCCTGCTGTACGTCCAGCATTTGTTTAAACAGATAAGCCTGGCCTTGAGCAGCTAACTTAGGAAAGCTACCAACTTGGCTATTACCATCTGCCCCGTGACAGGCAGCACAGGTTGCTGTCAGCGGCTCTCCACGCACTTGATCGCCACGGGCAACAGCAGTGGACGTCAAGGACAACAAAAGAACAAGAACAAGGCATATATTTTTCATTTTCATCTTCCACATGGTCGGGGGCTGTGCTCTTTATTTACCAATAGGGAAATAAAGCAAGGGCCAATAGTTGCAAATCTTTTACCCAAGAGCTGCAAGTTTGATAAACTTAGCTTTAGTTGTATTTTAATGACCCATTATAATGAGTGCCCCTTTGAATGAGAAGTGAAACCCAAGCGATTAAACGACAAATTGCCTTTGATTCTGCGCGATTTCTCACCAGCGCACCCAATCTGGCGGCCTGCCCAGAGGATCAAAGCTACGAAGTTGCCTTTGCTGGGCGCTCTAATGCCGGCAAATCCAGCTGCATAAATGCTTTAACTCGCAACAGCAAACTGGCCAGAACCAGCAAAACACCCGGTCGAACCCAACTAATCAATCTATTTAGCACTTCAACCAGTAATTTTCGTTTAGTTGATCTACCTGGATATGGCTTTGCCAAAGTTTCCGCCAGCATGCGTCAAAGCTGGGACCAAAACCTAGCCCAATACCTAGAGCAAAGACCCAACCTGATCGGCCTAGTGCTTCTAATGGACATTCGCCACCCTTTGCGCCCTGAAGACCAAACTTTCGTTGGCTGGTGCCATCAGTCTGGGCTTCCGGTGCACCTGGTATTAACCAAGGCAGACAAACTTAAGCAAGGCCCTGCCAATCAGGCTCTCCACCAAGTAAAAACAGCCATCAAAGACCTAGAAAACACCAGTGTTCAGTTACTCTCTGCCCCTAAGGGATCAGGCTTAAATCAACTCAAAGATCGCATTCAAAGTTGGTATGACCAGCAATAAATAAGCCCTGTACACAAAATTGTATGAACATCTTGTAGAAATGCGTTCATGTTCACACCCAAGGCTGGAATCTGGACTATATTGATGATGATCAGATCAAATGAGGGCATATAGATGTACGACCAGGTTCGACAAATCATTTCTCACGCCTTGGCGACAGAGCAACAACAGCAAAGCCTATTACAGATGCTTGATGATCGTAGCCAGAGCTTACATAAAAGCATACAGATCCAAGCAAAAGACCGGCTTAATACTTTGCAGTTTTTCATTGTTGATTATATCCAGCATGTGCCTGATTGCCTTGATTGCATCCACCAACAGGCCGTACATTACGGCTTGTTTGAGGCCATAGAGCCTTTTTTGAAAGTGACAGAAGACTTTTTCTTACATCCACCCCAGAGGTTACAACTTGAGCACCAGGGCCTAGAGGCTCTTCTGGATGAAAGCTATTTAGCTCATCGTTTGTTTGAGGAACTTAATGACCAATTTTTAGCTCGCTGTCAGGTCAACCTGTTACCTCGTGACCTGTCCGAAGCCAACCTGATCGTACATGACCTCATTGGTGACCCATTCGCCAGCGAACTGGACAGCATGGTTCATCAGATGGCCATTATTTTAGCCAAAAAATTTCAAACCCTAGACACTCGCAGCCTGCCTAAACACAAGGTAGCCCTGTTTGATCAGTTTCCTGACTTCACCGACCCTCATGGATTATCTTTGAAGTTTGCCTAGCCCAAAACTGATCCTTCATTTATTTGCTCGCCCTCAAGGCTGCCATAAAGCTCTTCGGAGCTTTTTTTTCGCCATCAACCAAATTGTTACCCCGGTGTTACCCGGTAGCACCCTAGGGTTACTCATTGACAACCCCAGGGTAACAA
Source organism: Saccharospirillaceae bacterium (assembly GCA_007116635.1). Classification (GTDB taxonomy): domain Bacteria; phylum Pseudomonadota; class Gammaproteobacteria; order Pseudomonadales; family Natronospirillaceae; genus SKIB01. Next base: position 9,666 of record SKIB01000114.1, read on the forward strand.
ATTGGTTAATCACACAGCTTTGCTTGCAAAAAAACCAGGTTCACCAACAAAAAATGTGGCAAACATCACAAAAAACCACTCCCAGAGACATCTTAAATCTTGGCACAGATATAGCATTAATATAATCACAACAAGAGAGACAGGCTTCAACAAAAACAACAACAGCCACAGACATGTCACACCAACAATAACAACAGGTGACAACACAACAAAAAAACTACCACTTAAAAAAGCCGACCCAGGTCGGCTTTTTTGTGTTTGTTAGCCTAGCGCTTCCAGCCCAGGCCCAGTTTAACCAAACAGACTTCTAGCCTCTTAGAGCAGCTCTTGTAGTTCTCGCACACCAAGCTGAGCCCTGGCAATGTAATTAGCCATGACCAAAGAATGATTAGCAAACAGACCTACTCCACTACCATTCATGACCACTGGCACTCGCAGCTTGCGTTGCGTCATTTCCAGTTCTGCCATAACTTGCTGCAACGCAGGCAAGGCATTGCGACGCTCCAGTACATCTGCAAAATCATGCTCTACAGCCTGCAAATAGAGCAGCAAAGCCCAAGCAGAGCCTCTTGCTTCAAAATAAACATCATCCACCTCATGCCATGGGGTTCTTTGCATTTCTGAAGCTTGCGAAGCTGTGCTTTGACTGGCTGCAGGATCTCCAGTTAAACCAGTAACCAAAGACTGATGGCCAATGCTGCTACTCAGGCGCATACTCAGACTGCCCAAGCGAGTCTCAACATCTGCCAGCCAACGAGCCAAGTTATCAGCGCGCGCATAAAACTGCGCTTGCGACTGTTCTTCATCGGCCACAGCCAACATATAGGCCTGCAAATGATTTAGACCAGTGCGATACTCTGCTTCCGCCCGAGGAAAAATCCAACTGTCCATACTAATGTTGAACAGTGGTTCCATTTCTCTTAAGTTCGGATCATCCAAAGACTGGGCCTGAGAACGACTAAAATCACGTCTCATGGCTCGCCCCAAATCTCGTGCCATGAAAATCACACCCCGCTCCCAATTAGGCATGTCATCCATAAAAATACCTGGCGGGCTGATGTCATTGCGAATAAAGCCACCTGGCTTAGTTAACAATGTATCCATACTATAATAGAGCGCATAACTTAGAGCCCAACCTCTAACTGGCTGCACATCATGCTCTTGTGCCTGCACTTGTGACAGCTGAACAATATTTGGTAGCTTTGGAAACTGACTCCAGTACAGGCCCAGCGCAGAGAAGAGCAGCACCAAAATAGCAACCGAACCCCACAGCCACCTTGTTTGAGCCGACCGCTGAGTGAGCCAGTGCATTGCTCTACTCAAAGCTGGCCTACAGGTTGTTAGCCACCATGACAACAAATACCGATATACCTTTTGCGCTTGTTGCAAAAACTTCTGCCACCAATGCTGCATCACACCCTCCTAACCTGTGCTTGACAAACAATTTACAGCTCGCGAGATTAATGAATATTTGGCACAGAAGATTTGAAAAACCCATTGAGAACCAAATTTAATCTGCAACATAGCTGGACTTTTACCGAAAATACAGGCAAATTAACAACAAGTTAACCCTATTAGCCCTTTCAATTAACTTTGAAGCATCCTTCCATATGTCATCAATTCTTGTGCTGCATGGCCCTAACCTTAACCTACTTGGTGTTAGAGAGCCTCATCTTTATGGTCATGAAACCCTTGAAGACATAAACCATAGATTGGCAAGCACTGCCACTAGGCGAGATCATCGCTTGAGCAGCTTTCAGAGCAATGCTGAGCATGAATTGATTGAGTGCATACATGATGCCATGGGCTCCACGGACTATATTATCATCAATCCTGCAGCCTTTACCCATACCAGTGTAGCACTTCGTGATGCCTTGGCAGGGGTTTCGATTCCTTTTATTGAGGTGCATATTTCTAATGTGCACCAACGCGAACCCTTTCGCCATCAATCATATTTTTCCGACCTAGCCACAGGCGTAATTTGCGGCCTTGGTAGCTATGGTTACGACTGCGCATTGGCCTTTGTCATGCGTGAACTAGAACATCAACCCTCTCGTTAAAAGGTACGCCCCTAATGGATATCCGTAAAGTCAAAAAACTTATCGAATTATTAGAAGAGTCTAACATTGACGAAATTGAGATTAGCGAAGGCGAAGAGTCTATCCGTATCAGCCGAGCATCAAAAATCACGATTCCCCAGTATGCCCAGCCTCAATTTATCCAAGCCGCTCCAGTGGCTCAGGCAGCACCCATGCCTTCGCCAGCACCTGTTGCTGCCACCCCAGCCAACCCAGAGCCAGCCGCTGCAGAAGCGAGCACACCAGCAGGCCACCTAGTGCGCTCACCCATGGTTGGCTCTTTCTACCGCGCACCCAGCCCTAGCTCACCAGCCTTTGTCGAACCCGGCCAGTCGGTGAAAAAGGGCGATGTCATTGGCATCATTGAAGCCATGAAAATGATGAATCAGATCGAAGCAGACAAAGACGGCGTGGTAGGCGAAGTCTTGGTAGAGAATGGCGCTCCTGTTGAGTACGACCAGCCATTAATCAGCATCGTTTGAGGTGCTTATGCTAGATAAAGTATTAATTGCTAACCGTGGGGAAATTGCCCTGCGTATTCTTCGAGCCTGTAAAGAGCTTGGCATCAAGACCGTAGCCGTCCACTCCGTAGTGGACCGCGATCTTAAGCATGTGCGCCTAGCCGACGAAGCCGTGTGCATCGGCCCCAACCCAGGCAAAGACAGTTACCTGAACATTCCAGCATTGATTTCTGCTGCGGAAGTAACCAATGCCGTCGGCATTCACCCAGGCTATGGTTTTTTAGCTGAAAATGCTGACTTTTGTGAGCAGGTTGAAAAAAGTGGTTTTAAATTCATTGGCCCAACGGCCGATGTGATTCGGCTGATGGGTGATAAGGTCTCGGCCATTGAGGCCATGAAAAAGGCCGGAGTCCCTACGGTTCCAGGCTCAGACGGCCCATTGCCAGAAGACGAAGCCCAGTGCTTGCAAATAGCCCAGCGCATTGGCTTCCCAGTGATTATCAAGGCTGCTGCAGGCGGTGGTGGTCGCGGTATGCGCGTAGTGCACTCTGAGGGTTCCCTGATCAGCTCCATCCATGTCACCCGCTCCGAGGCCAAGGCCGCATTCGGCAGTGACGTGGTGTACATGGAAAAGTTTCTCCAGAACCCACGCCATGTTGAGGTACAGGTCCTGTCTGACGGCAAGGGCCACGCCATCCACCTGGGCGACCGTGACTGCTCGCTGCAGCGCCGCCACCAAAAAGTCATAGAAGAAGCGCCCGCGCCAGGCATTGATGAAACGGCTCGGCAAGAAGTTTTCGCTGCCTGCATTAAGGCTTGCCAAACCATCAACTACCGTGGCGCCGGCACCTTTGAATTCCTTTATGAAGATGGCCGCTACTACTTCATTGAAATGAACACCAGGGTTCAAGTGGAACACCCTGTATCTGAGATGATTACAGGCATTGATATCATCAAAGAGCAACTGCGCATTGCCTCTGGCCTGCCATTAAGTGTTACTCAGGAACAGATCGAGTTTCGTGGCCATGCGGTTGAATGCCGCATCAATGCTGAGGACCCAAAGACCTTTATGCCCTCACCAGGCCAAGTGGATCAGTTCCATGCGCCAGGCGGCCTCGGTATTCGCTGGGACTCTCACCTGTATGCCGGCTACAAAATCCCTCCCTTTTATGACAGCATGATTGGCAAATTGATCACTCATGGCAACACCAGAGCCGAAGCCTTGGAAAAAATGCGCATTGCTTTGGACGAATTGGTGATCTCTGGCATTAAAACCAATATTCCTTTGCAAATGGAATTGGTTAGAGATGCTGGATTTTATCAGGGTGGTGTTAATATCCACTACCTTGAGAAAAAGCTTGCCGACAGCCACTAGGCTGAATGGCTAATCCGGGGGCAGCGCGCCCCCTTTTTTACTTAAGTCATGAGGCAACAGATGTCGTGGATTCAATTACACTTTGATACCACTCCTGAACGAGTGGAGGCCATCGAAGACTACTTACTGGAATTAGGTGCCCTGGCCGTTACCCTATCTGACTTAGAGGATGTCCCGGTCTATGAGCCAGAGCAAGGAACCACTCCCCTTTGGCCAAACACCCGCATTACCGCACTCTTCGCCGCCGATTGTGATATTTTGGCCATCAAGGCGCAATTGTTGGCCGACCCAGAACTACTGGCAGGCATACAATGGCAGCAAGAAATTATTGAGGATCAGGATTGGATTCGTGCCTGGATGGATCAATTTGAGCCCATGTCCTTCGGCAACCGATTATGGATTGTTCCCAGCTGGCACCAGCCGCCAAAGCCGGAGGCTTGCAATCTTATTCTTGATCCTGGCCTGGCATTTGGCAGCGGCACTCATCCCACCACCTCTCTGTGCTTACAATGGCTAGACGAGCAGCAGATAGAAGGCAAGCTGGTGGTGGACTATGGCTGCGGCAGCGGCATTCTTGGCATGGCGGCACTCTTGCTTGGCGCTCAGCATCTGTATGGCATCGACAACGACCCACAAGCCATCATCGCCAGCCATGAAAACGCCAAGCGCAATGGCATTGCCAGTGACAGCTACGAGCTTTGGTTACCCGACCAGGTACAGCAAGTGCAGGCCGACCTGATGCTGGCCAACATTTTAGCCAGCCCCTTAATAAGTTTAAAAGACAATATCTTGGCCCTGTTAAAACCAGGTGGCAAAATTGCGCTTTCCGGCATATTAGCCGAACAGGCTACACAAGTGATGCAAAGCTATGCATCAGAGGTTGATTTTGATGCGCCAGCCCAGCAAGATAACTGGATTCGCTTAACGGGTATCAAAAAACAATAATCCATGGACACCATACTGACTCGCTGCCCAGCCTGCCAAACGGCATTCCAGGTTAAGGAACAGGTTTTAACACGCGCCTCTGGCAAGGTTCGCTGTGGTGCTTGCCTGCAAGTCTTTAATGCCATTGAGCATGAGGTGATTCCGCAAACTATCAATCCTCCCTTAACAAGCAGCAGCTCAGGACTCAGCAATCCAGGTTTAAATGCTAGTCAAGCCTTGAGTCAGGCCAGGGAGCAGAGCCTGCAAAACACTAATAATTTCGACCAGGCCCAGCTAGATCTACATACTGGCCAACTTAAACCCATTTCCGATCCTAGGCTACTGGATAGCTATGGAATTTTTAGCCTTGATGAAGAACAAGAGCCAGCTCCTGAGCAACCTAGTATGTCATTGTTTTTTGGTATAGCAGAGAATACCGAGGAGCCACTCTCTGAACCAAAACAAGATGCTGAGCTAGACTGGTTTGAATCTCAGCAGCAAGACCAGCAGCAAGAAGAGCCCAGCAGCGAACAAAGCAAGCCTGAGCCGCAACCTGAACTTGATTGGTTTGAACCCCTGGAGCAAGAACAACCGAGCAGCGAACTTGCCGAACAACCTAACCAGCCAGACACCATTCCTGAGTCAACAGATGCTCTAGATAATACAGATTCGCTGCGAAATGGCGACACTGATTCTGACCCTGAAGACGATGAAGAGACACCCTGGTGGGAACAAGAGTTCATCTTCAGTGACGAAGAGCCCGACCTACCAATCAAAGGGCAGGCCAAAAAAGCCATCAACCAAGTCGATGAGCAAGAATCAGCCCAGCCCAGTCACCAGCCAGAAACGGAACTCGACTTCAACCTTAGCGACCTGACTCAAGAGGATTCATCTAGCGAGCCGGACGATGCCAGTCATGATTTATTCTTTACTCAGGACCCGCAAGAAGAGCCAAATCACGACCTGACATTGGAAATATCCGAGACCGAGAGTAGCGAAGCTGAGCTAGACTTTTTCAGTCTCCCAGAGGATCACAGCCTTGAAAATAGCCCAGACCAAGAACCAAATGATCAAACCGATCCAGACTCTTGGGATCATGAGCTTTTATGGTCAGAATCTGAATCACCGGCCGATGAAGCAGAGCAAGAAGCCCAGCTAAATAATGTTTCGCAGTCCGATCAACGCCATGAATGGACTAACTCCGACACCACAGATGAAACCATACTAACGGTAGAGCCTGCTGAAGACCTACTGCTACAACAGGCCTACCAGGAACAACAAAAGCTGGAGCGGCCGTTTCAGCAAGCCAGTAGCCACCTACAGGGCGATGCCATCATCTTACCCAATATCAAAGATGAGGAGCTACTGACTGAGCACAGACCAAAAACTAACTGGCTTTGGACCCTAGGCTCAGTACTATTGCTCTGTCTACTGGTAGGCCAATACCTGTGGATTGATCGCGAAAGATGGCAACACCAACCCCTGCTAGCGGGCTATTATCAGCTATTGTGCCAGTGGACAGACTGCCCAGTTGAACTGGTTAGTCAGCCAGAACGCATTCGCACCCTAAGGCTGGACGCACGCCCAGACCCGACAGATGCTGGCCAGATTGAAATCACGGCTCTCATTATTAATCAAGGCTCAGAACCTCAGCCCTGGCCTGTGGTGCAAGTTAGCTTTTTTGATCTACAGGGCCGACTCGTTAACATGAACATGGTTCGCCCCGAAGACTATTTGGATATAGCCAGTTCAAGCCTAACGGCAAATGAGCCGGTGCAAATTTTCTTCCGCGTTGAAAACCCTGGCCCCAATGCCGATGCCAGACTGAGCTTTATTAGGCCCTAGGCGGGCAAGCATTTCCGCTTTTTTTGCACATTATCTGCACTAAACCTGCACTAGGCGCTTTCCCCCTTGGCCCTGGTGCAGTATCATACGCCCCCCTTGAATTGTACAGAAAACACCCAGAGTCTAACTGTGTTCCAACTTGGCACTTTCCAGTTCAATCAGCCCCTTGTCTTGGCCCCCATGGCCGGGGTAACCGACCTGCCCTTTCGCCGTTTGGCAAGGTCGCTGGGCGCAGACCTGACGGTGTCGGAAATGATGCTGGCCAATGACGACCTATGGGACAGCCGCAAAAGCCAACAGCGGCGCGACCATAGCGGTGAGCCAGGGCCCATCATGGTGCAGATCGCTGGCAGTGACCCGCAGCTGATGGCGCAAACCGCGCAGCGCAATGTCGAGGCCGGCGCTCAGGTAATCGACATCAACATGGGCTGCCCGGTGAAAAAGGTCTGCAACAAGTTGGCCGGTTCGGCCCTGCTGCAAGACCCTGCCTTGGTTGAACGCATTCTCAAGGCCGTGGTGCAGGCAGTGGACGTGCCCGTAACCCTCAAGACTCGCACTGGCTGGTCGGCCGAACATAAAAATGGCCCGTTAATCGCCAAGATTGCCGAACAAGCAGGTATTCAACTGCTCAGTTTGCACGGCCGCACCCGAGAAGACCGCTATCAGGGCGCAGCAGAGTACGACACCATCGCCCAGATCAAAGCCAGCCTCAGCATTCCGGTGCTAGCCAATGGCGACATCGACTCGCCGGAAAAGGCCTTGGCCGTGCTCAAGCATACCCAGGCCGATGGTCTGTTGATTGGCCGTGCCGCCCAGGGCAACCCTTGGATTTTTGCCCAGATCAAACACTTCCTCGCCACCGGCAAGGCCTTGGCCAAGCCCAGCTTGGCAGAGGTCGCCCAGGTGCTGCGTGCGCACCTGGAGCAACTGCATCAGTTTTATGGCGAGCTGGCCGGGCCACGCATTGCCCGCAAGCATTTAGGCTGGTATCTGGCGGCGCATTACCCCAATGAGCAATTCCGCCAACACTTTAATTCTTTAACCCTGCCCGCTGAGCAATTGGCGGCCGTGGATTCCTTTTTCCAAACCCTTGATCAACAGGAAGCTGTCGCATGAACGCACAAAGTATTATTGAAGCGCCACAAGACTCCAACACCGAAGCCCAAGTGGTTTCCATTCGTGAAAGTGTCGAAATCGCCATGCGCAACTACTTCTCGCAACTGGAAGGTGAGCAGGTCACCAATGTGTATCAGATGGTGCTGCAAGAAATGGAAGCCCCACTGTTGGAAGCAGTGATGAATCATGTTCGGGACAACCAAACTCAGGCCAGTCAGGTGCTGGGCCTTAACCGAGGCACGCTGCGCAAGAAACTCAAGCAATACGGCATGCTGTAAGGAGCCCTTATGAGTCAGTTACAACCCATTCGTCGTGCCCTGCTGAGCCTATCGGACAAAACCGGCCTGATCGACTTTGCCCAAGGCCTAGTGGCTCAGGGCGTGGAACTGCTGTCAACCGGCGGCACCTTTAAGCAAATTCAGGCCGCTGGCCTGCCGGTGATCGAAGTGGCCGATTACACTGGCTTTGCCGAAATGATGGATGGCCGAGTGAAAACCCTGCACCCCAAGATCCATGGCGGCATCCTGGGTCGTGAACAGCTCGACAGCCAGGTCATGGCCGAGCACGGCATTGGCCCCATTGATCTGGTGGTGGTGAATCTTTACCCCTTCGCCGCCACGGTCAGCAAGCCCGACGTAAGCCTGGAAGACGCCATCGAGAACATCGACATCGGCGGCCCGGCCATGGTGCGCAGCGCGGCCAAGAATCACGCTCGGGTAAGCATTGTCACCGACCATCAGGATTACACCATGATCCTGGACGCCTTGGCAGCTGGCGGTACCAACCTGGCGCAACGCTTCGAACTGGCACGCAAGGCCTTTGCCCATACCGCAGCCTATGACGGCATGATCGCCAACTGGCTAGGCACGGTTGACGCCAAGCAAGAGCCGCTCTCTGCCGAGCAGCGCGGTCAATTCCCTCTGACCTTTAATCGCCAACTGCACAAGCGCATGGAACTGCGCTATGGTGAAAACCCGCACCAATCAGCGGCTTTTTATGTCGATGCCAACCCTGTGGAAGCCAGCGTCGCCACGGCTCAGCAGCTGCAGGGCAAAGAACTGAGCTTTAACAACATTGCCGACACCGACGCGGCTCTGGAGTGCGTTAAAAGCTTTGAGCAGCCGGCCTGTGTGATCGTCAAGCATGCCAACCCCTGTGGTGTGGCGGTGCGTGCCGACATCAGTCAGGCTTACGATGCCGCTTACCAAACCGACCCAACCTCGGCCTTTGGTGGCATCATTGCCTTTAACCGCGAGCTGGACGGCCAGACGGCCAAGATGATTTTGGATCGTCAATTCGTTGAGGTGGTCATTGCCCCCAGCGTCAGCCCTGAGGCGCAAGCCCTGTTCGCCGCCAAGGCCAATGTACGTGTGCTGAGCTGCGGCAACTGGCAACAGCCTGTGGCTGGCTGGGACTACAAGCCAGTCAATGGTGGCCTGCTGGTACAAGACCGTGATCTAGCCATGATCGACTTGCCAGAGCTGCAAATTGTGACTAAGGTAGCTCCAAGTGCCGAACAAATGCAGGACCTGCTGTTTGCTTGGAAAGTGGCCAAATTTGTTAAGTCCAACGCCATTGTCTATGCCAAAAACCAACAGAGCATCGGCATTGGTGCCGGGCAAATGAGCCGCGTCTATTCGGCCAAGATTGCTGGCATTAAAGCAGCGGACGAAGGTCTAGTGGTGCCTGGCTCGGTCATGGCCTCGGATGCCTTCTTCCCCTTCCGCGATGGTCTGGATCAGGCCGCCGCTGCAGGCATCAAGGCTGTGATCCAGCCCGGTGGCAGCATGCGTGATGCAGAGGTCATTGCTGCGGCAGATGAACACGGCATTGCCATGGTCTTCACCGGCATGCGCCATTTCCGTCATTAATTCTAAGGGGGCTTGGCCCCCTTTATTGGGAGTATTGTATGAATCTGCTCATCATCGGTAACGGTGGTCGTGAACACGCGCTGGCATGGAAGGCTTCGCAATCGCCACTGGTTAACCATGTTTATGTGGCCCCTGGTAACGCAGGCACAGCCAATGAGCCTGGCATCAGCAATCTGGACATCCAGCCGCTCGACTTTGCTGCTCTGGCCGAGTTTGCCAAGCACAATCAGGTGGGCCTGACCATTGTTGGCCCCGAAGCACCCTTGGTGGCTGGTGTGGTTGACTACTTTGAGGCTCAGGGACTAACCATCTTTGGCCCCAACAAGGGCGCTGCTCAGCTGGAAGGCTCCAAAGCCTTCACCAAAGACTTTTTGGCTCGCCATCAGATCCCTACCGCCTTTTATGGCGTCTTTACCCAGATCGATGAGGCCATTGCCTTTATTGAAGAAAAGGGCGCCCCCATTGTGGTCAAGGCCGATGGTCTGGCGGCCGGCAAGGGCGTGATCTTGGCGCAAACCAATGCCGAAGCCATTGCCGCGGTACAGGATATGCTGGCAGGCAACAAGTTTGGCCAGGCCGGTGCCCGAGTGGTGATCGAAGAATTCCTCTACGGCGAAGAAGCCAGTTTCATTGTGATGGTCGATGGCGAAGATGTGCAGATTATGGCCAGCAGCCAGGATCACAAGGCCGCCTATGACGGCGACACTGGCCCCAACACCGGTGGCATGGGCGCCTACAGCCCTGCACCCGTAGTGACCAATGCCATCAGTGATCGTGCCATGCAAGAAGTCATTCTGCCCACCGTGCGCGGCATGCAGGCTGAGGGTAACCGCTTCCGTGGCTTCCTCTATGCTGGCCTGATGGTCAAAGAAGACGGTACCCCCAATGTGCTGGAGTTTAATGTGCGCTTTGGCGACCCTGAAACTCAGCCCATCATGATGCGCCTGCAAAGCGATCTGGTCGCCCACTGCCTAGCCGCCTGTCAGGGCAGCCTTGCGCAAGAGCGCCTGCAATGGGATCCAAGGCCAACCCTAGGCGTGGTGCTGGCTGCTAAGGGCTACCCCAACGACTACCCCAAGGGTGATGTCATCAGCGGTCTGGATGCCGCCGCTCAGCTTGCCGATTGCAAGGTTTTCCACGCTGGCACCAGCCTAGTGGATGGTCAGGTAGTGACCAATGGCGGCCGTGTACTATGCGTCACCGCCGCCGGTGACAGCATTGCTGAGGCTCAGGCTCTGGCCTATAAGGGCGTGGCCTGCATTCAATGGCCAGGCATGGAGCACAGGAACGACATCGGCCATCGTGCCATCGCTCGAGGCCTGTAACATGCGTGCTCTGGCTCTGCTGCTCTGGTTGTTACTGTTAACAACCTGGGCTCAGGCCCAGAGTTTTCAACTGCTGGATGGCAGCCGCTACGCCCCTGCGCCTGAGCAGCCATTAGATTTTCAAGCGGCGGATCCCTTCTTCGAGCTACGACAAAACTTTCGTAGCCACAAAAGCACTACCTGGCACAGTAAGAATCAAGCCATTGACCACTGGTTTGTGCTCAAGCTTCCTGAGCCCTTATTGTCCGCTGACAGGGTGATCATCAAAATTAATAATGATCGTGTTACTTTGGATCAAGTGTGGTCAAACCCGCACCCACGAGAAGCCAGACTTACCGCCAACCATATCAGTCTGATTTTCGACCAGGCTGAACAAGAGTTTTTCCTGCATATTCGTAGCCAAGAGCCTGCCAGCTTTCAAATAATAGCCATGGATCTTGATCATTACTGGACCCATCAACGCGCCGAGCACTTATGGCAGGGTCTGATCTTTGGTGCTTTTACAGTTCTTATGGTGCTCCTAATTGGCTTTGCTTGGTCTCACCGTCAATGGCTCCTTGTGCTTGCGGCACTATACACCCTGGTTTGGGCCTTGTTTTTCCTAGCCACTTGGTTGCCTTGGCATCAACAAGAGCCCGACACCAGTTATTTGCTGGCTTTTAATCTGGTTTTGCTCTGTCATCAACTACTTATTTTTAAAGTTGCCAGTCCCATTTTACAGCCTTGGCAGAAGCGGACCATCCTTGGCACCATGCTGGCTGCTCTACTCTGGTATCAAGCAGGGTTATCACTGGGCGGAATACTTGCTGACTTGCCCTTACTTCAGGTGCAATCAGCCCTGGTTATTCTCTGGCTACTGATAAAACTATTTAGCTTCAGTGTTCCTGGCTACCACGGCTTATTACAGAGCGCCGTTTTCATCTTCATCATGACCATTCTGCTGAACTTTGACCAACAGGGCATGGCTCTGATTCAGCCTCATCTTAACTGGCTATACCCACTGCTTTGTATAGCACATCTAATCTTTCTATATTTTAGTATTTTTGCCTTAGCAGGCCCAAGCAAACAAAATCAGGTTGCTAATAGCAACCATAGTTCCCCACCTTTGAGCCCTTTATTGCATAACCTAAAAAAAGAACTGCAAGATCAAGCCCAGATGATCTATGGCATGACCGAATTATTAGCAGATTTACCTCAGACTGACAGCCGCAGCGACCAGCTTGACCGCCTAAAACTGGCAGCACTAAAAATTATTGATATCAATGTGCAACTCACTGCATTAACCCAAAAACAAAGGGGCGAACGCTTTGAGCAATTTGATCTGCTGCAACTAATTGAGCAATGCATAGAGCGCAACCGTATCCGCCAAGAGTTACACCAGCACAGCATTCGCCTTAATGTTCAAAGCCTCATGCGCTCTGCTAGAGTTGGTGATCATAAAACCCTAGCCGCGATTTTAAATATTCTTCTTAGTCAGGCCATGAGCAGAGAAACCCAAGGAGAGCCCATCGATCTCAGCATCTTTGAACAGGGCGGTGCAGCCGTACAAATAAGTGTTAGGTCAACCGGCTTTCCAGCACAAATTAGCGTCCAAGACATCATGCCTAGCAGCACTCAGCCTCCTGCACTTGGGCTACCACTGGCTCAGCACCTAGCCAAACAAATACACGCTCAGCTGAATCTGCGAAGTGAAGGCAAGGCTCAGACCCTGATGCTTAATCTCCCTCTTCAAGCCCTTTTGCAGACTAAGGAGCAAAGTCAGCCCTTGATACCCGTTAACCATCAACACTGTCTTATCATTGACCTTGACCCTTACCTAACACTCTACTTGCAACAACTTCTCGAATCCGAAGGGCATAAGGTGGATGTTTGCCGGCCTACCAATAACCCCTGCAGCCAAATCTTGGAAGCGCAAAAACATCATGGCTATGACCTAATCTTTATTGGCCATGATGCTCAGCAAAACGGCATCCATCTAGCCCAACAAATTCACCTGTTATCACTTTGGCAACCCATAAAAGCCGTGATTCTAATGGCCGCTAATCCGCTCAAGCCTGAGCAGCAGCAAATATGCAGTGATATTTGCCAGTCAGTGATATTAAAGCCATTGTTCTATCTTTCACTTAAAAAAGAACTTAATCGACTGGCAACTAATATCTACCCAGAACAGATTGAACAGGACTGATAATGCAATACAGCACAGCAGAACATGAGCTCAGCCGACGACTGCAATTAATTTATGGCAGCTACCGCTGGGTATTGCTGTTCTTGTTATTGACCCTAAGCCTGCTGGAAAAACTAAGCCTTGACTCACCCTTTAATCTAGGGTTCTTTGTTTTACTGATCATACTCATGCTGCCATCTGTTCTAATCAGTAGCTGGCTGTTATGGCGAAAACAAATAACCAATCAGCTGTTAACCTGGTTTCTAAGTTTAGACGTTGTGGTGCTGGGGATCTACATCAGCCTTGGTGGCCCAGAAGCCTTCAGCTTTGGCCTATTACTACTGGTCGGTGTCAGCCTTGCAAGTTTACTGCTGGAAAAAAAGGGCAGCCTCGCTCAGACCATTCTGGCCATCATTGCGCTTGTCTACCCTGGGATTTTCTTCAATCCCCAAAGCAGCCAATACGCCATCGTACTGGCGATATTGTTACTGGGCAGCTGGGCACTGATACGCTACTTGCAGCAGCGGATGCTGCTAACCGAAGCCGAAAATCGTCAACAAGCTGATGATATCAAGCAGCTGGAACAACTGAACAGTCAGATTTTCGAGCGCATGCAGACTGGGGTGCTATTAATGGATGCTCAAGGCAATATCAGACACCAAAATACCGCTGCCAGACAAATTTTATCCAGTGATTGGCAACAAAAACAACAAGCAGAGAAAAGACTGCGTGAACACTGGCAACAATGGCAAGCTCAGGGCCAATACAGCAGCATTCCGACTGCATTACATGATAATGCCTTACCTGTACTCCTGCGCTTTGCACAATTAGACCTGCCAATAGGAAATGCCTTGGTGTTTATTGAAGACAGCCAAAGTCTGATTCAACAAGCTCAACAATTAAAGCTAGCGTCCCTTGGTAGGCTAACCGCAAGCATTGCCCATGAGATACGCAACCCACTCGCCGCCATTGATAATGCTGGTCAACTGCTGGAGTCCAGCCCAATGGCAAGCGAACAACAATCAAAAGCATTGCTAGCCATGATCCGACGCCACAGTCAGCGTATCAATGCCATCATAGCTAATATTTTAGACCTTGGTCGTCAGCCTTCAGATCCACCAAGCAGACTAAATCTCAACCAGTGTTTAGACTCCCTACTTACAGACTATCGTTTGGCCAACCCCGAAATCAATTGGCAGATCAAGCTAGATGATTGTGACGCGCCCTTCTCGAGCGAAGCCCTACAACAGGTGGTCAGTAACTTACTGGACAATGCCATTGCCGTGCTTGAAGACCAACAGCAACCTATGATTACTGTGATGGCTTTTATTGCCAACGATCGACAGCAGCCCAAACTGGTAATCAGTAATAATGGGCCACAGATTCCAGCCGAGGATCTTGAGCGATTGTTTGAGCCCTTTTTTTATAAGCGGCCAGGTGGCACCGGACTGGGGCTATATATCTGCCGTGAACTCTGTTTGAGTAATTTCAGTGATCTTAGGGTTCAGTCCAGCCCTGAGCAGACCGAATTCAGCATCCATTTCAGCCACCCCAATCGCCAACTCTAGGAGCGCCATGACTCAGTTACCCATCCTAATTGTTGATGATGAACCCGATCTGCGCGAGTTACTGAGCATCAGCATCTCGCGCTTGGGTTACCCCTGCATTCAGGCCGGCAGCCTGCAAGAGGCCAAGCTTGCCCTGCAGCAAAATTCACTGGCCATGGTCTTCACCGATCTAAACCTGCCCGATGGCAGTGGCCAGCAGTTGGTTGAAGAACTCAACAAACAGCAACCGGAACTGGCGGTGGTGGTGATCACTGCCTATGGCAGCCTGGACACGGCCATCACGGCACTCAAGGCCGGTGCCTTTGACTTTTTAACCAAGCCCATCGACCTTGGCCGGATTAAGAACCTGATTGAGCAAGGCTGTCGCGCAACCAAGAAAGAAGGGCAGCAACCCCTGCTGCTGGGTGACAGTCCTTGCATTGCTGAACTGAGACAGATGATTGCGCGTTTGGCACGCAACCAAGCGCCCATCTATGTACAGGGCGAATCGGGCACCGGCAAAGAATTGGTGGCACGCAGCCTGCACCAGCAAGGCCCAAGAAGCGAGCAGCCCTTCATCGCCGTCAACTGTGGCGCCATTCCCAGTGAACTGATGGAGAGTGAATTTTTCGGGCATCTCAAAGGCAGCTTTACTGGCGCACATCAGGACAAACAAGGCTTCTTCCAAGCCGCCCAGGGTGGCACCCTGTTCTTGGACGAGATCGCCGAGTTGCCAATCAGCATGCAGATCAAACTGCTGCGCGCCATCCAAGAGCGTGCCATTCGCCCAGTAGGCGGCACCCAAGAAATCAAGATCGACATTCGCCTGATCTGCGCCACCCACTACGACCTTGCCGAACTGGTTGAACAGGGCAAATTCCGCCAAGATCTGTATTACCGCCTCAATGT
The DNA here is from genome assembly GCA_007116635.1 of Saccharospirillaceae bacterium. GTDB lineage: Bacteria > Pseudomonadota > Gammaproteobacteria > Pseudomonadales > Natronospirillaceae > SKIB01. The sequence goes on from SKIB01000114.1 coordinate 25,281, forward strand.
GATCCAACTGCGCCTGCCTGCGCTGCGCGAGCACCCAGAAGACATCCCTCTACTGGCCGAGCACATGCTGCTCAAGTTGGCCGACCGCTATCAGTTGAGCAGCATTCGTTTAACCGCCAACGCCATCCATCAACTGCAACAGCATAACTTCCCTGGCAATGTGCGCGAACTGGAAAACATCCTCGAACGCGCCGTGGCCCTGACAGATGCCAACGACATAGACAGTTTCCATGGCCTTAACCAATCGGCCAGCACAGGGCAACTGGGCTCAGCAACTATGGAAAGCCAGCCAGCAGGGGCTGTGCAAGGCGGCTGTGCACAGCGACCCGCAGAGCAAAACCTAGACGACTGGCTGATGGAGCTGGAGAAGGCCGAACTGCTACGCGCACTGGAGCAAACCGGCTGGCACCGCACCGAGGCCGCCAAACTCCTAGGCATCAGCTTTCGCTCCCTGCGCTACAAGCTGAAGAAGTTGGCGTTGGAATGAAGCTGCACCTTAGCACTTCATTAATGCTGTTCTGCCTTGCTAGTGTTCAGGCCCAGCCCCTACCCTGGCTTCAGGGTTTATGGCTGGAACCTCATCCTAGCACTGATATTCTGTGGCAAAGCAAGCATAGCTCTTGGCTTAGCCAAGAACGCAGCAACTGGCAGGAGTTGAGCTATTTAGCACAATATGATCTGGCGTGGCAGGATCATAGGCTTGATTTCAAACTGCACCATCGACAAGCCAGCCTTGACTGGCAAGATGCCTTACTGCAACAAGAGCAGCAGCAAATGGATTTTACTTGGCTGCACCAGCTTCACCCAGCTTGGTTTTATGGCATTCATCTGTGGGGCGCTGGTCTAGGCCTTGGCAACCTAAACAAGGATCAGTTTGTTTACCTTGCACGGTCTTGCCCTTTCTCAATGCAGCAATGGACCCTAAGCTGGCAAGAGGTCACTCTGGATTCATCCTCTAACCAGTGCTCAGACCAATGGCAGGGCCTGGTACAGATAGGCTCAGCCAAAGCAGAAATTCATTATGAGCCCATAACCCTAGAGCAAAGTTGGCGGCTGACGTATGGCAATTGGTATTATCAACTCAATGGCCAAGCCTACAATCTAGCTAGCCAACGCATTGAAAAAGAAAATCTTGTGTTTGAAAGCCAACCCATCAATGGCCAATGGCGCAGCCAACAAATGGGGTGGCAAGGTCAGACTTGGTGGGCCAGCTATCAGTTCGCAGCCCTAGACAGCAGGATCCGACTGCGAGCCAGAGTTTCAGACCCAACTCTAGACTGGCTAGCAGGTGGGCGAATCCAAGTCCGAGCCAACCCCGAGGTTAGCATTCATCAGCTTGCTATGGGCAATCAGTACAATAATTGGAACTGGCAAGCCAATCTGCTAAAACTGGAGCTTGACGGGCAAATATTGCAATTCCGGAATGCTAGTTTAATCCCCATCCCTAAATTAGAGAGGCAAATCAAACTAGCTGGCGAACAGGCTTGGATTTCTTCCTTAGGTTTGGGCTATCGCATCGCTCTTCCTGGAGGTGAACTTGGATTGCAGCTTAGCCAAGTCATTCCCTTGAAATTGCCAGATCTACAAACCACAACAGACGAATCAGAAGAACCACCAAAGTCAAAACAGCCCGCTACCAAGCTTGGCTCAGGCCTAGGCATTCAACTGAAGCTCAAACTGCAGCTATAAAGAAATATTTGACTTGGCAGACTAACAACAATTGGCTAACCTAGATCAGCAAGTTTTAGATAGGAAAGCTGCTTCTGAGCGGTATCATGGCTTGCGATTCTTTCATCTAACACGGACATGGATCAGCTTATGCAAACTCAATTACGCACAATTTCAGCCCTCACTCTGGCCATTGGCTTAGCAGCATGCAATTCCGATAAGACAGACAATACCGACAATACCGACAACTCCGCCAGCTTACAAATGGCCAATGACGCCAAAGGTGTAATTGCTAGGCTAATTAATGACGGTGGCATGGTTGAGCAAATATTCATCGCATCAGAGGCACAAGCAGAACGCCTTGAGGCACAACTTCAAGATGATGATCTAAGCGCTTTTGCTGATTTAATGATTGACCTTGGCCTTTGGATTGAAACCGGGGCTCTTGAATATGACAAAAATAAGAATAAAGAAGAAATTGTCTTTA
>SKIB01000012.1 GCA_007116635.1 Saccharospirillaceae bacterium
CGACGCTTCAACTGATTGTGGTGACTGGCCAGGATGTTATCCACTAGGGTTTTGAGCCAGATTATGTCGGCGGTAGTGTGGGTCTGGTAATCGGCCATTTGACGAAAGTCTTGCACAATTTTTTTGGCACGCAGCAAGGCTTGCTCGACCAGCAATTGGTTCTGCTGCAGATGCTGTAAGCCTGTGCTCAATTCTGAATGGGTAAGCTGTTTTTTGCCCAGACTTTGCAATAATTGCTGAAGTCGTTCATTCATCATCGACAATGCGGTCAGGCTGTTGCCAAGGGGCGTGCTGATTTCATGGGCCACACCGGCAACCAAATTACCCACACTGGCAAGGCGTTCAGATTTTAAAAATTCTTGCTCTAAACGCTTAAGGGTGTCTACCTGACTTTCAAGTTCGACACTGCGTTGCTGCACCTGAGCTTCCAGCAACTGGTTGAGGCTTTGCAACTCTTTGTGCTGTTTAAGCCGCCCGAGAAGCATGCCTAAGCCTTGGGCAATGATGCCAAGTAGGTCATCTGTCCAGCTTGGAACCTGACCAGGTTGAAGTAGGTCGTCTACTGCCAACCAGCCAAAGCATTGCTCGCCGCTCCATAGGCCAGCCATGGCATTCCAGCCCCTGCCAACCACCCGTTCGTTATGCATCAGTTCGGTGTCGTTTTTACAGGCAACAAAGCTCTGTTTGGCCAAGGGCTCTCTGGCCCATGACATCTCGGTAAGTGGGCGATGGAAATCACTGATGTCCACCACCTGACCCTGTTCATCGACGCCCCAGGCTCCCTTTACCCATTGTTGATCGTCCAGCAGTAGAATGCCGACTCGTTCAATACCTAAAGCTTGCTGGCAGCTGAAAACGGCTGCTTTGATCAATTGATCGCTGTTATCATAATGGCTCAGGATCAATAGCTGTTGGTGCCAGTTGGCCAGAGCTTGGCTGATGGTTTCTGGAATCGTTTGTTTGTTTCGCATTGCATTCACCAGGACATTATCCTGCAAGTGTAGTCGGTTTTGCGGTCTGTGCTTCTTCCACTGTCAATGGAATGGAGATTTTGAAGCCCAGGCCGGGCGCTAAGGACTCGGCCTTGATGGTGCCTTGTAGGCTATGAATTAAATTGGCCACTATGTTTAGGCCCAAGCCAGTACCGCCATCATTTCGTTTAGTGGTATAGAAGGGGTTAAAGATGCGCGTCAGGTTCTCTGGTGCAACCCCTGAACCATCGTCATGGTAGGCAATATGCAGCCAAGTGGAATCCGTATCGATCTTAATGTAGATGTTGCCAGAAGTTTTATTACTGAAGGCATGTTTTAGGCTGTTGTTGATCAGATTGGTAAAGATCTGATTGTACTGGCCAGCCACGCCAATCAGGGTTAAGTCATCAGGGCAGTTGATGTTAAGTTCGATCTGCCTAGGCCTAAGTTCGTGTTGAAAACTGAACGCCAAATTGTTCAATAGGGGCAATAGCTTAACCTGGGCCACATCGTCTTGCAGTTGCTCCACGGCCAGCTGTTTAAAGCTGCGAATCAGTTGATTGGCTCGCTCAAGATTGAGCAAGATCATTTTGCTGGTGTCCTGGCTTTGTTGCAAAAAATTGGCCAAGGCGGACTTGGTCAGTAGTTGTTGGTTAAATGCCTGTTGCTGGGCATGGCAGTCCATCTCTAGATGAGAAGCAGCCGTAACAGCCACCCCAATGGGCGTATTGATTTCATGGGCAACGCCAGCCACCAGTCCACCAAGCGAGGCTAGCTTTTCTTGTTGGATCAGTTCTTGTTGCGTTTTTTCCAGCAGTTCAAGCTGTAGTTTGAGTTCTTCTGTGCGTTCGATGACTCGTGCTTCCAGTTCGTTGTTCAGCTGCTGTAGTTGTTGGGTATGTTCGCGTCTGGCGATTAGGTGGCCAAGCATTTGCCCAAAGTGAGCGATGATCTCCAGTAGCCAAGGCTGCATAGGGCGTTTTTTGATCAGGTTGTCGCAGGCAATCCAGCCAATACACTGATCGCCATTCCATAGTCCTGCCATGGCGTTCCAACCCTTGCCAACAACCCTGCCCTTGAATACTAGGTCAACATTGTCCCAGCAGGCCACGTGCTCACGATTGGCAAGGGTTTCGGCCACCCAGGGCACATCAGGTATGGATTTACGAAAGCTACTGCAGTCCTCCAGTTCACCATCTTCATTGGTGCCCCAGGTGCCGCACATTTCCTGACCATCTATGATGAGCACCCCTAGCCGATCAATGAATAAATGCTGTTGGGCTTCTATGATGGCTGCTTTGATCAACTGGTCCAGATCTGTTATCTGACTCAGCCTAAGGTTAATACCATGCATGGTTTTCATGGTGGTGACGAACTGACGCCAGTTAGATTCACCCTGATCTAAGGCATCAAACACAAAGAACTGCCAAGGACCATGTTGTTGGCGCTCAACTAAAAACAGTTGATGTTTACTGGCCAGTTCAGCGCGCAGGTAAAGATCAGGCTGTTGAACCAGTTTGCCCAATGCATCGATGTCATAATGTTGCTTCAGTCTGTTACTGCTGTAGGTTTGCCCATTTTGGTGGGTTAGTAGCTGTAACTGATTACTGTGCTCGAAAAAATATAGGCTACTACGTGCGACCATGTTGGCTATTCAATGTGCATTTGTGATCATCATAACGGTAAAAACGCCAAATTGTTAGACTAATGAAATCCTTTTCATCAATAAAAGATAGCTTTTGTTCAGAAAGAACAGGTGATGCCAGTGCCCTTTAGGCCGCAGTAGCCCTGTGGATTCTTCTGCAGGTACTGTTGGTGGTATTCTTCGGCATAATAAAAGGTTGGCAACAGGCCAAATTCGGTGGTGATCTGACCAAAACCCTTGGCGCTCAGTTCGGCCTGAGCTTGTTTGGCCAGTTGCTGGGCCAGTGTCAGCTGCTCTGGATCGGCGAGGTAACAGACCGAGCGGTATTGGCTGCCGATGTCATTACCCTGACGGTTGCCCTGAGTGGGGTCGTGGGAGGTAAAAAACACCTGCAACAGTTGCTGCAATGAGCTGACCCTTGGGTCATAGATCACTAACACGGTTTCGGCATGGCCGGTGTTGCCACTGCAGACCTGCTGGTAGCTGGGCTGGGGCAGGGCGCCACCACTGTAGCCTACGGCAGTGCTGTAAACACCTGGCTGTTGCCATAGTTTGCGTTCTGCGCCCCAAAAGCAGCCCATGCCCAGTTGCAGTTGCTGCAGCCCGGCAGGGAAGGGGGGCAAAATAGGGGTTTTAAGCACGGTATGTATGCCGCTGAGCGGTTGGCTAAGATCAAGGTTGTGCATTGAAATCTCCTAGTCAAGAATACTGGCCAATACGCTGTTGTAGAACAAATAGCCCTGCTCGGTCAATGCCAGTGGCTCAAGCGTAATCAGGCCCTTGGCCACCATGGGTGCCAGTTTGTTGGCCAATGCATTTGGGTCTTGGCCGGTGCGTTCTTGATAGAGTTGCCAAGGAACCCCTTGCTTTAACCTTAGGGCATTGAGTAAAAATTCAAAATCTAAATCCTCAGCTATAACCTGTGTTTGGCCTAGGGTTAGGCGCTCTGGATTAAGGTAATCCTTGGGTAGGCGGGTTTTTTGCGTGCGCCATAGGCTGCCGTCAGGGCGGCTGATTTTACCATGTGCACCTGCGCCCAGGCCGAGATAGTCACCAAAGCGCCAATAATTGAGATTGTGCCTGCTGGCCGCCCCTGCTTTGGCATAGGCGGAAATCTCATACTGCTCAAGTCCCTGCTTGGCCAGTAACTGCTGCCCTGCCTCAAACAGCTCAAAAATGGCGTCGTCGTCCGGCAGGCTTGGCGGCTGACGATAAAACTGAGTGTTGGGCTCCAGCGTCAGTTGATACCAAGACAGATGTTCCGGGTCAAAGCTCAGGGCGCACTCAAGGTCTGCTAAGCCCTGCTCCAGGCTCTGCTGGGGGAGGCCAAACATCAGATCCAGATTAAAGCGGCGGAAGCCCAGCTTAATGGTGGTATCAATGGCCCGCTTGGCTTGCTCAGGGTCATGCACTCGACCCAGGGCGTGCAAGTGTTGGCCATTAAAGCTCTGAATGCCCAGAGATAGGCGATTAATGCCCGCAGTACGATAGCCACGAAAATACTGTTCGTCCAGCGTACCAGGATTGGCCTCTAGGGTGATTTCTATGTCTGGCTCAAAGCCAATGCGCTCTGCCAAATGGGGCAACAGTTGACCATAAAAGGCATCGCTCAGCAGGCTAGGGGTGCCGCCGCCAAAGAAAATGCTGCTCAGTTTGCGCCCCTGCACCCAATGCAAGTCCTGTTCGAGGTCGTATTTCAGCCGTTCAAGGTAGGCCTGTTCTTCAACCCGGCCTTCATGGCTATTAAAATCGCAATAGGGGCATTTGCGCACGCACCAAGGCAGGTGCACATAGAGCGACAAGGGTGGCAGGGCGAGCATGTGCAGCTTCCTGTTAGTCAAATTGCTGGTTAAACCAGGTGTCAAAAATGAGGCTGGCGGCGAGGCCATCGACCGAATGTTTGCCAAAGTCTCGCACCCTAGAATCACGGGCCCGCACCTGATACTTGGCCTCTTGGCTGCTCAGCCGCTCATCCACAGCTAGGCTGGGGATCTGATAGCGCGCACTGAGGCGGCGGCGGAATTTATCAGCCCTGAGGCTCATCTCGCTGCTGCTGCCGTCCATGTTCAAAGGCAGGCCGACCAGAATGAGGTCTGGCTGCCACTGGGCTATGATGGGGTCTAGCAGTTCCCAGGCCACAATGCCATCTTTGGCCGGTAAGGGCTTGAGTGGCCGAGCCTCGCCTGTCAGGCATTGACCAATGGCCAGACCATAGCGCTTGACACCAAAATCAAAGCTGAGTACCAAGCGGATTTGCTCCAGGCTAGGGATGGCGGGGCTGGGTTTGGCAGGGCTGCTCATTGGCCGCCAATCTCTAGGTTGGTGCGGAAGCGGAAGGTACGGATGATTTCGAGAATATCCGTGTCCATGTCGCTAGGCAGGGGTGCAAAGGGCGCTGAGAGGCGCACAATTTGCTGCGCAGCGGCATCCAGTAGGGCGTGGCCAGAGGAGGCTCGCATTTGAATGTACTCGATCTGGCCATCGGCGCGAATGCCAACCAGTAGGCGCACATCACCGGTGAGCTGTTGCCGCACGGCCTGCTGCGGGAAGTTGGCATTGCCCACGCGCTCGACTCGCTGCTGCCAGTTAAACAGGTATTCAGCCTCACGAGCACGCATGGCCGAGACGCTGCTGATGGTGGTGATTCTGGGCTGACGGGCATAGGCTTGGGTACGTTCTGCCAGCAGTGCCGTTAGGGTGGCTATCTCTTGGCTAATGGGGTCATCGGCCAAAGGGTTGTCACCCAGGTCTGCGACCTCATCGTCATCATTCAGCCACTCACCAAGCATGGTCAGGGCGATCAGTAATTCTTGCTCGCTAGTGCTGGCCCGGCCACCTTGCTCCATCACTTCTTGGTTGCGCAGCGACTGCAACTCAGAGGAAAACTCAGAGGTTAACTGCTCGGCCCGTTCTTGGTCGCCACTGGCCTGGCTGCTGGCTTGAGCTAGGAAATCAGCATTGGGATCATCATTGGGCTGGCTTTGTAACACCAGAGTTACATCACGGGCTTGCTGAAACTGCAAGTTAGAGGGTGCGACAAAGCTAATGCCAAGTATGAGAAGCAAGTGCAAAATCAATGCAATAAAAATTGTGAAAGTGAGTTGTTCGCTACTGCTGCTCATGAGGCTTGCTGTTCGTATGGCTGATGGTTCATGTTGTATGAGGTTCCTATGTTAGGATTCGGGCTCAGGGCAAGGATGAATTGCCCTGAGCCAATTCAGGCACCTATTTTGCCAGCTTTTGCGCAATCAGGTCCATTAAACGGCCAGCAATGTCTTGCCCGGTGTCACGGCTGATTTCACGGATACAGGTCGGGCTGGTGACATTGATTTCCGTCAGCCGATCGCCGATCACATCCAGACCGACAAATAACAAGCCTTTGGCGCGCAAGCTTGGACCAACGGCCTGAGCAATGGCTAGGTCGCTGGCGCTCAGTGCCTGAGTGCGGCCAGTGCCTCCTGCGGCAAGGTTGCCACGAGTCTCGCCCTGAGCCGGAATACGTGCCAAGCAGTGATCCACGGGTTGACCATCAATCATTAGAATGCGTTTGTCGCCCTCGGCAATGGCCGGCAGATAGCACTGAGCCATGATCTGTTGCTGGCCATGCTGGGTTAGGGTTTCAAGAATAACACTGACATTAGGGTCGTCCGCTTTGCAGCGGAAAATGGCGCTGCCGCCCATGCCGTCCAGAGGTTTGAAAATCACATCCTGATGCTGTTGATGAAAGTCCTTGAGCAGGTCTATGCGCTTACTCACTAGATGCTTTGGGCAAAGCTCGGCGAACTGCGTGGCAAAGAACTTTTCATTGCAGTCACGCAGGCTCTGCGGCCTGTTGACGATCAGGCAGCCCTGTTGTTCAGCCTGCTCGAGAATATAGGTGCTGTAGATGAATTCATTATCAAAGGGAGGGTCTTTACGCATCAGGATCACATCGAGGCTGGCCAGTTCGATGTCTTGCTCTTCCTGCAATTGATACCATTGTTCAGGGTTTTGGCTGACAGACAAGGGTTTGGCTTTGGCTTTTGCTTGGCCGTTTTGGCTGTAGAGATCTTGTTGTTCCATATAAAAAATCAACCAATCACGTTCTTGTGCTGCCAAAAGCATGGCAAGGCTGCTATCCTTTTTTATGTTAATCTGTGCAATTGGGTCCATGACAATGCCCAAACGAATTTGCATGGTGGTACTCCGTAAATAATGGTTGAGAGGAGTTTCCCATAGCATGAAGCATTTATCTATGATACAAATGCAACAAAGCGTTGTCTGGTACATTTTTTCTGTTGGGTAGAATGCAGCCTACTTGGCTGTTTTCGTGCTCGCTGACCACAGGGTGTTCTATGGATATGAATCTTGAAGGCTTAAAGGTATTGGTGATTGACGATAGTAAAACTATTCGTCGAACTGCTGAAACCTTGCTGAAGAAAGTAGGCTGTGTTGTTGAAACTGCAGTGGATGGCTTTGATGCCTTGGCTAAAATTGCTGACACACAACCAGATATCATCTTTGTTGATATTATGATGCCACGTTTGGATGGATATCAGACCTGTGCCCTGATCAAGAACAATAAAACCTTTAAAAATACGCCTGTGATCATGTTGTCCAGTAAAGACGGCTTGTTCGACAAGGCAAAAGGACGCATTGTGGGTTCGGATGAATACCTAACTAAGCCCTTTGGCAAAGATGAATTGTTAGGGGCAATTACCAAACACATTAAGAAATGAGTGAGCAAATTGATGGCACTGGTATTAATCGTGGACGACTCGCCAACGGAAACCATGGCATTTAAACAGATGTTAGAGCGTAATGGCTTTCGTGTGATCACGGCTGCTAATGGCGATCAGGGAATAGCCATGGCCAAAGAGCACAAACCAGATGTGGTGTTGATGGATGTAGTTATGCCAGGTTTGAACGGATTTCAGGCAACTCGGTCGCTAACCAGAGACACAGACACAGCACATATTCCAGTGGTGATAGTGACCACCAAGGACCAGGAGACCGATAAGGTTTGGGGCCGCCGTCAAGGGGCATGTGGTTATTTGGTGAAGCCAGTAACAGAGGAACTTTTAGTAGCTGAAGTACAGCGAGCTTTAAGTTAATGCAAAGGGTCTAAGGATGACACAGCAAGCCTATCAATTGTTGGCCAGCTATTGGCAACGTGCTCGGGACAATGCCAAGTCTTTGCCTTCTCAGCAGGAAATCAAGAGGTATCTCAAAGGGATTGGTTTTTTGTTGGCGGGACACAATTGTGTGTCTATGATGGGCAATGTCCATGAAATACTGAACTTGCCAGCTTTTACTCGAATCCCAAGAGTAAAGCCTTGGGTGCTAGGGGTGGCGAACATTCGTGGTCGACTCGTGCCAGTGGTGGACCTGCCCATGTACTTACAGTTGCCCAGCAGTCAGCCTTTTCAAAAGCGGAGGTTGCTAGTTGTTGAAGATCAGCACTTTCCCGTAGGCTTGCTGGTTGATGATCTGCTGGGAATGCAGCAGTTACCGGAAGAAGATTTGGTGCCTTGGCAAGCAAATATGCCTGAGTTAAGCCCTTATGTGGAGCATTGCTTTAAGGGTAAGCAGGGTTGGTTAATGTTTGATATTAAAGCTTTGGTCTCTGCCGAAGCCTTTAAGCAGGTTGCCGTGCAGCCAGAGCTTTGAAAAAATGACAATCATATTTAAGGATTGGAGACACCCATGAAAGCGTTAGGCTTGAAAATCAAAAGCAGTTTCTACTCAAACGTTGAAGTTGTTTCGCTCTTGATTGCCACTGTATTGGTTGGTATTGCCATTATTTTTGTTTATTCACTGCAAAGTCAGCAGGTGTCTCATGCTGCTGCCTATCAGCAGGCAGTAGCGGATATGAGGGTTCATGCTCAGGAGTTGGCAAAGAATTCCTCTGAGGTCGTGCAAGGTGTCGAGGGGGCCGTCGAGAATTTGAATCTTTCAAATGCCGCCTTCAATACCCGCTGGGAAGAAATTGTCGAAGACTCTGTCAATCCTCAGGGTGTTCGAACGCCTGCCGTTCCCGCTCGTATCGAAACTAGCCAGTTAGCAGAGTTGTGGCAGCAAACCCAGGTTCACATCTCCTCTTTGGATTTAAGCTCTCAAGTGGTGGAAGACAACGTCCAGATTGTTAATCAAATTCAAGAAATTTTGCCTAATATGCAGCGTAACTATGACCGAGTAGTTAGTCTGTTGGTTCTTCAGCCAGATGCTGACCCAAATCAGGTGGTTTATGCTCAGCGTCAACAGGTTTTCATTGAGCGAATGCTGCGTACACTAAGTGTTTTGGTTGAAGCCCGAGATGAAGAAGAGGCAAACCGTGCCACAGCCCTGTTCTCATCTACCGCTGTAAACATGGGTAATATCCTGGTTGCTCAGCGAACAGGTCAGGGTACCTCTGAAGTGGAGCAAATAACTGATCCAACGGTGTTGAATGTTTTAGAGTTAATACAGGCTGATTTCGATCAGTTAGAAGATTTGGTTCAGCAAGTTATCTTGGCAGCAGTTGAAATGTCTCAGGTTCGTATTGCGAGCAGTATGATTATCAGCTCAGCTGACAGCCTGACGAACCAACTTATGGTCTTGCACCAAAATTTAGAAGACAACCTAATTCGACCTTGGGTGCAGATTTTACTGGTGGTGTTAATTGCCAGTTTGTTGATTATGTTGCCCACCATTGGTGTTCTTCTGTACCGCAGTGAGCAGAAGGTTTCGGCTTTGGCTGCAGAAGAAAGTCAGAGTAAGCAGAACGCAATTTTGCGCTTACTAGATGAGTTGCAAGACTTGGCTGAGGGGGACCTAGGTGCCCATGCAACGGTAACAGAAGATTTTACCGGTGCTATTGCTGACTCTATTAACTTTGCTATTGACCAAATGCGTGAGCTGGTAATGGCAATTAACAGTACTGCCGAGCGTGTAACCTATGCTGCTCAGCAGAGCCAGTCGACGGCATTAAGCTTGGCCGACGCAGCAGAAAATCAGGCTCAAGAAATTGCCGGAGCCTCTGCTGCCATTAATGAAATGGCGGTGTCCATTGACCAGGTTTCGGCCAACGCTGCAGAGTCCAGTGTGGTTGCTGAAAAAGCGGTTGCCATCTCTAAAAAGGGCGCCGATGTTGTACAGGCCACCATCCATGGCATGGATACTATTCGAGAACAGATTCAGGACACTTCCAAGCGTATTAAGCGTCTGGGTGAGTCGTCACAAGAGATTGGCGATATCGTGAGCTTGATTAACGACATTGCTGATCAAACCAATATTCTGGCTTTGAATGCTGCGATTCAGGCGTCTATGGCTGGCGATGCTGGTCGAGGCTTTGCGGTGGTAGCTGATGAGGTTCAACGACTGGCAGAGCGCTCGTCCTCAGCAACAAAGCAGATTGAGAGTCTGGTTAAAGCTATTCAGTCAGATACCAATGAGGCTGTTACGTCGATGGAACAAACGACTTCAGAGGTTGTTCGGGGTGCTCGCTTGGCCCAGGACGCTGGTATTGCACTAGAAGAGATTGAGAATGTTTCTAAGAGCTTGGCTGAGTTGATCCAGAATATTTCGAATGCTGCTCGTCAGCAGGCCTCTTCTGCGGGCCACATTTCAAATACCATGAACGTTATTCAGGAAATTACAAGCCAGACATCCATGGGTACTACTGATACTGCAAAAGGTATTAGTGATTTGGCACGTCTAGCAGTTGAACTACGCTCCTCGGTTTCGAACTTCAAGTTGCCAGATGACCAGCATAATTAATTTGGTTAATGCCGATGTTGGCAGCGGTAATGGATTCTAGGTCTGATCTAAATATGTTCGGGCCTGAACTGTCAGAGCAAGAGTTTATGGCCTGGCAGTTATTGCTTGAAGAACGATTGGGTATGGCCCTGCCTGAGTTTCGTCGACCTTTTTTACAGATGGCTCTGCAGCGAAGGCTCAGAGTTTTACCCTTTGAGCAATACTGGCAGTATCGTGACTTTCTGAACAGCTCTACGGCTGTGTCTCAGATCGAATGGTTAGAGTTAGTTGATCAGCTTACTATCCAAGAAACGCATTTTTTTCGAGATCCTGACGCCTTTGCTCAGGTAGAGCAGCATCTAAATGGACTTCTAGCTATGGGCCGGCAGCTCAGTCTTTGGAGTCTTGGTTGCTCTACAGGTGAGGAGGCCTATAGCCTAGCGATACTGGCTAGTGAAGCCTGTCGCCAGGCTAGTGATGGTCGCTTTGCCGTTTATGCCAACGATATCAGTAGTCAAGCATTGGCGAAAGCTCGATTAGGTTGCTTTAGTGACTCAAAGTTAGCCAATCTTAGTCAAGACCTGTTCGGCCAGTATTTTGAGTACTCTCAGCAACACTCATTATGGCAGGTCAAAAGTGATATCCGCGAGCGCTGTTGTTTTTTTCGCGGTAATCTGCAAGAGTTACATCAGCATCCATTGCAGAATATGGATGTTATATTTTGTCAAAATGTATTGATTTACTTTAGCCAAGCGCAAAAAAAAGCTCTTATGCCAATCATTTGTGATCGTTTGGCCCCTGGTGGCTTGCTCATTCTTGGGCCTGGTGAGTATGTTGGCCAAATGCCGAAAGAAATGCACAGAGTTGCCAATGCTCGTGTGTTGGCTTGGCAAAAAATTGAAACCACTGCGGCCCAGCCGCGATAGATATAGGCACTCTGGATATGAGCCAAACTCAAGATTATGTCGCTTTGGAGTGGGTTCGCAAGGAAATTGCATCGACCCTTAAAGATACCAAGCAAGCCCTTGAGCGTTTTATTCAAACGCCTGATGATCTGTCTCAGCTAGAGTTTTGCTTGTCTTGGTTACATCAGGTTCAGGGCACGTTGAGCATGGTCGAGTTTCATGGCGCTGCCATGCTTGCAAAGGAAATGGAATCCTTAGTTCAGTCCATGATTCAAGGTGAAGTACCCACTTCGGAGGCCAATCTTGCTGTGCTGCTACAGGCGGTGTTACAGCTGCCCCACTACCTAGAGGAATTGCAATCGGGTCAGCCAGATTCACCCCTGGTTTTGTTACCCTTGATCAATGAACTGTTGGCGGCTCAGCGTAAAGCTTTGTTAAGTGAAACCTCACTATTTACTCCTGATTTAAGCAGCCTTGAGCGAGCTAATAAGTCAGTTCCGGTAAAAGTGTTCACTAACTCAAATTTTATAGAGCTTGCTGAGAAGCTTCGTAAGCTATATCAGATTGCATTACTTGGCTTGCTAAAGGGAGATAATTTAGTTGAAAACTGTGCCTATGCACAGAAAGTGATTAATCGCTTACAGTCCTTTACCAAGAGGACTCCCCTTGGCCCCTATCTTGAACTACAGCACGCACTTTTTACAGCCCTTGCCAAGGGTTATCTAGAGTTAAGCCCAGGCTTTAAAAAGCAGCTTCGCACCCTTGACCAATTACTGAAAGAGCTTGTTGATAACACTGAGCAGCGTATCCAGCAATTGCCCAGTGAAGAAGACTTTCGTGCAGGGATTTACTACCTTGCAACTGTAGCCGAAAAAGATGAAGAAATTGATTCCTTAAAAGACCTGTATGGAATTAAAACAACCCTGCTTACCGATCAGCAGTTGCAGGACTCTAGGCAGCGATTGCAAGGACCAGATCAAGAAGCTTTGGACTCAGTATCTGCAGCGCTTCGCCATGAACTGGATCAGCTAACGGCTGAGATCGAAAGTCAAAAGGCCTTGCCTGAGTCTGCTAGAGTCAGTCAGCCTCTGGCCGAACGTTTAAAGTCTATTGCCGATACCCTGGTCTTGTTAGGGCAAGGACTGCTTGGCGATCAGGGGCGAAAATTAGCCGGTAAACTATCGAACGAACCACTAACTGATGAATTATTAGAGCATCTAGCGACCTTATTGCTCAACATTGATACTAGCTTAAGTCAGCTGGGGCAAAGAGAGCAGCTTTCTCAGGATCAGCAGCAATTACTCAATGCTCAAAGAGCCTTGGTTCTAGAAATGGTTCAGCAAATGGAGTCTTGCAAAGAACGACTGGCTCATTTTCTGGCGAACTCTGATCAGCAAGATTTGATTGCAGAGTTGCCTCAGCAGTTGAGACAAGACAGTAAGTCTTTAGCCTTGGCCGGCATGATGCGTCCTGCCGATGTGCTACAAGGTTTGGCATACTTTATTGAGCAAGGCTTGTCTTCACAGCCACTGCCAGACCTGTCAACCCTGAACCATTTAGCCGATGTGGTTACCACCCTTGAGTATTATTTTGAACGTTATCATAAGGATGGTGGTCAGCACCTGCAATTCTTGCTGGACCGCGCAGAGCAGCATTTATTGGAGTTAAGTAAAGACTTGCCAACTTCAGAGCTACCATCTGTTCAACAGTCCGTGGCAGATGAAGATCCTACTGTATCTGAGGCTGAGCAGGATGAGCCATTAGACAATAGCTCCACGGAGGCAAGAGATCGCCAGCAGAACAATGAAATCAACACAGCAGAAAATGACTTAATTGACGATGACATAATAGAAGTCTTTCTGGAAGAGGTTGAAGAAGTTGCTGAGAACCTCAACGCTTGGTTGCCACTGCTACAAAATGCTTCAGAGCCCGATCCTTCTGGCCTGGTGGAAGTGCGGCGTTCATTCCACACCTTAAAGGGCAGTGGGCGAATGGTAGGTGCTACCGATATTGGTGAGGCAGCATGGGCAATGGAACAAACGCTAAACGCTGTGCTTGATGGGAGTCTGCCCTTTAGTCAGCAACAGATTCAGCTTGGCTTAGTGCTGTATCGGCGTTTGCCTGAGTTGGTGCAAGCTTTCCGCTCAGACAAACTAACCGAAACCCTGGCTCAAGATTTGCGATGGATTGATGAATTTGCGGTCAAGCTTAGGGCTGGTGAGCTTGTTGATTGGCCTGAGCCCTGGCAATCAGAGCTTGCAGTTTTGAATGAGCAACCGACAAGTATTGAGGAACAGGCCACTCAAGAAGCACAGACTGTATCAGAGCAACCAGAGCTTGAAGCCGAGCCAGACTCAGAGTCAACATTAGAGATTGACATTGATTCGGATTTTGCCGATCAGCCCAAGTCAAGTGATGAGATCTCTGTAGCAGATGAGCAAGAACCAGAGGTCTCTGATGTCGGTGATCTTGAAGAGCAGATCCCTGTGGTTGAGGTGGACGCCATACCTCTATTACCAACTCAGGACGTGCTGGGTGATTCATCCGATGACATTCCATTGTTGGACCAAGAAGATGAATTACCTACTTTAACCATGGACCAGGCTGTAATGGAGCAAGAGCAGCAGGATGCTGAAGATGAGTTGCTACAGATGTTTGAACAAGAGTTGCAAAATCATTTGCAGGTGTTGCAGTCTTGTTTCAGTTATGCACGTGAAACCGGCGATTGTAGCTGGAGCGATTACATGCAGCGCTCTTGGCATACCATTAAGGGGTCTGCTGGCATGGCCTCTGTGGCAAACATTGCAAACCTAGCCAGCACAGCTGAATCCTTGATTAAACAGCTCAGAGATGTACAGATTGAGCCAGATTGGGATATTTTTAGCCTGCTTGAAGATGCGCATCAACAAGTGATTTGGTTGAATCAAGAGCGTCAAGCTGGTCGTAATATTGAGCCAGACTCAGATTTGATGTTCCGTTTTGAACTGATACTCGAAGAGGCTTTAGCTCGAGATGCGGAAACCGAAGCTAAGGTTTCTGGTCTAGGTTTGATGTCTCTGTATGAAAATGACAGCATGGTTGAGGTTCTGAATGCCGATGCTTGTCTTCAGCGTTGGTATGCAAGTGGTGACTATTCAGCCATTGCACAGCTGGCGGAAAATTTATTTACCCTAGCTGATGTAGCCTTTGCTATTGAGCTTAAAACCATCTATACCCATTGCCAGGCACTTGGCGAGGCCTGTAATGCACTTTGTCAAAGTGAAGCAAAATTAGATTCAGAGCAGTTTGCCTTGTTAACACTGGGTCTTTCTACCCTGCTCAACCAATTTGATCGAATGGCAGCAGACCAAAGTGTGCGCCCTCAGATTGAAATGGAAATTAATCTGCGTGAACTAGCAGCGCAATTATTGCCTGTAGTTGAAGATGAAGTCTATGAATTAGACCAGCCAATAATAGCTGAAAAGCAAGACGCTGTTGTATTCGAACAGCAGGCTGAGTCAGAGTTAAGCCACGCCGAGCCCTCTGACGCTCAACAAGAATTACTGACGGAGCAATTGACGGATTTACAGAACTTGTCTGATCATGATGAGTCTGAACAAGAGTTGTTTGAGCAGCCAGACTCAGCGGCTAAAAAGCAACAAACCTCTAGTGTCTCCAGTTTGTTGCCTACTCAAATTGCACCAGAGTCTGTAGAGAGCACATCATTTGATTCGCTGGATCCAGCTAGTAAACAATGGCGATTAGCGCAATTTGATGAAACCTTTGAGATTTTTATTGAAGAAGCTGAAGATTTACTCATTGATCTTTCTCGTCAACAGTCTAATTGGCAAGCTCAGCCTGAAGAAGCAGAAATAATTCAATCCTTGCAGCGTGATCTGCATACCCTAAAGGGGGCTGCGCGCATGGCTGAAGTTAGCCCTGTGGGTGACCTCTGTCATGAGTTAGAAAGCATTTTTGAGTATTTAGCTGCTCACGCGGATAGCCATAGCCCTCAACTGTTTCAACTGATTGAAGCTTCTTTGGATGCGTTACAGGGAATGATCCACCAGTTGCAGTCTGATCATAGTTGCTTTATGGAAACCCAATTACTGACTCGGTTGCAACAGGTTTATCAGGCACTGGTAACTGGCAAACCCATTGATCAGGATGATCAGAAGCCCGATGCTGAGTTGTTGCCTGCTATACCAGATCAAGGCTTGGGGTTAACCATTCCTGATTGGTGGACAGAGCATGACCAAGGCGATGCAGAGCTGTTGTTGATCTTTTTAGATGAAGCCAATGACCTTTGTCAGCAGTTGGTTTTAGTAGCCAGGGCCTGGGCTACTGCCCCGGCAAATGATGACTTAAGTGATGATGTAAAACGGCTGTTGCATACCCTTAAGGGGGGAGCAGGTGTGGCCCAGCTTGGTATTCTGGGCCAATATCTCCATCAACTGGAAACCAAGGTTATTGGGGCTAGTTTAAAAACACGTGCGGCACGCTTCTATCAAGAGTTTCAACAACAGTGTCAGGAATTAGGTGATCAGGTTAACATGCACCTTGCACGTTTGAATGATCAAGGTATCAAGCAGGAGCAAGTAACTCAGCTAGCCAAGGTTGCTGTTGTCAATCAGGTTGAGAAGACTCAAGTCAATACGGTACAAGAAACCGTGCGTGTTCCTGCTAATTTGCTGGAAAGCTTGGTTAACCTAGCGGGTGAAACCTCTATTTCTCGTGCGCGTCTTGAGCAGCAGGTCACTGATTTTGGTTATACTTTGAACGAGGTTGAGAGCACTCTTAAACGACTACGAGAGCAAGTCAGGCGCCTAGACCGTGAAACTGAAGCACAGGTTCAATTCCGCCAGGAAAAGGCCATGGAAGCAGAGCAGCAAGGCGGTGAAGGTTTTGATCCTTTGGAGTTTGACCGTTATTCCACCATTCAGCAGTTGTCACGAGCCCTAGTTGAATCCGCTTCGGATCTGTTTGATTTAAAAAATACCCTGGTCGATAAGTCCAGAGATGCAGAAACCCTTTTGCTTCAGCAAAGTAGGATCAATACCGAGCTACAAGAAGGTCTTATGCAGACCCGTATGGTGCCCTTTGCTCGTTTGCTTCCCCGATTGCGTCGTTTGGTGCGCCAGGTATCCGAAGAGCTGGGTAAGGATGTACAGTTATTAGTTGAGAACGAAGAGGGCGAGTTAGATCGAACCGTTCTTGACCGCTTGCTCGCTCCGATAGAGCATATGTTACGTAATGCTATTGCTCATGGTATTGAACCCAAAGCCGAGCGTCAGCAACTGCAAAAAGCACAAACGGGCCATATTGGTATTGCTGTTTCCCGTGAAGGTGGCGATGTAGTGTTGCGGATTTCCGATGACGGTCGAGGCCTAAGCGCAGAAAAAATTCGTGCCAAGGCTCGCGAACGTAATATGTTGGCTGATGATGAGCAATTATCGGATGACCAGGTTTACCAGCTCATTATGCAACCAGGGTTTTCTACTGCTGACAAGGTTACCCAGATTTCCGGTCGCGGTGTGGGCATGGATGTGGTGGTTAATGAACTTAAAGAGCTAAGTGGTAACCTAGAAATTCAAAGCCGCGAAGGCAAGGGCACCACCTTTGTGGTGCGTATACCTTTCACTGTTTCCGTTAACCGAAGCCTGATGGTTTCCTTGGGCGAAGAACTCTTTGCTATGCCGCTAAACACGGTTGAGGCCATTGTTCGTGTGCCCTATGGCAGTTTGAAAAATTTGCTACAGAACAACGAACCCTATTATTACCTTGAGCAGCCTTATCAGATTAATTACCTGTCTAGTGTGCTGGATCTGGACCATAGTCCATTGCAGTTTGAAGATCACAGCCTTGTTCCCCTGTTGTTGGCCAAGGGTAAGATGTCTGGTATGGGCTTGGCAGTCTTTGTAGATCAGTTATTGGGTGCAAGAGAGGTTGTGGTTAAGTCTATTGGTCCTAGTTTTGCACGTGTGCCTGGACTCAGCGGCGCGACCATTCTTGGTGATGGTCGCGTGGTGGTCATCCTGGATCTGCCTAACCTGTGGCGCTCAGAAATCATGCAGCTACCGCAGCAGCAGAGTCCGAAATTGTTTGAGCAAAAGCGCTCATTGCCTCTGGTGATGGTGGTCGATGACTCAGTGACGGTAAGAAAGGTCAGTAGCAGATTATTAGAGCGTTCAGGCTACCGGGTGGTCACCGCCAAAGACGGTATTGATGCTCTGACCCAGCTACAAGAGATTGAGCCTGACATATTCTTACTCGATATTGAGATGCCGCGCATGGACGGTTTTGAGCTGGCTAGTCGTTTACGGCATGATGAAAAATACGAAGACACGCCCATTATTATGATTACCTCGCGAACAGGTGAAAAACACCGTCAACGGGCTATGACAATTGGGGTCAATGAGTATTTGGGGAAACCATTCCAAGAGGCGCAACTGTTAGCTAAGATTGAATTGTTGTTGGCGGAACAGCGGACGGACATTTAAGTGAAGTCTAGTAGGCTGAAGTATAGTGCAGGCGTTTTGGCCTCTCTGCCAGCTCAGCGTCGTTTTTATCAGCGACTTTTGCTAGAGTTAGGTTGGCCTGTATTTTACTTGGGTGAGCTATCTGGTTTTCAAGATCAAGATCCAAGTTTAGCTACCTTTTGGCTAATACACTTAGATGATGAACTTGAAGTTCCAGATTGGTCATATGACCACCCCTGTGCCATCTTTTTTGATGGTGAGTTGCCAGAGCTGGACTCTGTTGATGGTCGAAGAATGATTAAAAAGCTGGTGAACAGCCTGGCCACTCATGGCGTACTGGCCTCACCAGATGCTTATGCAGACGCCCCCTTGCCTGATTTGATGGTTAGTCAGCAGGCGAGCAGTGTTGAAGACATTCGTCAGGTTTGGCTAATACTTGCATCTACTGGTGGGCCTCAGGCTGTAAAGCAATTTCTTAATCGCCTACCCGAGCAGTTACCTGTTAGCTTTATTTATGCCCAGCACATAGAGCTAACGGGCTGGAATACCTTGCTAACCAGTTTGCAAAATCACAAGCGGCTACAAGTTCAAGCATTACGAGGTCAGCAAAATTTGCGTGCTGGTCGGCTGTATTTAGCACCTATTAATCAAGCTTTAGTTTTTTATTCAGCAAAGCAAGTAGGTACCGTGAAAGAAGCGTGGCAGACACCCTATGCCCCTAATTTTAATCAATTGGTTGCCAGTGCTGCTGCTGTAATTAAAGAGCGACTTGGTGTGTTGGTTTTCAGTGGCATGGATAATGATGGTAGTCTAAGTGCCGAGCATGTTATTGAACAGGGTGGTCAAATTTGGACACAGGCCTTAGCCAGTTGCCAACAGCCATCCATGCCAGAGTCTTTCAACACCCAATCAGTGGTTAGTCGTTCTGGTACACCTTTTCAGTTGGCACGTTGGTTGGTTGAGCAAGTGCCAAGCAAGGAGAATAAATGAAGTCTTTATTAACCCAAGACATTCCCGATGTCATGAGCTGTATGCTGATGCCCGTCATGGGGCAGATCATTTTGTTGCCCAGTGTCTGCGTGGCTGAGGTTAATCATCTAAGTCTGCCAGATAATGAGGCCCAGGATTCATGGTATATGGGTGCCGTGCAATGGCGTGGTCTTGAGGTGCCTATGATCAGTCTTGAGCAATTACTGATGGGTCGTGATCTTACTGCCTCTCCTATGAGTCGTCTGTTGGTTCTTAATGCCATTTCTGGCTCAGGCTTTGCCTTTTGGGCCATGCCGATTCTTGGCCTGCCTAAAACCCTAAAAGTGAGCCAAGAGCAGCTAGCCATCATGGATCAGGAGCTGCAACCTGGGGAAAAAGCCATGGTCAAGACTGAATATGGTGCTGCGCTATTGCCGGACCTGGATTACATCGAAGCCCAGATCGCAGAAGAGCTAGCCCGTTAGGGCTAGGCTGCGCTACTCAATTAATGGCCTAGCCTGTATTACGCATGCCGGCAGCAATGCCGGTGATGGTGACCAGTAGGGCGGTTTCGAGGTCGTTCTGCGGCTGCTTTTCTTGCTCTGCCTGACGGTAACGGCGCAACAGTTCTGCCTGTAACAGATTCAAGGGATCGGTGTTGGGGTTGCGCAGGCGAATGCCTTCTAAAATGCTTGGCTCATCGGCCAGTAATTCATGAGTGCTGTTAAGCTGCACCACCAGTTCCACACTCTGCTGCAGTTTTTCTCTCAGCTGTTGGCCCAGCTGCTGGTAAGCCGGCTCCACCAAGCGATCGTCATAGTACTGCGCCAGTCTGGCGTCGGCCTTGAGGAACACCATTTCTAACAGGCCAATGCGGGTGCTGAAAAACGGCCATTGGTTGCACATTTCTTGAATCAGGCCGGCATTGCCCTTTTCGACCTGCTCTTGCAGCGCCTTACCCGAGCCCAACCAAGCGGGAAGCATCAGGCGGTTTTGCATCCAAGCAAAGATCCAAGGAATGGCACGCAGGCTTTCGATACCGCCCTGTGGCTTGCGCTTGGCAGGACGAGAACCAAGGGACAACAGACTCAGCTCCAACTCGGGTGTGGCCTGACGGAAGTAGGGTACAAAGTCGGGCTGCTCGCGAACAAAGGAACGATACTCGTTGCAAGAGCTGACCGCCAGCTCCTGCATCAGTTGACGCCACTCGCTCTTGGGTGCTGGCGGTGGCATCAGGTTGGCTTCCAAGGCTGCGGTGGTGTACAGATTGAGGTTCTGCACCGCCAGATCAACCAGCCCGAACTTGAAACGAATCATCTCGCCCTGCTCAGTCACCCGTAATCCGCCCTGCAGTGAGCCTGGGGGCTGGGACAGTAGGGCAGCATGGGCAGGCGCGCCACCACGGCCAACGGTACCACCGCGACCATGGAACAAGACCAAAGAAATATCACGCTCAGCGCACAGGGCCACTAGGTCTTCTTGCGCTCGATACTGGGCCCAGCCAGCGGCCAACATACCCGCGTCTTTGGCCGAATCCGAGTAACCAATCATCACCTGCTGTTGGCCTTGGCAATAGTCTAGGTAAGCCGGAATATCAAACAGCTGTTGCATGACCGAGCGTGAGCGCTCAAGGTCGTCCAGGGTTTCGAACAGGGGCACAATGGGCATGTTGAATGTGCAGCCGCTGGTTTTTAGCAGCAGGCGTACCGCCAATACATCCGATGGCTGCTGGGCCATGGAGATGATGTAGGGCCCCAGAGCATTGGCATCGGTTTTGGCGATCACGGCAAAGGTATCCAACACCTCTTGGGTGTCGGCGCTCGGCTGCCAATGGCTTGGAATCAACGGCCTTGGGTTAGAAATTTCAGCCAGTAGCAGGCTTTGTTTTTGGCTTTCGCTCATTTGCTGATAATCGCCAAGGCCAAGGTAGGCAAAAATTTCTGCCAAGGCCAAAGTATGGCGTTCGCTGTCTTGGCGGATATCCAGCTTCATCAGTTGAATGCCAAAGGCCTGGGCATTGCGAATAACATCCAGCAGCTTGCCGTTGGCAATCAGGCTCATGCCGCAGTCCACCAAGGACTGATAGGCCATTCTTAATGGCCTGAGCAGTTGATCGGTCTGAGTGATCAGATCGGGTTTGCGCGGTTGATCGCCACGCATCAGAGCACCCAGATGAATGCGGCTGCTGGCCAGAGCTGAGCGCAGAGGCTTAAGCAATGCACGATAAGGCTCGGCCTGCTCACCCACTTCAGCCAGCAATTCGGCATTGGCTTGGTTCATCGACAATTCAGCGATCAGTTGGTCCAGTTCTTTGTTGAACAGGTCACAGGCGACCCAGCGCGCCATCCATAGCACCTCCTGAGTGACCTTGGCCGTTACGTTGGGGTTGCCATCTCGGTCACCGCCCATCCAAAAGGCGAATTTCACTGGCACGGCCGTCAAGGGCAGGCCTTGGCCAAGCTCTTGCTGTAAGCGAGCGTCCAGCTGTTTCAGGTATTGTGGTAGAGCCTGCCAAAGCATGTTCTCTACCACGGCGCAGCCCCAACGAGCCTCTTGTTGTGGAGTGGGCTTTTGCAGTCTCAGTTCTCTGGTGTGCCAGGTTTGGCTAACCAGTTCCAGTAAGCGTTGTTCGATCAGTTCGCGTTTTCGAGGAATCTGCTGGTACAGCTCATGGTCTTCAAGGCAGTCGGCAATCTGCACCTGTTTATGGATCAGGGTACGACGGGTGGCCTCGGTGGGGTGAGCGGTCAGCACCAGCTCAATGCTGAGCTGTTCGATGGCTGCCAGCACCTGCTCTTGGCTTAGATTCTGATGTTTAATCTTGGTGAAAAAAATATCAAAGGTGTCGCTGGCGTTGTTTAGCTGGCTTTGTTGCACACTGTGTTGCTGCTCGGCAATGTTAACCATGTTGAGGTACTGGCTGAGCGCACGGCAAATAGCCAGCAGGTCGCTTTCGGGCAAGGATTGCAGCATGCTGACCAGTTCGCGCCAAGCGCTTTGATCGCCAAGGCGGAAGGCAGCAGAGAGTTTGCGAATGGTTTCAACCTGGGCTAATAGCTCAGAACCCTGCTGTTGCTCAATGACCTGGTTGAGTAAGCCACCCAGTAATTGCACTTTTTGTGTTAATGTACTTGCCACCATAACCAGTCCTCAACTTTGTAGTGATGCGAGCGCTAAACTCTATCAGTTTTCACTAAAAAGTCATGACGACTTAGTGTCCAACATCAAAAAATGGTAATAAATTTTCACAATGTTCAGGCCCAAACCGCTAATAACGGTCATTCTTGCCTTCATTTGCGCTGTTATCAGTCAGGCTGCGCCTGCCTATCAGGTGCAGCCAGGGGTGTTTGGTAATTTAACTACAATTGGCAGTGATAGCCTAAATCAGTTGATGCAGTCCTGGGCGGAAGAATTCACCCGCCTGTATCCTGGTGTTGGCGTGCAAATTCAGGGCGTGGGTTCAGGCAGCGCCGCGCCAGCCCTAATCAGAGGCACGACCCAGCTAGCGCCCATGAGCCGGCCCATGCATCGCTCTGAGTTGCAGTCCTTCCAACAACGCCATGGCTATCTGCCCATTGCATTGCTGGTGGCCAATGATGCCTTGGCCGTTTATGTCCATCGCGATAACCCCATTGAAGCCATCAGCTTGCCACAGCTGGCCGCCATTTATTCCGATAGCCAACACTGTGGGCAGCAGCAGGCCGTTCGCACCTGGGGCCAGCTTGGTCTAAGGGACAGTTGGGCGGAGCGTATCATCATTCCCTATGGCCGTAATTCGGTGTCCGGCACCTATGGTTTTTTCAGTCGCCAAGCCCTGTGCGGTGGTGATGTAGCAGCGCGAGTCAATGAACAGCCCTCTTCAGCGGCCGTGGTACAGGCCGTAGGTCAGCAGCTGTCGGCCATTGGTTATGCCGGTCTGGGTTACCAGACCGCCTGGGTCCGGCCAGTACCCATCCTGATGCCGAACAAGGCGGAGCTTTATGGGGGGCAGGCGCAGCTAGGTGAGCATTCACAGCCCGCAGGCCATACCCGCTATCAGGCCTTTACTCGCCCGCTCTATATTTATTTGCAACAGGATCCAAGCCAACGGCTGGACACCCTGACCTGGGCATTTTTGGACTACATTCTGTCTGAGTCAGGTCAGGCGTTGGTGAGTCGATTGGGCTATTTGCCCCTGACCAACGAGCAGCGCCGCCAGTCCATGGCCTTACTGAGTTTGGCGCGTTTTCAATGAAGCTGGTTTGGGGTTGCTAAATGAACGACGAGCTCTCTTGGTTAAAACATCATCAGCCTCAGCCCAGTTTGCCTCAGGCTCTTTCCCTTGCCTCTCTGAGACGGCGACGCTGGTGGCAGGAGAAATCTCTGGCTTGGCTTACCCTGGTCTCAGCCTGTTCGATCCTGCTGTTGTTGGCAGGGATTTTACTGTTTTTAAGTTGGCATGTGCTACCTATTTGGCGAGCCATGTCCTTATCGCCAGACCAGCAGTGGCGGTTACCCGAGGGTCATCCAGGGCCAGTGATGCTGCATTCAGACCCCTATCAGCAATTGGTCATTAGCCTGAGCAAACCCGCAAGTCTGCAGTTTTGGCAAGCCAGGGATGGTCAATTGCTGCAGGAGTACCGGCTCAGCGAGCAGGAGCTGGTGGATTGGCAATGGCTGGACGATCAGCGACTGGCTCTATTAACGGCCACTGAGCTGCAGCTATGGCAAATGGAATACAACTGGGTGCAGCTGAATCAGGGAGTAAGGCTGCTGCCCAGAGCTAATTTGTTATGGCAGCAAAGCCTGCCAGCAGACTTTGTCTATCATGAGAGTCAATGGTCCCTTTGGGCTGCGACCGAGCAGCAACACCTGGCTTGGCTTGACCAGGGCCAAGTCAGGTTGGTCAGTCGCCAGCAGGGCGAATGGCAGCAGCAGCTTTTGCCGCTGGCGCAGCAGCAGGCCTTGCTTTGGCACCCGAATCGGCCTTGGCTGTTATTGGCCGATCATCAGGCCCAAGTCCAGACCTGGGGGCCTAGTGCAGAGGGCTGGCAAGCCGTGGGTCCAGCGCAGCAGTTGGCGCATGGCCCAATAGCGCACTGGTTCTGGTTGGCAGGGTCTGGCTCCTTGATGCTGGTGGACGAGCAGCAGCACAGCAGGTGGTTATTGTCGTTATCAGCTCAGGCTGAGCAAGGCTTATGGCAGCTGGCCGAGCAACGCACCCTGCCGTCTGAGGTGCACAGGGTACAGGCCGAGCGCGATCGCAGAGGCTATGTCTTGCAGCATGGACCCCAGTTGCATTGGTACTATCCCTCTGCTCGCAGCAGCATCGGTCAATGGGCCATGCCAGACAATGTGCAGCTCTGGCATCTGGCCGGGCAGAACGATCGGCTATGGCTGCTCGACGACCAGTTGCAGCTGCAATCATGGCAGGTGGCTAACCCGCACCCAGAGTTAAGCTGGGCAGCACTCTGGTTGCCACAGTGGTACGAAGGCCGGGCGCAGGCCGATTGGCTTTGGCAAGCCTCGGCCAGTAGCGATCAGTTCGAGCCCAAGTTCAGTTTGTTACCCCTGACTCTGGGCACTTTCAAGGCTGCTTTTTACGGTTTGATCATTGCCATACCACTGGCCATTTTGTCAGCACTCTATTGCGCCCAGTTCTTGCCGCCTGCCAGCCGTGCTTGGATCAAGCCCAGTGTTGAGATGATGGAGGCCTTACCGACCGTAATTCTTGGATTTCTGGCCGGCCTTTGGCTGGCGCCC
The DNA here is from genome assembly GCA_007116635.1 of Saccharospirillaceae bacterium. Lineage (GTDB taxonomy): Bacteria > Pseudomonadota > Gammaproteobacteria > Pseudomonadales > Natronospirillaceae > SKIB01. The sequence continues at coordinate 24,407 of SKIB01000012.1, forward strand.
TTGTTACAGCTGCACCTGCTGATGTTGCTGCTGTTTTTGCTGTTGCTGCCAACCGGCTTATTGCTGCTGTTACTGTTCGCAGGGCGTTCAGTGCGCCTGACCGCTCTGCTCAATGCTTGGCCCTTGCTGGCCATGTGCGCTCTGCTGTTAGCTTTGCTGTTGGCAAGTATGCTGTTGGCGGGCAGGGTGGAGCAGCTGGCCTTTGGCGGTGATCTGATTTTATGGCTCAATGAGCGAGGCTGGGCGGTGGAGCAGCGCAACGCCCTGGTGGTGGGGCTGGCCATGGGCTTTGCCCTTACCCCCACCATTTTCAGCATGGCTGAGGACGCCATTTTCAGTGTGCCCGCACGCTTGGCCGAATCCGGCATGGCTCTGGGCCTGAGTCGCTGGCAAGCCATGATCCATCTGGTGCTGCCCATGGCCAGCCCGGGTATTTTCTCCGCAGTGATGCTGGGCTTGGGCCGAGCGCTGGGCGAAACCATGATTCTGATCATGGCCACGGGCAATAATGCCATTCTCGACTTTAGTCCTCTGACGGGCATGCGCACCGTCTCGGCCAGCTTGGCCATTGAATTGCCTGAGGCGGTGCCGGGTTCGTCGCATTACCGGGTGTTGCTGTTGGCGGCCTTGCTGCTCATTGTGCTGACCATGATGTTCAATAGCTTGGCCGAACTGGTACGCCAAAGGCTTAAGCAACGCTATTCGGGGTGGCAGCAATGATCTCAGCCAAACAAACGGAGTCTCAGGGCCAGCTGCGGGCGACCCTAATGAGCAGCGCTCTGGTCAGTGCCTTGCTTTGGTTGGCCTTATTGCTGGCCTTGATTAGCCTACCAGCGGTGCAACACTTTTGGCCCTCAGCCCTGTATCAATGGCAGCTGGAAGAGCAGCAAATCTTTGGTCGAGTGCTGCGCCAACAGCAGAGGACGGCCAATGTTCAGCAGGACCCTTGGTTAGGGCTGGTTGAAGATCAGCCAGCAGACCAGTCCTTGGTTCTGCTGTTGGTGGATCAGGGCCAGAACGCCTTTACTGGCCATGCCCTAAACTGGTTTGCCGCGTCTCAGCTGGGGCCAGCCAGCAAGCCAGAGCAACTGATGCTGGTGCAGATGCAGCGTCAGGGTCAGTGGCTGGGTATGCCTCAGGGATTGCGAGCCGAACACTACCTAGCGGCCGAGGCGCCAAACTTTGCTAGCCAACTGCACAGCCATTGGCGTCAAGAGCAGGCCAGACAGGCAGAGGCGCAACGCATTGAGAGCCGCCAATTGCTGGGTCTTAATCAGCAGCTGGCGCAAATGAACCCCGACCAGCAGGGCTATGCCGAGCTGTTGGCTCGCTTTGAATCCTTGCGCCAGCAGATCTTCCAACTGCGCGTCCCTCAAGCTTGGCTAGAGCTGCAGGGGGCAGATGGTCGGCTGCATGCCTTGCCGCTTAACGAAATCCAGTATTGGCAGCAGCCCAATGCCCTGCGGCCCATGCAGCAGCTGGCTGAGTTTGCTCGCCAGTGGCAGCGTTTTGTCTTTAGTTGGCCAAGTTTGGGCCATACTCAGGGGGGCATTTGGCCAGCCTTGGTCGGCACCGTGGCCATGACCCTATTGATGACCATCATGGTGATGCCTTTGGGGGTGTTGGCTGGGATTTATCTGCACGAATACGCCGGTGGTGCCTGGCGGCGCTTGCTGCAGTTGGTGGTCTATAATCTGGCGGGCATTCCGGCCATCGTCTATGGCGTGTTTGGCCTTGGCTTGTTTGTCTATCTCTTGGGTGCACAATTGGATAGCTGGTGGTTTGCCGACCAGTTGCCACGAGCCACTCTGGGTACACCGGGCTGGCTCTGGGTGTCTCTCACCTTGGCGCTCTTGACCCTGCCGGTGGTCATAGTCAACACCGCTGAGGGCTTGGCCCGCATTCCTTTGGCGCAGCGCGAGGCCTGCTACGCCCTTGGGCTGACCAAGAGCGAAACCCTATTGCATTTGATTCTGCCACTGGCCAGACCCGCCATGCTCACCGGACTTATTTTGGCCGTGGCCAGAGCCGCAGGCGAGGTCGCTCCGGTGATGTTGGTTGGGGTAGTGCGCTCGACCTCACAGTTGCCAGTGGACGCTCAATTCCCCTTTGTGCATCTGGATCGTAAGCTGATGCACCTGGCCTACCATATTTACGATCTGGGCTTTCAAAGTGCCAATATCGAAGCTGGCCGGCCACTGGTGTTTGCCTCGGCCTTGGTGCTGATTTTGATCGTGTTACTGCTCAACCTTACGGCCATTCGCTTGCGGCATCGCTTGCGAGAGGCCTTTCGCCAACAGGAGATGTAATTGATGGTGCCAGAGCAAGCCGCGTCCGGGCTGGACCTACAGCAGCTGAGTCTATGGATTGGTCGTAAACAAATCCTGCATGAGCTGAGCCTGAGTTTTCAGGCCCATCAGGTCACGGCTATCATTGGCCCGTCCGGTTGTGGCAAAACCAGCCTGCTGCGTTCCATGAATCGCATGATGGATCTGGTGCCAGAGGCAAGAGTACAGGGCCGCTTGTTGCTGGATGGGCAAAACATCTATGACCCTGCTCTGGAGTTGGCAGAGTTGCGTCGTCAAGTGGGCATGGTGTTTCAAAAGCCGAATCCCTTTGCCAAAACCATTTTCGAAAACATTGCTTTTGCGTTACGCTTGCATGGCGTAAGAAACAAAAGACAGTTGCAAGACCGTGTCGAGCTGTCTTTGCGTAATGCTGCGCTCTGGGATGAGGTCAAAGATCGGCTGCACAGCAGCGCCATGGCCTTGTCTCAAGGGCAGCAGCAGCGTTTGATGATTGCGCGTGCCTTGGCGGTGGACCCAAGGGTGCTGTTGCTGGATGAGCCGGCCTCTTCCTTAGACCCAATCTCAACGCTAAAAATCGAAGAGCTGATACAAGAATTGAAACATTCCATTCTTATAGTATTGGTGACCCATAATATGCAGCAGGCCGCTCGTGTGGCGGATCAAACCGTGTTCATGCTGCAAGGGCGAGTGATTGAGGTCGGCAGTACCGAGCAACTCTTTACCAATCCACAGTCTCAGCAAACAGAAGATTACATTACCGGCCGATACGGCTAACACCTACTTGCACAGAGGGCAGGACGCATGGATAACCAAATTTACCGCAAACACATTTCTCAGGTGTTTAACAAAGAGCTCGAAGCCCTGCGCTCTATGCTGATGGAGATGGGTGGTTTGGTTGAGGCTCAGCTGCGTAATTCCGTGCAGGCGCTGATTGAAGGCGACTCCGATCTGGCGCTCAAACTTAAGCCCGTTGAGCGCCGTGTGAATGACATTGAGATGGCCATTGACCGCGAGTGCACCCGTATTTTGGCCCTGCGCCAGCCCACGGCATCCGACCTGCGCATGGTGCTGGCTATTTCACGCGCCACCAAAGACATGGAGCGTATTGGCGATGAGTCGATCCGCATTGCCAAGGTGGCAGTGCAACTGGCTGAGGAAGGCCATAAGGTTAAGGGCTCCTCGGAAGTGCGCAATCTGGCGCAACATGTGGCCAGTGTGCTCAACCTAACGCTGGACGCCTTTGCTCGCTTTGATACTGAGCTGGCGCTCAACATGCTGCGTGAAAACTGGTCGGTCGATCAAGAATACGAAACCGCCGCCCGCTCGCTGGTGACCTTCATGATGGAAGACCCGCAGCAAATCACCAAGCTGCTGAATGTGATGTGGGTGCTGCGGGCGCTGGAGCGGATCGCCGATCACACCACCAACATCGCCGAGCACCTGATCTATTTGGTCGATGGCCGTGACATTCGCCATCTAAGCATGGAGCAACTGGAGCAGTTGCGCCAGTAGCTAGGGTTTCTGTAGCTGGGCTAGGGTTCCAGAACCAGCCTAATGCGCCTGCTGCGCTTGGTTGAGCATCTCTCTGGCATGGGCCCAGGTTTGCTCAGTTAGTCTCAGACCGCCTAGCATGCGGGCGATCTCTTCGATGCGCTGTTCGTAATCGATGTGCGCCACCTGCGAGCGAGTGCTCTCGGCCTCTACCGCCTTGCTGACCCTGAGGTGCTGGTGCCCCTGCGCGGCCACCTGAGCCTGATGGGTGATGCAAAACACCTGCCCGCGCTCACCAAGCTGGCGCAGCAGTTGGCCAACCACCTCGGCGGTGCCGCCGCTGATGCCCACATCCACCTCGTCAAAAATCAGGGTCGGAATCACCGAATGCTGGGCGCAGATCACTTGAATGGCCAGACTGATGCGTGACAGCTCGCCACCCGACGCCACCTTGTTGAGCGGTTGCGCTGGCTGGCCGGGGTTCATGCTGATGTAGAAGGTGGCGCGTTCTGCGCCCTGCTGTTGTTTGGACCGTTCATGGATGGCATCCAGCCTAGTGTTGAATTGTGCATGAGGTAGATCCAGCGCCCGCAGTTGTTGGCCCACCAGTTGGTCGAATTGGCTAGCGGCCTGTTGGCGAACCTGGCTCAGTTTGGTTAAGGCAAGGGATAATTGTTGCTCGCTTTGAACAAGAGCCTGTTCCGCCTGCTCTAGGTCTTGGTCGCTGACGATCAACTCTTGGCGTTGGCTTTGCAGCTCTTGCCAGTAGTCCGGCAGTTGTTCGGGCTTGACTCGATGCTTGCGCGCTAGGTCCAGCAGGCTGGCAAGGCGTTGCTCGGTGTAGGCCAGTCGTTCTTGGTCCAGCTCAAGTCGGCCACAAAAATCCTGCAAGCTGCTGAGGCCCTCTTCGAGGTGAATGGCAGCGCTGGCAAACAGCTCAATGGCCGGGGTCAATTTGTCTTGCTGCAGCTTGGCTAACCAGTGTTGAATTTGCGCTAGGGCTTGCAGCAGGTTCATTTGTTCGTCGTCCTGCGCCAGTTGCTGCACCTGATCGCTGACACGCAGAATTTGCTCAGCATTGGCCAATAAGCTTTGTTCGGCTTCCAGTTCGCTGAATTCGCCCACCTGAGGTGCCAACTGAGCAAATTCTTGCAGTTGATAATCCAGCAGCTGCACTTCGGCGGCCTGAGACTGCACTCGGTCTTGCAGTTGCTTGAGCTGTTGACTGGCTTGCTGCCATTGACGATGCAACTGCTGCACTTCTTTACGCAGCCCTTGGCTTTGGCCGAAGTCATCCAGCAGGTGCAGGGCAGTGTCGGTGCGCAGCAAGGATTGATGAGCATGCTGGCCATGGATGTCCAGTAGCTGTTCGGCCAGCCATTGTAGTTGACTGGTGGGGCAGGCGCGGCCATTGATGTAGGCACGGCTGCGACCCCCGGCGCTGATCACGCGGCGCAAGATCAGATCGTCCTCTGGCGCGCAGTCGAGCTGCTGTTCTTGCAGAAAGGCTTGGATGCTGGGTTTGTGTCCATGTTGAAAACTGGCACTGACCTCGGCTTTGTCGGTACCAAAGCGCACCATTTGCGCATCGGCTTTTTCACCCAATAACAGGCCAAGAGCATCAAAGATGATCGACTTACCAGCACCGGTCTCGCCGGAGATCACCGTCATGCCAGGCTGAAACTCCAAATCAAGTTGCTTTGCAATGGCTAGGTTTTGAATATGCAGACCTAATAGCATGGTTAGTCACCCAATTTTACTGGATCGATATACAGTATTTAAGGTGTTTCTATAGCAAAATGCAAGTCTGAAAAAAGTATAAAAAATACGCAAGGATGAAATTTTGCCTGACGTACTTGAAAAAACGGCACTCGACTCCATTAATCAGTTGATTAATTGCATTCTGACTGAGGATTACCATGAGCAATGATGCCATAAACGAGCAAAACCCTGAGCTAGAAAATCCAGCAACCGAAGCAGCTGAGGCTGCCAGCCAGGACGAAACAGAGGTTGAGGCCACCGTCAGTGATCTGTCGGTTGAAGAGCTGAGCGCCGAGATTGTCCGCCTGCAGGAAGAAAACCAGCAGGTTAAGGATCAATCGCTGCGTGCTCTGGCTGAGGCACAAAACATTCGCCGTCGCGCCGAACAGGATGTGGAAAAAGCACAGAAGTTTGGTCAAGAAAAGCTGCTCAAAGAAATGTTAGCCGTGGTTGATAATCTTGACCGTGCCTTGGAGGCCTGTAAGCCAGAAGAGGGTGAGAGCGACAAATTACAAGCCCTGCGTCAAGGTGTGGAGCTGACCCGTGACTCCTTTTTGCAGACCCTGCAGAAATTCAGTGTTGAGGTGGTAGACCCTCAAGGCCAGCCCTTTAATCCACAATTACACGAAGCCATGAGCATGGTTGACCAGCCAAGCCTACCCAGTAATACCGTGATTGCGGTGATGCAAAAAGGCTATGTGTTGCATGGTCGCTTGCTTCGCCCTGCCATGGTGATGGTGTCTAAGGGTGGTGCCCCCGCTAGTGGTCAGCAGATTAACGAACAAGCGTAATTTTTTATTTTGGCCCTTGAAAACCAAGGTCCCGCCCCTATCTAAGGGGTAACACAGAATCTAACGGAGTAACATATTATGGCTAAAATCATTGGTATTGACCTAGGTACTACAAACAGCTGCTTATCTGTATTGGATGGCGACCAAGTAAAGGTTATTGAGAATGCCGAAGGCGATCGTACTACCCCTTCGATCATTGCCTACACCGACGACGATGAAGTCTTGGTTGGTCAGCCAGCTAAGCGTCAGGCGGTGACCAACCCTCAGAACACTCTGTTTGCGGTTAAGCGTTTGATTGGCCGTCGCTTTGAAGACGACGTGGTGCAAAAAGACATCAAAATGGTGCCTTACAGCATCGTGGCCGCTGATAATGGCGATGCCTGGGTTGAAGTGAAGGGTAAGCGCCAAGCGCCACCGCAAATTTCAGCCGAAGTATTGAAAAAAATGAAAAAGACCGCCGAAGATTACTTGGGTGAAGCGGTCACCGAAGCCGTGATCACGGTTCCTGCTTACTTCAATGACAGCCAGCGTCAAGCCACTAAAGATGCAGGTAAGATCGCCGGTTTGGAAGTCAAACGCATCATCAACGAACCCACTGCTGCTGCTCTGGCCTACGGCATGGACAAGTCCGGTGGTGATCGTACCATCGCGGTATATGACCTGGGCGGCGGTACTTTTGATATTTCGATCATCGAGATTGCCGATGTAGACGGTGAAAAACAATTTGAAGTACTGGCCACCAATGGTGACACCTTCTTAGGTGGTGAAGACTTTGACATGCGCGTCATTGAATACCTAGCCGATAGCTTTAAGAAAGACACCGGTATGGATCTGCATGGCGATTCCATGGCCATGCAGCGTTTAAAAGAGGCGGCAGAAAAAGCCAAGGTTGAGCTGTCATCGGCGCAACAAACCGATGTTAACCTGCCTTATATTACTGCCGATGCCTCAGGCCCTAAACACCTTAACATCAAGCTGACTCGCGCTAAGTTGGAGTCCTTGGTGGAAGAGCTGGTGGATCGCTCCATTGAGCCTTGCCGCATCGCCATTAAAGACGCTGGTTTGGATGTGAAGAAAATCGACGAGGTGATTCTGGTCGGTGGTCAGACCCGTATGCCTCTGGTGCAGCAAAAGGTAGAGGCCTTCTTTGGCAAAGCACCGCGCAAAGATGTTAACCCTGACGAAGCCGTGGCCATGGGTGCTGCCATTCAGGGTGGCGTGCTCTCTGGTGATGTGAAAGACGTGCTACTACTGGACGTAACGCCCCTGACCCTGGGTATTGAAACCATGGGCGGTGTGATGACGCCATTGATCGAGAAAAACACCACCATCCCGACCCGCAAGTCGCAGGTGTTCTCCACTGCAGATGACAATCAGACCGCAGTGACCATTCATGTGCTGCAGGGTGAGCGTAAGCAAGCCGGACAAAACAAGTCCTTGGGTCGCTTTGACCTGGCAGACATTCCGCCTGCTGCCCGTGGTGTGCCACAGATCGAAGTCAGCTTTGATCTGGATGCCAACGGTATTTTGAATGTTTCGGCTAAAGACAAGGCCACTGGCAAAGAGCAATCCATCGTCATCAAGGCTAATGGTGGTTTGAACGACGAAGAAATCGAGAAGATGATTCGTGATGCCGAAGCCAATGCCGCCGAGGATAAAAAGTTCGAAGAGTTGGTACAGGCACGCAACACGGGCGATGGCTTGATTCATGCGGCGCAGAAGACCATCAAAGACTTGGGCGACAAGGCCACTGATGAAGAAAAAGCCAAGGTAGAGAGCGCGATTAGTGACCTAGAAGGCGTGCTAAAGTCGGACGATGTGGAAGCCATCAAGGCCAAAACCGATGCTCTGAGTGAAGCTTCTTCTGCTTTGGCGCAGAAGCTATATGCTGAGCAGGCGGCACAGGCCGGTGAGGCCGAGCCAACCTCGGCAGGCGATTCGCAAACTGATGCAGACGATGTGTTCGATGCTGAATTTGAAGAAGTCAAAGAAGATGACAAGAAGTAGGTTGCACCTGGCAGCAAACTGAACACTATTGGGCGCTTGGCGCCCAATTTTCGTCTAACGGTGGCATGACCATAAGCACTTAGAAGGCAGCAACCATGGCAAACAAAGATTATTATGCAATTTTGGGCGTTGGCAAAGATGCCGATGCGCAAGAGATCAAGCGTGCTTATCGCAAGCAGGCAATGAAGTACCATCCAGACCGCAATCCAGACGACCCTGAGGCCGAGAAAAAGTTCAAAGAACTGAGCGAAGCCTATGAAGTGCTGTCCGACACTCAAAAGCGCCAGACCTATGATCAGTTTGGTGCCGATGCGGTCAATGGTCAGGGCGGCTTTGGTGGCGGTGGCGCTAACTTCAGCGACATCTTTGGTGATGTGTTTGGCGACATCTTTGGCGGCCAGCAGCGTCGTCGCAGCCATGTGCAGCGCGGCAGCGACCTGCGCTACAACCTTGAGTTAACCCTTGAGGAAGTGGCCAATGGCGTGGAGAAAAAACTCAAGATTCCAACCCTGGTGCATTGCGGCGACTGTCATGGCACGGGCGCGAAAAAGGGTACCCAACCCAAAACCTGTCAGGTCTGCGGTGGAAGTGGCAGCATCCGTATGCAGCAGGGCTTTTTTGCCGTGCAGCAAAGCTGTCATCATTGCGGTGGTACCGGCAAGGTGATCGAAGACCCCTGTAACACTTGCCGCGGGCGCGGTGTGACCGAAGAAACCAAGACCCTAAGCGTTAAGATTCCTGCTGGCGTGGATAACGGTGACCGCATCCGTTTGAGTGGCGAGGGCGAGGCAGGGCCACATGGTGGGCCTGCCGGGGATCTTTATGTGCAGGTGATCGTCAAGCAGCACTCGATTTTCGAGCGCGAAGGCGTCAACCTGTTCTGCGAAGTGCCGATCGGCATTGCCGATGCTGCCCTAGGGGGCGAGATCGAGGTGCCGACCCTCACCGGGAAGGTCAAACTCAAGGTGCCAGCCGAGACCCAAACCGGCAAGATGTTCCGCCTGCGAGGCAAGGGCATTCGTTCGGTGCGCAGTCAGCAAGAAGGCGATTTGCTATGCCGCGTGGTGGTCGAAACTCCGGTAAATCTGTCGGATCGACAAAAAGAATTGCTGCGTGAACTGCAAGAAAGCCTGGAAGGTAAAAAGCACTCACCCAAGCGTTCAGGCTTCTTTGACAACCTGAAGAAATTCTTCGGCGACGCCTAAGCCTTAACGCCAGTGCTCATGCGCACTGGCGTTAAGCGGCTAATCTACAAGCCAGTTTAAAGAAAGCTGCGTTTGAACTTCTCATGATTACTGATGTTGCTGCGCATGTCCTGCTGATCCCAAACCTGCAGCTCCCATGGGAAGTAAAAATTATTGCGATTTTTGAAATAAATATGCAGACCGCGGTAGCCTTCTTTGTCTCGCAAGTACCAGTTTTTTAGTCCTAATTCGTCCTGCCATATGTCTAGCAGCTCCAGCAAGCACTGAATCTCTTGATGGTTGAGCAGGATGCGAGCACCAAAGATGTCGTTCAGCCAGTTATTCACCGGGTACTGATCTTCTCGATTGCTAAAGCGCTGGATCTTGTCATCAATGCTCTCACGCGTTTTGACCCGATAAAAGTATTTGATCTCAATGTCGGCCGACATCAAGTAATCGTTGATGCTCTCATGCAGCGTAAGACGGTATTGATAGATATGACTAACAGGCACATGACTGAGGGTGCGGGCAAGATTGATCTTGCTGATTTTCCCCGAGTCAAAGTAGTCTCGATAGAAGTCGGCATGAAGACGATTGATCTCACTGACCAGTTGTTGGGTCTGGCTGATTTTATCCATCTAACGGCTCCACACTGGGTAAGCAAACATCTTAATTCATTCAACAGGGAACTTGAACAAGAGTGATTAATGTAGCGCTCGGTAAACAGCCTATCCACAGTTAATTGCGTCACTGAGTTAGGCCGCTGCGGGCGTCTTGTTACACTAGCGCTCACCAATTCAAGCCCTTGCGCAGGCCAGTCATTGGCCTGCCTTTTTTGTGGAGCCATCATGAGCCATTATCAACAGTTGGAACAGCACTACCGTAAACTGTCACGCTTTGCCCATCTGGGTGCCATCTGCGGCTGGGATCAAGCGGCCATGATGCCAGCGGGTGGGGCGCAAGCCAGGCAAGAAGCCATGGCCGAGCTGGCGGTGTTGATGCATCAGCTGGCCACCGCACCGGAGTTGGCCGAGCGCTTTGCCGCCGCTGAGCAGGAGCCGTTGAGTCAAGGGCAGCGCGCCAGTCTGGCGGCCATGCAGCGTGATTGGCAGCAACAAACCCTGTTGCCGGAAAAGTTGGTGGCCGCTAAGTCACTGGCGGGCAGCAAGTGTGAACACGCCTGGCGCAGCCAACGCCCAGCCAACGACTGGTCGGGCTTCTTAGCCAACTGGCGTGAAGTGGTGGCCCTGTCGCGTGAAGAAGCGCAAATCCGCGCCGCGGCTCAGGGCTGCAGCCCATACGACGCCATGGTCGATCTGTATGAGCCGGGCATGAGCAGTGCGCAGCTGGATGACATTTTTGGCCAAGTGAAGCGCTGGCTGCCGTCCATGATCGATCAGGCCGTGGCCAAGCAGGCCAATCAAGCCCTGGTGCAGCCAAGCGGGCATTACCCTGCCAGTGAGCAAAAAGCCCTGGGCACGGCGGTGATGCAATTGCTGCAGTTCGACTTTACTCATGGGCGGCTGGACGAGAGCACCCACCCCTTCTGCGGTGGGGTGCCAACGGATGTGCGCATGACCACCAGATACAGCGAACAAGAGTTCGTGCAATCGCTAATGGGCATCGTGCATGAAACCGGCCATGGTCGTTATGAGCAAGGCTTGCCGCAACAGTGGGCAGGTTTGCCGGTCGGCCGGGCGCGCTCGATGGGTATTCATGAATCGCAGTCGCTGTTTTTTGAAATGCAATTGGGCCGCAGCCCGGAATTTATTGCTCATTTGGCGCAATTGGCGCAACAGCACTTCAGTCAATTTGATCCGCAGCTGTTCAGTGTCGCCAATTTGCAGGGCCTGTATTCTCAGGTGCAGAAGGGTTACATCCGCGTCGATGCCGATGAGCTGACCTATCCGGCCCATGTGATGCTGCGCTATGAGATCGAGCGTGACCTGATCAATGGTCAGATCGAACCCGAGCAGGTGCCTGAACTTTGGGATCACAAAATGCAGCAGTACCTAGGCCTGAGCACTGCGGGTAATGATCGCCAAGGCTGCATGCAGGACATCCACTGGACAGACGGTGCCTTTGGCTATTTTCCGTCCTACAGTCTGGGGGCCATGTACGCGGCGCAATTCATGGCCAGTATCCGTCAACAGTTGCCGGTCAGTGAGCTAGTGGCCAAGGGCGAACTGGGGCCAATCTTTGCTTGGCTGGCGGATAACATCTGGTCACAGGCCAGTCTGCACAGCACCTCAGAGCTGGTGATCCGCGCCACGGGTCAAGACCTTAACCCTGAGTATCTGCGCCAACACTTGCAGCAGCGTTACCTGTAAAGCTGCTGCTTCTGCTTAGAGCCCTTAGTATCTGCGCCTAACGGGCTTTGGGCTATTAGAGCCCTGGGAAGAGCCAATGACCCTGTACACCAGTTTATTGTTGTTTGCCATTGCCGCCACGGTCACGCCCGGGCCAAACAACATCATGATTCTCAGTTCGGGCATGAACTATGGCATTCGCCGCTCCTTGCCACACTGGCTCGGCATCTGCCTGGGGGCTCCGGCCATGCTGCTGATTCTAGGCCTGGGTTTGGGCAGTCTGGTGCAGCAATGGCCTTGGTTGCATCTGGGCATCAAACTGCTGGGCTCGGCCTACCTGATTTGGTTGGCTTGGAAGCTGGCCATTACCCCGGCACGAGTGGCGCACGACCCCAATGTTAAGCCCATGAGCTTTTGGCAAGCGGTGCTCTTCCAATGGGTCAACCCCAAGGCTTGGGTGATGGGCGTGGCTGCCATTGCCGCCTTTATTGACCCTGGTCGTGATCTGGTTTGGCAGATGCTGATCATCACCTGCATTTTTTTGCTGGTCGGTATGCTGGGGGTGGGTCTGTGGCTGTTTGCCGGCAAGGGCCTGCAGTACATGCTGCGCCATTCTTGGCAGCAACGAGCATTTAATGTCTGCATGGCCCTGTTGCTGCTGTTGTCGCTCTATCCTATGTTGCAGGTTTGACGGGGTTGCGAGTTTGAATGAATAGCAGGATGAATTGTTCGATGCTAGCCAGTTTAGGGCGTTAACTCAAACTCAATGGGCAGGCTGAGGTTTAGACTGCTGGCACCAGAGGTGATTCTGGGCAGCGGTTGGGCGTTGCGCACTGTGTCCAGTGCCGCTTGATCCAAACGGGCATGGCCTGAGCTTTGGCTGACGCGCAATTGGCTGACGCTGCCATCGGCATGCGCCGTGAAGCTGACCATCACCCGTCCCTGTTCTCTGGCGCGGGTTGACGCCCTGGGGTACTGCTTGTAGCGGGCCAAACGCGCAGAGAGTGCTGCTAGATACTGGTCATCCGCTGTGGCGGTGCTACTACTTTGCCCACTGCCCGTTGCTTGTCTGTTGTTGGCAGGGCCCTGAGCGGGCCCCGTGGCTGGGCTGGCGGCCTGGCTATTGCTATTGCTAAGGGGCGCATGACGGCTGGCAGGCGGGGTGCTGGGTAAAGGGCTTGCGCTGCTGACTGGGCTGGGGCTAGGCTGAACTGTTGGCGTTGGCGTTGGCGTTGGCGTTGGCGTTGGCGTTGGCGTTGGCGTTGGCGTTGGCGTTGGCGTTGGCGTTGGCGTTGGCGTTGGCGTTGGCGTTGGCAGGGCAATATTGGATTCCTGCTGCTCAACCTCAGGCTCTGTTAATGGCTCTGGTTCCGGTTCTTCAGGTTCGGGCTGAACTTGCTCTTCGGGCTGGGTTTGATCTTCAGGCTGAGCTTGGTCCAAAAGCTGACCTAGGTCGAGCGCCCAGCCTTGCGCCTGAACCTCTGCAGAGCTGCTGCTGGGTGTTTTAACCAGCAAGGCCAGCAGCACTGCCCCATGTAGGGACAGTGCCAGGCCAGTGGCTAGCAACCAGGCTTTTTTACCTATCTTCATCGATCTTTCCTTGCTGTACGCCCAGATGAATTTGCGTCATGCCGGATTCGCGTATGGCTTGAAACACTGGCCTTAGCTGCTGCACCTGTGTGCGGGCGTCGGTTTTGATCTGTAGCCAACTCTGTTCCGCTGCCTCACTGGCTTGATACAGTCCGCTCAGCTCACTGGTTAATTGCTCAAGGCTAATTGGGCTTTGCTCGAGAAACAGCAGCCCTTGCTGGTCGATGAACAGGGTGGCAAGCGGGGGGTGTTCCTGCACTTGTGGCTCTTGGCTGCGAGCGGGTTCCAGCTCTACTGGATCGCTGATTTGGATCTGGCCAGCGACCATAAAGAACACCAGCAGCAGGAAAACCACATTGATCAGGGGTATAACCCCGGCGTCCGGATTGCTTTGGCTGGTCTTATTCGTCGGTTTGAGGATCATGGCGTGGCTCGCAAGGCATGAGCAAGGGAAACCTGTGCAGCCCCTAATAGGCTTAGGGTTTCGGCCAGATCCAAGAGGCTTTGTAGCTCAATGTGCTCCTGAGCATGAATCAGCATTAGATGCTCAGGGTATTCGCTGATGATGCTTGTGATGGCGGCCTGATCACTGAGGTGCAGGCGTTGCCCTTGAAACTGGATCAGGCCCTGATTGTCCAGCAGCGTCCAGCTCAGTCTTCCGCGCTCAATGTCGCTCTGCTGGCTGGCTAGGGGCGTGGCCACCGTTTGCCAGCGCACAAAACTGCTGCTGAGCATGAAAAACAGCAGCAGAATGAACACCACATCGATCAGGGGTGTTAGGCTCGGGCCTCGTTTACGGCTGGGGCTGGCTAGGTTAAGCGGCATGGCGGTTCTGTTGGCCCTGTTGACCATGGGTTGCTTGAAAACCAGTAAACACCTGAGTCAGGGCGTCGTTCAGCTGATGGCTGATCTGCTCAACTTTGGACTCAAGCCAGGAATGCATGCTAATCACCGGAATGGCCACAGCAATGCCCACGGCGGTGGTGAGCAGAGCTTGCCAGATGCCCCCGGAAAGCACGCTAGGGTCCACCTGACTGCCCGCAGCCTCCATCTGTTGGAAGGCAACGACCATACCCAGCACAGTGCCGAGCAAACCGAGCAACGGACTGAGGTTGGCAATGACTTCCATTGGCCGCAGATACTGACGAAGTTGGGCCAGCAAGCCCAAGGCTTGGCGTTCGCAGTCTTCGCGGATTTGCGCGCCGCGCTCTGGGCTGTGCATCAGCGCCCGCATGGCTTGGCCGGCAATGCGGTCAAAGGGATGCTTGTTGTTCAGCAGGCTGATGGCTTGTTGCTGGTCTTGACGCTTCCAGGCCTGAATGGCCATGCCCAGCTGCCCCTTGTTACTGCGGCTAAGGGTCGTTAGCTGCCACAGCTTGAGCAAAAACAGGGTAAGGGCAGTGCATGACATTAATAACAGCAGCCAGACAACCGGGCCGCCTAAGATTAGAAACTGTCCGATGGGATCAATGAAACTAGACATAAACCAACTCCTATTTAGTATTGATAATTATTCCTAAATGGGAGGTGGCAGGCAATGGTTAATTGCCTAAGCTGTGATTCTGTCGTTATTACCAGCTGTAAGACTTGTCATAGCTTGCTGGTTGGTCACCAAATTCTTCCAGCTCAAGTTCAAGGCATCTTTGCTTGGCATCCCTAGGCAATTGTCTGCCAAGGGATACCTGGTGACCGGTCTGGCAAGTTAGGCCTTGTCAAGGGCCTGACTGATGTCGGCCAGAATGTCATCAATGTGCTCAATTCCGACCGATAGTCGCACCAGATCGCGGCTCACTCCGGCTCTGGCCAACTCTTCATCATTGAGCTGGCGGTGGGTGGTGCTGGCAGGGTGGCAGGCCAAGGACTTGGCATCACCAATGTTCACCAGCCGCAGGATCATTTGCAGGGCGTCAATGAAGCGCGTGCCCGCCGCCAGACCGCCCTGAATGCCAAAGCTAAGAATGCCAGATGCCTGACCGCCGCACAGGCGTTGGCAGTTGTCCAGGTAGGGGCTGTCGTCCAGTGCAGCGTAGTTAACCCAGTCCACCTTGGGGTGTTGGCGCAAAAAGTTAGCCACCGCCAGTGCGTTACTGCAGTGGCGCTCCATACGCAGCCCCAGGGTCTCAAGGCCTTGCAGGATGTAAAAGGCATTCTGGGGTGAAAGCGCGGCACCGGTATTGCGCAGCGGCACCACGCGGCAACGGCCAATGTAGGCTGCTGCCCCCAAAGCCTGGGTATAGACCACACCATGGTAGGAAGGGTCCGGTTGGTTAAGCATCGGGAAGCGTTCGGCGTGTTTTTGCCAATCAAATTTGCCGGAATCAATGATGGCACCACCAATGGCAATGCCGTGACCGCCAATGTATTTGGTCAGGGATTGCACTACGATGTGCGCGCCATGCTCGAACGGACGGCAAAGGTAGGGTGTGGCCACGGTGTTGTCGACGATGAGCGGGATGCCGTGACGCTCGGCAATTTCCGCCAGGCGGTCAAGGGCCACCACATTACCCGCTGGGTTGCCAATGGACTCGCAGAAAATGGCCTTGGTTTTGGCGTCGATGCTGCGCTCGAAGCCAGTAAAGTCGTCATGGTTGAGCATACGCACTTCAATGCCCTGGTTGGGGAAGGTATGGGCAAAGAGGTTGTAGGTGCCGCCGTACAGCTGGCTGGTGCTAAGGATGTTGTCTCCTACCTTGGCGATGCACTGAATGGCGTAGGTGATGGCAGCCATGCCAGAGGCCAGCGCCAGAGCGCCAATGCCGCCCTCCATGGCCGCCAGGCGCTGCTCCAGCACATCATTGGTGGGGTTCATGATGCGCGAGTAGATGTTGCCCTGTACCTTGAGGTCAAATAGGTCGGCCCCGTGCTGAGTGTCATCAAAGGTAAAGGAGGTGGTTTGGTAAATGGGCACGGCCGCAGCCTTGGTGGTGGCTTCGGATTGATAGCCCTGATGCAACGCAATGGACTCAAGTTTCATGCAAATCTCCTTGGTAGTAGAAGGTAAAGGTAGTAAAAGGGATTAGCATGCACTGTCTTGCGCTCGGCTGCAAATGCCAATCAGTAAGCAAGATGCTTGGGTCACCTGTGCTCAAAAACTAGGCCAAGGATTCCAGAATGCTCAGCTCTTGCCCGATGGCTGCAGCCCTTGCCTAGCAGGGATCAAGCCCTGTTATGCACAGCCTTATTCCGTTTTTTTGTGCATAACTAAGGTCTTAAATCCTTATGGGCGCTCAATGGGCAGGGCGACTTAAAAAGTAGTCAGCTCCAAAGCGAGCCGCACCTGCTGCCCAAGTGTGGCCAGTGGTCCCTGTGCATCATGGTAGCGATAGGCTAGCTGGATGCTGGCTTGGCTGTTCCATTGCCAGTGGTTACCAATTTCAAGCAAATAGCTTGGCTGTTCTAGCCAATGCAACTGTAACCAGCCATAGGGTTGCCAGTCGCCCTGTTGGTAACTCAGGCGCACTAGACTCTGATGCTGGCTTAGCGCTGTTTGCAGGCTTGCCTGTGCCAACCATAGCTGATTGCCTGCTTTGGCTGGGTGTTCGCCCTGTTGCTGTTGCCAGGCGGCTAAGGCCAGCAATTGCTGCCAGTCCTCGGCACTGAGCGCACGCTGTTGATAGCCATGCTCGGCAATGAGTTGCCAGCCATTGCCCGTGCTGAAGGTCGCTCCCAGCACCCCCTGCCAGTTGCTGTCGTTTCGCTCGATCCATGGGGGTTGGCTCAGCCAGCTGTGGCTGTTGGCAATGCTGAACTCCTGCCATTGATAGGACTCTTGCCACATTAGGCTGGCGCGCAGATTCAGGGCATCCGTGGCCAGCCACTGGCCCGCCAGTCCGCTTTGCCAGCCCTGTTGATAACCCAGCAGTAATTGCCCGTCCCATTGCTGGCCAAACCATTCGCTACGAGCCGAGCAGAGCGGGCTATCTTGCAGCGTGCAGCCCAGTTGCCAGACGCTACTGGCGGCAAAATGCTCCAGCAAGACCATGGGCTGGGCCAGTGGCAGTTTGCTGCTTTGCGGGGCAAAGCCCAGCCAGTTCAGCGGGCTGTAGGCGTATTGATAATCCCATTGCCAATGCTTGGCTCCTAGGCTTAGTGCCCAGGCATCCTGTTGTGGCAGGTCGGCATCGTAATAGAGTTCGGGCAGCACCAGCTCGCCCCCTTGTTCCAGATCGGGCTGCTGCCAGCGCAAATGCGCATACAGGTCCTGCTGCTGATAGATCAGACTCAAATGCTGGCTGCCCAGCCAGGATGAATCGGCCATGGGTAGGGGCAGGGGTTCATCCTGACCCTGCTGTTGCCATTGGCTGCTCAGATGGTATTGCGCCTGCCAGCTGGCCTGGCTTTGGCTGGCGAGGCACAGGAGCAAAAAGCTCAGGATGAACGGCTTGGTCAATACTTGTGGTCGGAAGCTTGGTTTTGAGCAAGGCATAGTCAGCTCCTAGAGGCTGTTGCGCAGCAGGTAGGCCGGGTTAAACCAGCTTTCAGGGATGCTCACCGGCTCGATGCTCAGGTAGCTGACTTCGGTGCGCTGCTGCTGTTGAATGCGGTCGTAGAGAGTCATGGCCTGCATTTGCCAGCCCTGCTCAGCATGCTGCATGCTAAAGCTGGCTTCTTTGGCCAGCCGGCCCGATGCTAAGTAAAATTCAGCGCGAATGGGTTTTAGGCTCTCTGCCTCTACCCAGAGTTCCACCCGCTCGTAGCTGAGCCCAGAGCGCGCTGCCTCAAGGCTCAGTTGCAGTAGTTGCTCATTCCTTTGGCGCTCACGGATGCGGTAATCCTGCGACCAGCGCAGCGAGGCAATGTCGCCCAATGAGGCCTGGCCCAGCAGTTTTTGATTGGCGGTGATGCGGATCTGGCGTCTGCTGTTTGGCATGAACAGGTAATACTGATCACCCAGCATTAGCATCTTTTGCCCCGCTTCCTGCTCCGAGCGGAACAGCACCAGGGAACGCTGGCCAGGGTCGGCATAAACCTCGTACTGGCTTTCGGACTGCAGTTGTTCACCATGAAATTGCCTCGCCAGCAATTCCACCTTGCTGCTGTGCGCCGATAAACGCATGGCATCAATGACGTCGAGTTCGTTGGCGCGCAGTTGGCTCCAGCAGAGTACCAGGGTAAGGGTGGTGCATAGGCTAATAAAACAGCGTTGCTTAAACATGGTTTAGGGCCTCAACAATGGGTTTTTTCAGAGTGTTCCAGCTGGCAATCAAGGCTGCCAGCATGGCCAGGATGATCAGCATCAAGCTGGTTTCTAAGGCAGTGCTGAACGACCAGTGTGATAATAAGGGGTAGCTTTCGCTTTGGCCGGGTGCGGGCGGCATGGGAATCTGCGCCCAGTGCAAGCCTTGGCTCAGCATGGCCGCTAAGGCCAAACCAATCAGAGCGCCAAGGGCAGCCAGAAAGCCAGCTTCTAGCAACAGCAGCCAGAGAATCTCGCGTTTCTTGGTGCCCATGGCCGCCAAGGTGCCGATCTCTCGGGTGCGCTCCATGACAGACATCGAGGCGGTGTTGAAAATGGCAAAGACCACCATCATCATCAAAATCAGCCCCAAAACGCCAAACAGTCGTTCGTACAGCCCAGCCACGTTGTGATAGTAATGGGCATGGTCTTGCCAGCCACCAATCTGCAGTTCCGGCCAGAGGGCTTGCCATTGTTGTTGACTGCTCTGCTGTAGCAGCTCGTGGCTCAGGTACACCGCAAGTTTGCTGACTTTGTCGGTTAACAACAGCTCTTGTGCCGCACTCAGCTCGGTGAGTACCAAGCGGCTGTCGACGTCTGGAATGCCGGTGTTCACCAAGCCGACTAACTGCACATCCAAGGCATTGAGCGCTCCTGAAGTGGTGGTCGACAGCAGGGTTAGGTAATCACCCACCTCAACACCAAGGTTGTGCGCCAAGGATTGACCCAGCAGCACCTGAGGATCGGCCTGAGCGTCAATCTGGCTCAGCAGTTGCCCTTGGCGCAGGCTGGCTTGCAAGCCTTGCAGTTGCTGCGCCGCCAATTCAATGCCTTCAGCTAAAAAGATGGTGGATTTTTCACCATTGCTGATCAGGCCGTCAAAACGCACGCTGGCCAGCACCTGTTCCACCTCAGGCTTAGCCAGCAGCTGTTGTTGCAGCTGCTGGTGGTTTTCTAGGCCCCATTCCAAGGGCTGTTGCTCTTGCTGATTAAAGTAATGCTGATGGCTAATCACCAGATGGCCGTGTTCACGGATGCTGGCTTGGCGCAGGGCATCAAGTGTGTAATCGGCAAAGCCTTTGCTACTCATCAGTGCCAAGACAGCTACTGCGGTTAGCACCAGGCTGGCCAGAGTACGGCGACGATTGCGGCCCAAATTGAGCCAAGCGAGATAAAACCATTTCATGCTGCAACTCCCTGACCTTGGTCTTTAGCTTGGGCTTGATCGGTGCCTTGTTTGCTGGTGCGCTCAAGATGACCCTGAGCGATGTGGAACACCTGGTCGCACCATGGCATCAGGCGTGGGTCATGGGTGGCAATCAACACCGTGGTACCGTATTGACGGCAAAGCTTGTGCAGCAAGCGAGTGACGATCAAGGCGGTGTCGGCATCCAAATTGGCTGTGGGTTCGTCGGCAATGATCAGTTGCGGTTGCTTGACCAGTGCGCGAGCAATGGCGACTCGTTGTTGCTGGCCGCCAGACAGTTGGCTGGGTTTCTTATGAGCCATGCCGGTCAATCCAACCTGATCAATGACCTGGGCAACCCGTTCTTGCATTAGGGCTTTGGGGGTGTTGAGTAGCATCAGGGGGTAGGCAATGTTGTCCCAAGCGCTCATCACGGGTATCAGTTGATAGCTTTGAAACACATAGCCTAGGTAGCGGCGGCGAAACAGGCTCAGTTGGTTGGCGCTGAGCTTGTTGAGATTTTCCCCTTGCCAGTGAATTTCACCTGAGTCGGCAGGGTTGATCAGGCCACAAATATTAAGCAGTGTGCTTTTACCGCAGCCTGAGGGGCCGAGAATGGCAGCAAAGCTGCCTTGGGGCAGATCAAGGCTTAATTGGTGTAATACTTGTTGCTGTTGTTCGCCAGCCTGATAGGCCTTGCTGATGTTGCGTAAACTGAGCATGCTGTTCTCCATCTTGGTTGATGAGAGCAGCTTAGCGGTTGGCAGAAGCAAAAAAGGCCACTGCGATGAGTGGCCTTAATGACAGACGATTGGCTTACACCAAGCGCTTAAAGGTATCGTACAGGTCTTGGTTGAAGGGGTTCTTCATGTTTTCGATGGCATCGATGATGTCATGGTGCACCAGATGGTTGTTCTGGATACCAACACAACGACCGCCTTCACCCTTGAGCAACAGGTCAACCGCATAGGCGCCCATTTGGCTGGCCAGAACGCGGTCAAAGGCGCAAGGCGCTCCGCCACGCTGGGTATGGCCAATGATGGTGGCGCGAGTTTCCCAACCGGTGTTTTCTTCAATGCGCTTAGCCAGGGCATGAGTGTCGGCCATTTTCTCGGTGATGCAGATCATGGCGTGCTTCTTGCCTTTGCGCTCGCCTTCTTTGATGGTTTGGAACAGATGCTGTTCATCAAAGGGACGCTCGGGGATGATCACATACTCAGCACCACCGGCAACGGCAGCGGATAAGGTAAGGTCGCCGCAGTGGCGGCCCATGATTTCGATCAGCGAGATACGGCGGTGTGAAGAAGAGGTGTCACGCAAGCGATCAATGGCATCCAGGGCGCATTCTAAAGCGGACTGAAAACCAATGGTGAACTCGGTGCCTGGAATGTCATTGTCGATGGTGCCCGGCAGACCAATGCATGGGAAGCCCATTTCAGTGAGCTTCTTGGCACCCATGTAAGAGCCGTCACCGCCAATCACCACTAAGGCATCAATATGGTTGGCTTTGAGGTTCTCGATGGCTTGCTGTCGGGTTTCCACTTCACGGAATTGTGGAAAACGCGCCGAGCCTAAGAAGGTGCCACCACGATTGAGCAGGTTAGATACGTCATGGCGCTGCAGCGGAATCATGCGGTTTTCAAATAGGCCGAGGTAGCCATCCTGTATGCCTACCACTTCTAAACCCTTGTCCATGGCACTGCGAGCTACGGCACGAATAGCTGCGTTCATGCCGGGAGCGTCACCACCACTGGTTAGTATGCCGATTTTTTTTACCATAAATCACCTCAATTATGTGTTGGGCCATAGAGCAGTCTGAGAATTGGTGAGCATTATACTACTTTTGCTCAGGCTTGTGCCGAGCTAGATCAATAACCCTAGCCTAGTGGAGTATTGTTGCAATTATGCTGGCAAAGCTTGGACGACCTTGCTTGGAAACAGAGCCTATTGGCAGGGCATAAAAAAACCAGCCGAAGCTGGTTTTTTTCACAAGCGGATTACTTGTTCTTTTCTTCTTTACGTTTCTTGGCTTCAGCAATAACAGTCTCGGCCACGTTTTGTGGGCAAGGAGAGTAGTGGCTGAACTCCATAGAGAACTGACCACGACCAGAAGTCATGGTACGCAGCTGGCCAATGTAGCCGAACATTTCTGACAGGGGTACATCTGCTTTAACCCGTACACCAGTTGCACCAGGCTCTTGGTCCTTGATCATGCCACGGCGACGGTTGAGGTCACCAATGACATCACCAACGTGATCTTCAGGGGTGAAAACATCAACCTTCATCACTGGTTCAAGAATCTGAGGTGCTGCTTTAGGGATGGATTGGCGGAATGCGCCCTTAGCCGCCAATTCGAAGGCGATGGCAGAAGAGTCAACGGCGTGGAAGCCACCATCGAATACTTCAATCTCAACGTCTAGTACAGGGTAACCGGCCAAGACGCCTTGTTGCATCATTTCTTCGAAGCCTTTTTGAATGGCAGGGAAGAATTCCTTAGGTACTGTACCGCCCACTACTGTGGTGCTGAAGCTGAAACCAGAACCTTGCTCACCAGGACGGATGCGATAATCGATCTTACCAAATTGACCCGAACCACCAGATTGCTTCTTGTGGGTGTAGCTGTCTTCTACAGGGCTGGTAATGGTTTCACGGTAAGCTACCTGTGGTTGACCCACAACCAGTTCGATACCATAGGTACGCTTGAGAATATCGACCTTAATATCAAGGTGAAGCTCACCCATGCCTTTAAGAATGGTTTCGCCAGACTCTTGATCGGTCTCAACCTGGAAAGTTGGGTCTTCAGACACCAGTTTACCAATGGCAATACCCATTTTCTCTGCACCGCCCTTGTCTTTTGGTGCAACAGCAATGGAAATTACTGGCTCAGGGAAGATCATTGGCTCAAGGGTGCACTCATTGTTTGGATCGCACAGAGTGTGACCAGTTTTAACGTTCTTCATGCCGACGATGGCGATGATGTCACCGGCAGAAGCAGAGGTGATTTCGTTACGCTCATCAGCGTGCATTTCGCACATACGGCCGATACGTTCGGTTTTACCCGTGGCTGAGTTCAGGATGGTATCACCCTTGTTCAGCTTGCCAGAGTACAGACGTACGAAGGTCAGGGCGCCGAAACGGTCGTCCATGATTTTGAACGCCAGAGCGCGCAGTGGCTCATCGGCAGAAACAGTGGCAACCTCACCCGTTGGCTCACCGGTCTCGGTGTCTGTCAGCGGCTGAGGGTTAACCTCTGTTGGGCTTGGCAGATAATCGACAACGGCATTAAGAATAAGTTGAATGCCCTTGTTTTTGTAGGCTGAGCCACAGAAAGTAGGGAAGAACTCTAGATCACGAGTACCTTTGCGGATACAGGCTTTAAGCTGTTCGATGCTAGGTGTTTCGCCTTCCATGTAGGCCATCATCAGCTCATCGTCCATTTCAACAGCGGTTTCGACAAGCTCTTGGTGGTACTGCTCAACCTTGTCAACCAAGTCAGCGGGTACTTCTTGTTCGCTGTAGTTTTCTGGAAGGCCAGAATCGTCCCAAACATAGGCTTTCTTAGTAAGCACGTCAACGACACCGACGAAATCATCTTCGATGCCAATTGGCAGGGTCATCACCAATGGCTTGGCAGCCAATACGTTGCGCACTTGGTCAACAACGCGGTAAAAGTCAGCACCGATGCGGTCCAGCTTGTTAACGAAAATCAAACGAGCCACTTTAGAATCGTTTGCGTAACGCCAGTTGGTTTCTGACTGAGGCTCAACACCACCAGAACCACAGAATACACCGATACCACCGTCCAGAACTTTTAAAGAACGGTAAACTTCAACGGTGAAGTCAACGTGTCCAGGAGTATCAATAACGTTGAGGCGGTGATCGTTCCAGAAACAGGTAGTGGCAGCAGACTGAATGGTAATGCCGCGCTCTGCTTCCTGTTCCATGAAGTCGGTAGTGGTAGAACCATCATGAGTGTCACCAAGCTTGTGGATTTTACCTGTAAGTTTCAGGATACGCTCAGTGGTGGTGGTCTTACCCGCGTCTACGTGGGCAAAAATACCAATGTTTCTGTATTTTGCTAGTTCAGTCATTGCTGCTCTCGGCTTTCAGAGTTTAAAAATCGTGGGTGGTCATAGTTTAGGCAAATAATTATGACAATTATTTGCCAAGGCAGCTTTAAATAGCAACACAGCCTACCCACAAGTGAAATTAAGGCGGTGGATTCTAACACAAGCTCAGAGCCAAGGTTAAGATGGACCTTAGAAAAATTGTCTAAAAAACGGTCATGGCCATTAAAAACCAGGTATAAACCGGAATTACGATGACCATCCTTGGCTCAAGGCTTGGTTTAAGATGAATAATCAGAGTCTTTTTTATGCAGAAGAAGGCGAACCCTCAGGCCAGGGCTTTCGCTCTGTAGCAACAGCTCTGCTTGGTGCAACTCAGCCACTACCTTGACTAACGACAGACCCAGGCCATTGCCTGCTGAATTACGGTGCGACTCCATGCGGTAAAATCGATCAAAAACCTTGCTTTGCTCCTCTTCTGGAATGCCAGGGCCACCATCCAAGACCTCGACACACCAAAGGTATGGGCCATGCTCGGTGAGGCTAACCTGAATTTTACCCTGCTCAGGGGTGTACTTGATGGCATTATCCAGCAGGTTGCTGAGGGTCTGGAACAGAAGGTCAACATCACCCTGGGTGGCCGCGTTGACCAGTTGGCAATTAAACAGCAGCTCTTGTTCACGGTCCTCGGCCAGGGGTTCGTACAGCTCACAGATGTCGGTCACCAGCGGAACTAAGTCGACAGGCTCACGGCGAATGATCAGCCGACCTGCTTCCAGACGCGATAGACGCAGCAGGCCATTAAAGATCGACAGCATGCGGTCAGCTTCATGGATCACATCATCGATGTCATCTTTACTGGCTTGATGATGCAGCAGTTCCAAGCGGCTACGCAGCCGAGTTAGGGGTGTTTTTAGATCATGAGCAATGTTATCTGACACTCGGTGAATGCCGCCCATCAGCCTTTGGATCTGATCCAGCATGTCATTGATGCGCGTGGCAAGTATGTCGTAATCGTCGTTTCGACCAGAAAGGGGCACCCGCATATTGAGGTCGCCCTGCATGATTTGACTGCAGGTTTGGTTGACCAAATTAAGTCTAACCAGGGTTTTACGAGTAATGACCAAGGAACCAAAAATTGCCAGTAACAGTGTACTGCCGAGACCATACAATAGAGCTGTGCGCATGGCGTTATTTACACGTTCAAGGTAATCTGCTTCAAGGCCTAGGCGAATGAAGCGCCCTGATCCTAGGCTGAGTTCTTTCCAGGCAATCAGGCTATTGCCACCACTGTAGATGATGGGTAACAGCTGCATTTGCGCGCCTGAGATGTCCCAGCGAGGATCATCTTTAACCAAAAACAATTGACCCTCAGTGGGCACGCTGATAGTAACTGTTTCCTCAGGGGTGACAAACTGCACCATCCTTTGTCCGGGTGGGCGCTGATTCCAACGCTCTAACAATGAAAAGATACTGCCATGTTGCACCAGCTCTTGACGCAAGAAAGCCAACTCACGGTCAAGCTGGGCTTCCATTTGGCTTAGGAGAGTAGAGCGGATCAACAAATAGAGCATCAATAGGAGGCAGGCAACTGCCCCCCAAAGCATACTGATAACCAGTAACGCAAAGCGAAAACTGGAGCTACGAATCAGCGACAAAATCCGCAGAGAGGACATAGCCGGCACCCCGAACGGTATGGATTAATTTTGGCTCGTAATCACGATCAATTTTTTGCCGTAAACGGGAAATGTGCACGTCAATAACATTGGTCTGAGGGTCGAAATTATAATCCCAAACGTTCTCCAATAGCATGTTACGAGTAACGATTTGGCCCTCATGGCGCATTAAATATTCGAGAAGTCGCATCTCGCGCTGCTGTAAGTGGATCTTTTTCTGCTCGCGGTAGGCCTGACGCTTAACCAGATCAATGCGCAGGTTAGCAACCTGAAGCTCGGTCACTTCACGAGTTTCGATTTTGCGCCTTGAGAGCGCATCCAGACGTGCCAGCAGCTCAGGAAAGGCGAAGGGCTTGGTCAGGTAGTCATCACCACCCGCAGTTAGGCCTTCAACCCTTTGGTCGACTTCACCTAGGGCGCTGAGCAGCAATACTGGGGTTTCGTCCTGTTCTTGGCGTAGCTTGCGCACGATGTCCAGGCCGTCCATGCTGGGCAGCATGCGATCGACAATCAACACATCGTAATGGCCTTTTTGTGCCCGCTCCAAGCCTTCTTTGCCGTCAGGGCTGTGCTCAATGCTGTGCCCTTGCTGCTGCAAGCCCTTAACCAGTGACTGGGCGACGGTCAGATCGTCTTCAATAATCAGTAATTTCATGCTGCCCTCCTAGGGAGTAGTTTGTGCAAGTGTTAACATTAACTCCGGTACAGGTGTTAACATTACCAACCTTCTGCGATCATACCAGTAGTTCAGCAAGAAGCTAATTACCGACAAGAAAGGCTGTTTTTTGTACAGTGGTTCTCTGGCGGCCATCTGAAAGCTAGCTAGAGAAGCATGCAACCCTGGTGGTTTGCAGCGCAGTGGGCAAGCTTAATCCTAGGCAGTTAAATCTGGGTGACTGCGCTAGCTGCGCAAAATCTTCTCCATTGTTCGGCCCTTGGCCAATTCATCCACCAGCTTATCCAGATAAAACGGACAAACGGTCGCAAAGCTCACTAGGGCTGGGTCAAGATTGGCTCTATACTGTGCGGCCCAATGTTTGGAATCTTAGCTATGTCCGACACCAGCCGCATTAACCACGCGCTGCAAAGCCCGATCCTGCCGACCTTTTTCCGCTATTGGTTGCCGTCCTTGTTTGGTTTGCTGGCCATGTCGACCGCCAATATTGTTGATGGCCTGTTCATTGGCAATCTGGTGGGTGGCCATGCCTTAGCGGCGCTGAACCTGATCATTCCCTTTTTTGGTTTGCTCTTTGGTCTTACCTTTATGCTCACCATGGGTGGCTCGGTGCGCGCAGGTAAGTACCTAGGGGAGGGCGATCCTCAGGCGGCCAGTAATATTTTCTCCAAGACCCTGATGCTGGTGTTACTGCTGGCTCTAGTGGTGACGGTGCTGGGCTATCTGTATCAAGACTGGCTGCTGCGAGCCCTTGGTGGCAACGACGAGCTGTTGCCCCTGATGCGGAGCTATTGGCGCATCACCCTGCTCTTTGTTTGGACTCAGCTGGTCACCGTGGTGCTGTACTTTTTTGTCCGGGTCGATGGTTTTCCCAACCTGGCCGCAGGCGCGCTGGCCCTTGGCGCGCTGGTCAATATTGTGCTGGATTGGCTGTTCATTGCCCATCTGGGCTGGGGCTTGGCCGGTGCGGCCTGGGCGACGGGCATTTCTCAAGCCTTGCCCATGCTGGTGTTGCTTAGTTACCTGTTTCGCGCCGACAAGCATTTGCATTTTCGTTGGCGGCAGCGTCAGTGGTCGGAGCTGTTTCGTTCGGCCTTTAATGGCTTGAGTGAGTTTGTTAACGAGGTGTCGGGCTCCATTTTGGCGCTGTTGCTTAATTGGCTGTTCATCACTCGTTATGGTGTCGAGGGTGTGGCCGCCATCACCGTGCTTAACTACCTGCTGGTGGTGGGCATGATGCTGGTGTTTTCCATGGCTGATACCTGCTCGGTCTTTGTTAGCCAGAATTACGGTGCTCGCCAGCAGCGGCGCATTGAGCAGTATCTGCGCACCTTGGCGGCTACGGCCTTGCTGGTGGCAGGCTTCTGTATTGCCATACTGCTGGGCTTCAGTGAGATCCTGGTGCTGGCCTTTTTACCTGCAGAAGAAACCGAGATCGCTGCCTTGGCGGTGTCCTTGATTTGGCTGATCTGGCCGCTGTTTTTGGTCAATGGCTTTACCATGATCATCAGTGCTTATTTAACGGCGCTGCAGCTTGCGCTGCAGTCGTCGAGCATCGCCTTGGCAAGAGCGCTGGTGTTGCCGGTGCTCCTGCTGTTGTTGCTCTACTTCTTGTTGCCAGAATGGCCCTTCATCATAGCCTTGCCGCTGGCCGAAGTACTGAGCTTTATTTGGGCGCTTTGGCTGCTAGGCCGCTATTCGCCCAAACGGATGCTGGCTCAGCCTCAGGTTTGAGTAGGCTTGCTGTAGGCCCTAGGATGTCCAGCCTTACTGCCAGTAACTGGCGCAGTCGCAGGGTCTTTGAGGCGTGGCGGAGATCCTGCGACGTCGCGCAGGATGACGGGCACATGCAGCTTAAGGGGCAAAACCCCGGACCGTTAAGCGCTTTGCCAGGCCGCCAGTAGTTGTTCCATGGCGCGTCCACGATGGCTCAGCTTGGCTTTTTGCACCTTGTCGAGCTGGGCTGCGGTTTGCTGCAGTTCAGGCAGGTAGAACACCGGGTCATAGCCAAAGCCGCTTTCGCCTTGAGGGGGGACGATTTCGCCTGGCCATTGGCCTTGACCCAGCCAGGGCAGGGGGTCTTGACCGTGCTGCACATAGGCCAGGGCACAGACGAAGTAGGCTTGGCGCTCAATGCCTGTGAAACCAGCCATGCGTTCGAGCAGTAACTGGTAATTGCGCTGGTCATTGGCCTCAGGGCCGGCGTAGCGCGCGCTGTAAATGCCGGGCTCGCCTTTTAGGGCGGGCACAACCAAGCCCGAATCGTCGGCCAGCGCAGGCAGGCCAGAGGCTTGGCTGGCGGCGCGTGCTTTGAGAATGGCGTTTTCGACAAAGCTGAGTCCGGTTTCTTCCGGCGCGGGCAGGCCAAGTTCGGCCAGGCCCAAGACGTTGATGCTCAGGGGCTCAAGTAGCAGTTGCAACTCTTTGATTTTGCCTTGGTTGTGGCTGGCCAGTACCAGTTGTTCGGGGCGTGCAAGGGTCATGGGGCATCCTAGATTTGGCAAAGATTAACGGGCAAAGGATTAACGGATAAGTGATTTACAGGCTAGCGATTCACAGACTAACGATTAACAGCATAGACCCGTTGCTCAAAGTTCAGGGTCCAGCTGCGCTCGCTGCCTTCAGGTTGCACTTCCACGCGAAAGCGAATGGGCTCGCGTGCGGTGTAGGGGAAGTCATCCAAATAATAGATGCCCAAGCCTTCGCGCACTTCGGTCAGGCGCAATGGGAATTGTTGGCCAATGAGGTTGCGGCGAATGCCGCTGATTTCAGCAGGCACCGGCATGGGCACGCCGTCCACCATGCGGGTCACCGACAGGTTGAGGTAGGCGCGCCGATCCGAGCGTGGTAGGCCATATTGCTCAGCAAACTCTGGCCTCAGACTGGCGGTCGACAGCGCCATGTAATGCAACTGGTACTCGCCAAAATTGAGGCTCTGCCCGGCCTTGGCCGGTAGAGCCAAGACAGCGAGCACAGCCAAAGCCAGCAGCAGTTGGGTTATTGAGCGCAGACGAGGCAAGGAATTTAGGCTTGGCATAGATGATAAATGGCTATTTCACCCAACAGGTTGGGCATTAGGTTAATCAGGGCAGTGGACTGATGCTGATCATTGACCACCAGACGCTTGATGATTCTTACGCCCGATTGCGCACACAGATCTTCAAAATCATTAAAGGTGCATAGGTGAATGTTGGGCGTGTTGTACCAAGCATGGGGCAGCGCCTTGCTCATGGGCATACGGCCACGGAAGCCTAGGTAAAAGCGGGTGGTCCAATGGCCAAAGTTAGGGAAGGTGACAATGGCTTCTTTGCCCACGCGCACCATCTCTTTGAGCATCAGATCCGGGCGATCCACGGCTTGCAGGGCTTGGGTCATCAGCACCATGTCAAAGCTGCCATCGGCCAGGCTGGTTAGGCCATGGTTTAGGTCTTGATCCACTAGGTTAAGGCCATGAGCCACGCCGTTCACCAGCTTGTCGGTGTCGATTTCCATGCCAATGCTGAGCTTGGATTTGTCGCGGATGCTTTGCAGCAGCTCACCCTGACCACAACCCAGATCCAGCACCGAGGCTCCTGAGGGTATCCAGTCGCGGATCAATTGCAGGTCGGCACGGTTGGGCAGCTCTGTTTTGACCTCGGGCTGTAAAAAGCCACGCAAGGCCTGCACATAGGGCGCAATGGGGAACAAGAAGGCATCATGACCCTGGGGGGCGTCAATTTCAGCATAGCTGACTTCTTTTTTCGCCGCCAGCAAGGCATCGACGATCTCACGCGAGCGCTCAGGCGAAAAGCGCCAGTCGGTTGAAAAGGATACCACCAAGAACTTGCTCTTGGCCTGCGCCAAGCAGCGCGCCAGATCACCATCGTGGTCGGCGGCGGGGTCAAAGTAGTCCAGTGCCTTGGTCATCAGCAGGTAGGTGTTGGCATCGAACTTGGAAGAAAAGTTCTCCCCCTGATAACGCAGATAGCTCTCAACCTGAAAATCGACATCAAAGTTAAAGTTCAGCTTGCCGACCCTCAGGTCGCGGCCAAACTTGTCACGCATGGCGTCGTCCGACAAATAGGTAATGTGGCCCAGCATTCGAGCCAGCATCAGCCCCTTGCTGGGGTAGGTTTTGTGCTGATAATAGCGCCCTTCATGGAAGGCGGGGTCGGAAATAATGGCTTGGCGGGCCACTTCGTTAAAGGCGATGTTTTGCGCCGTTAACTTGGGCGCCGAGGCAATGACCGCAATGCGCTGCACAAAGTCTGGGTAATCAATGCTCCAGCGCAGGGCTTGCATGCCACCCAAGGAGCCGCCAATCACCGCCGCCAAGCGGTTAACGCCCAGGGCCACCACCAGGCGGTATTGGGATTTCACCCAATCGCGCACCGCCATGACCGGAAATTCCGGGCCATAGTGCTCATTGGTTTCTGGATTGATGGACGAGGGGCCGGTGGAGCCGTGACAACCCCCTAGGTTGTTCATTGAGATGATAAAAAAGTGGTTGGTGTCAATGGCTTTGCCAGGACCGATGCAAGCGTCCCACCAGCCGGGCTTTTTGTCGTCTGCATGGTGTAGGCCAGCCGCATGGTGATTGCCAGACAGGGCGTGGCAAATCAAGATGGCGTTGGTGCCTTCGGCATTGAGCTGGCCATAGGTTTCGTACATCAGCTCATAGTTGGCCAGCGAGCGGCCACAACGCAGCGGCAAGGGCTCGGCAAAGTGCATTTTTTGTGGCTCGACTATTCCAACAGAGCCAGTGGAGTTGTATTCAGACATTAGGGTTCCCAATTACAGTCCAATGAATAGGCCACCTCGATAACCCAGTTGCTGCGCCAGGCCAAGCAAAACAAAGTTTTTTAAGATGGTTAGGGCTAAAAAGGCCAGCAAGAATGATAGGTCTAAAATGCCTACTTGCAGGTTTAAGCGGCGGAAGGGGCCGACGAAGGGCTCAATCATTCGAGCAATAAAGGCCAAAAATGGGTTGTAGCTACCCATGGTTAAAAAGCTGCCGATGGCCACGATCAGCATGCTCCAACGCAGCACTTCCATGATGATGGCGGCCATACCCAGCAATGACCACGAAATCAGGGTCACCAGATTGCTGGCCAGCACGCCAGCATTGCCCGATAGGCTGATCATGATCACAGCCAGCAGCAGCTGCGCCAGCCAAATCATTAGCAAGGCCGGCAAATCAAAGCCGCGATAGCTGCGCACCAGCATCTGTACTGGGCGCAAAATGGGGTTGGTAATGGCAGCGATGGTTTGCGCCAAGGGGTTAAAGCTGTCTGCTTTGCCTAAGCGTGCTAAAAAACGCGCCACCAGCGCAATGATGACGATGGAAAAAGCAACCCTAACCAGCAGGGCAACGATGCCAGTAGCCATGAATCAGTCTCCTGTTTTGGCGGATAATGAGGCCATTTCGATGCTGCGCTCACGGCACACCAACATGGCTTCGGCGACCAAATTCGGTAGCCCTTTCTCCTCAAAGTGTTTAATGGCGCGCTCGGTGGTGCCGCCTGGCGACATCACATTGCGTTTCAGCTCGCCCGGCTTGCCATGTTCCATCACCATCTGAGCGGCACCCAAAGCGGTTTGCGCCACTAGGCGTTTGGCCTGACGACTGTCAAAGCCCATGGCTTGCGCTTGCTCCATCATGGCTTCCATGAATAGGTAAAAGTAGGCTGGGCCACTGCCGGAAATGGCGGTGATGTCGTGTAGTTGCTGTTGGTCGTTAACCACCAGGACTTCGCCCACAGCGGTAAACATCTGCTCTGCCTGTTGCTGTTGGAGTTCATTGACTCGTTCATTTGCCCAGAGCCCGCTCATGCCTGCTCCGACCATGGCTGGGGTATTGGGCATGACACGTACCACGGCCAGATTACCGCCCAGCCAGCCTTCGATCTGCTCAGCGGTGAGGCCAGCGGCCACGGAAATGATCAAGGGTTGGCGTTCTTGGACCTTGCTGGCGATGCTGACGCACACCTGCTGCATCACCTGAGGCTTGACCGCCAAGATCAATACCTCGGCTTCGGCCAAGGCTTGATGGTTATCGCTTTGGGTGCGCACGGCATATTGTTTGGCAAGCGCAGCGAGTCGCTCGGTGCTGGGGTCGGCGACCGCGATTTCAGCTGGAACCCTGCCTTGTTGAATCAGGCCAGCAATGATGGCGGTGGCCATGTTGCCACCACCAATAAAGACTTGTTTGCTCATTATATTCCCCTTGTGCCAAAAATTGCGGTGCCTATCCTCACCATGGTGCTGCCGGCGGCAATGGCCTGCGGCAAATCGTCACTCATGCCCATGGATAGGGTATCACAGTCTGGTAAGATTGCTTGCAGCTGGGTCAAGTGTTGCTGCATTTTCATGTAGTCGGCCCGTTGCTGCTCAGGGCTGAGGTCAAGCGCCAAAATGGTCATCAAACCGCGTAGCTGCAGGCCGGGCAATTGAGCAACCTGCTGCGCTAGGCTAGTGATCTCCTCAGGCAGGATGCCAGCCTTGGCAGGATCTTGGCTGATGTTGACTTGCAACAGTACATTCAGAGGTGGAACCTCAGCTGGCCGGTGTTGGCTGAGCTTTTCGGCCAGCTTGAGCCGGTCTAGGGTGTGTAGCCAGTCAAACTGCTGCGCCACTTCTTTGGCTTTGTTGCTTTGTAGCGGGCCAATAAGATGCCACTCCAGGGGTAAGTCTTGCACTTCCTGTTGCTTGGCCAGTGCTTCTTGCACATAGTTTTCGCCAAAGGCCAGTTGGCCTGCGCTAAAGGCTTCACGAATTGCGGAACTCGGGTGCTTTTTCGACACCGCTAACAGTTTTACCGAACCCGGCTTTCTGTTACTTTGTTGTTCTGCCAAACGCATTTGGCGCATGACTTGCTCTAGGTTTTCAACAATACTGGACATCTGTGCCTCTGTTCAGTAGAAAGTGCTAATAATGATAAATGATTACTGGCGTTAGATCAGTGTCAATTGAGGGTTGCCATGGATATTACCGAATTACTTGCCTTTAGCGTGAAACAAAAAGCATCAGACTTGCATTTGTCAGCTGATTTGCCACCTATGATACGTGTTGATGGTGAAATGCGCCGTATCAATGTCGCACCGCTGGAGCACAAGGATGTTCACTCATTGGTGTATGACATCATGAATGATAAACAGCGCAAAGACTTTGAAGAGTTTTTGGAGACTGACTTTTCCTTTGAAGTGCCTGGTGTGGCCCGTTTTCGTGTTAACGCCTTTAATCATAATCGTGGCGCCGGCGCGGTGTTCCGTACCATTCCATCCAAGGTGTTGACCATGGACGACCTTGGCATGGGGCCAGTTTTCAAAGACATTTCCGATGCCGCTCGTGGCCTAGTGCTGGTGACCGGCCCCACGGGTTCAGGTAAGTCGACTTCCTTGGCGGCGATGATGAACTACATCAACGAAACCAAGTACATGCACATTCTGACCATTGAAGACCCTATCGAATTTGTGCACGACTCCAAACGTTCCTTGGTTAACCAGCGTGAAGTGCATCGTGACACCCATGGCTTTAGTGAAGCACTGCGCTCGGCCTTGCGGGAAGACCCAGACGTGATTCTGGTGGGTGAGATGCGTGACATGGAAACCATTCGTCTGGCGCTCACTGCGGCCGAAACCGGTCACCTAGTGTTTGGCACCCTGCACACCACCAGTGCCGCCAAGACCATTGACCGTATCATTGACGTGTTTCCCGCAGAAGAAAAAGCCATGGTGCGTTCGATGCTGTCGGAATCCTTGCAGGCCGTGGTGTCGCAAACCCTGCTGAAGCGCAAAAACGGTGGTCGAGTAGCTGCCCATGAAATCATGCGCGGTACGCCGGCCATTCGTAACCTGATTCGTGAAGACAAGGTGGCGCAGATGTATTCGGCCATTCAGACTGGGGCAAATGTGGGTATGATTACTCTGGATCAGTCATTGCTAGGCTTAGTGCAAAAGGGTGTGATCAGCCGCGAGTCGGCACGGGAAAAAGCCAAATTCCCAGAGAATTTTTAATTACTGACCGCCATTAAAATGGTTAGCCCTAGACATAGCTGCCTGCAATTCAATGAGTGCAGCATGAACATTGCGCAGGCTAGCGAGTGCCAAACAGGAGAAGATGATGGATTTTGATAAGTTATTAAAGTTGATGGTTGATAAGGGTGCGTCTGACCTTTTCATTACCGCAGGTGTGGCCCCTAGTATCAAAATCAACGGCAAGATCCATCCGGTGAGTAAAGCCCCGCTCACGCCTGAGCAGACGCGCGAGATGGTGTTTTCCATCATGAATGAGCGTCAGCGCCAAGAATTTATTGAAACCTTGGAAGCCAATTTTGCCATTTCGGCGCGCGGCGTAGGCCGCTTTCGCGTCAGCGCCTATCACCAGCGCAACCTAGCTGGCATGGTGTTGCGCCGGATTGAAACCCGCATCCCACGTATTGAAGAGCTGAAGCTGCCAGAGGTTATCAAAAAGCTAGCCATGACCAAGCGTGGTCTAGTGTTCTTTGTTGGTGCCACGGGTACGGGCAAGTCTACCTCCTTGGCGGCCATGATTGGTCATCGTAATCGCAACTCCCAGGGGCACATTATCTCCATCGAGGACCCGATCGAGTTCATTCACCAGCACGAGAGCTGCATCGTTACCCAGCGCGAAGTCGGTATTGATACCGAGTCCTTTGAAGTCGCCCTAAAGAATACCCTGCGTCAGGCTCCAGATGTGATCATGATCGGTGAGGTGCGCACTCGGGAGACCATGGAATACGCCTTGGCCTTTGCGGAAACGGGTCATCTTTGCCTGGCTACCTTGCACGCCAACAACGCCAACCAGGCTCTTGACCGCATCATGCACTTCTTCCCTGCCGATCGTCAGCGCCAACTATGGATGGACTTATCCCTCAACCTGCGCGGCATTGTCGCCCAGCAGTTAGTGCCCACACCAGATGGCAAGGGCCGTCGTGCAGCCATTGAGGTAATGCTGGGCACGCCCTTGGTTTCAGACCACATTCGTAAAGGTGATGTGCACTTACTAAAAGAGTTGATGAGTAAGTCTACTGAGCAGGGTATGCAAACCTTCGACCAGTCGCTTTACACGCTCTATGCTCAGGGTGAAATCACTTATGAAGACGCCATCAGCCATGCCGACAGCCCCAATGATTTGCGCCTGATGATCAAGCTTGGCCAAGAGACGGATGCTAATTTCTTGTCTGGCCAGGCCGACAAACTTAGCCTGAAGATGGACGATCAGTTTTAACTGGCGCCTTGTGGCCTGAGTGCTTTTTTGTAACCTGCAAGTCCAGTAGCTGGCGAGTCTATTTGTTGCTGTCTATAGTTAGTAGGTATCCCTTTCATTGGACGAATCATGGCACGACTTTTCCGTCTGCTTGGCTTTTGCTTTGGCCTAGTCTGGCTGGCGTTCAGCACGGCCAGCGCAGGACTGCCACGGCCGCTAGTAGTGACTAATGATCATGCTGCAGCGCCCTACAGCTACTTGGATCAAGACGCTCAGCCTCAAGGGGTATTGATTGAGCTGTGGCAGCAGCTCGGGCAGCAACAGGGTTTAGAGATCGAGTTCTTATTGTTGCCTTGGGAGTACAGTCTGGAAGCCTTGCAACAGGGGCAGGCCCATGTTCATACCGGCCTGATTCAAAACGATGAGCGTTCACAATACCTAACTTTCAGTCAGCCACTGTTTAGTATTAGGGGCACGCTATTCGTGCGTAAGGAACATCTTGGTTGCTGTTTGGACTCCCTTATGGCGTTGGAATACGGCGTCGTTAATCAAACCTTTGAGCAGAGCTTTGTCCGTCAGCACTTTTCTTCCTGGTTGGAGGTAGCCTTTGCCGATGCTCAGGATCTGTATCAAGCCCTGGCCTTAGAGGCGGTGCACATCTTTGTTGCCGATGAGCAAACAGCCATGAATCAGTTGCAGCAGCTTGGTCTGGAGGATCAGTTCGAACCCTATCTGCTGCTCTATCAGCAGCCCTTGAGGGCTGCCGTTCTGCAGCAGAATCAAGCTTGGATGGTTGATCTTGAATCCATGATAAGCGCTAATGGTGACCATACTAGGCTGCTAGATCCCTATGCCGATTATCTTTCTCGTAAAGCTGATTGGCTCTGGTTGCTCCTCTTGGCTGTGTTGCTGTTTCTGATGATTATGCTTTATTGGCGCAAAAATCAGATTCTTAAGTTAAAGTTATTGTTGTCACGGGAATCAGACAGGCTGGAAAAGCAAGATCGGCTGTTTAAAACCGTAACCGACCTTTCTCCTGTGGGCATATTTGTCGCCAGCAAAAACCGCATCTTATTGAGTAACCCTGCTTTGCTGCAGCTATTGGGCTACCAGCAAGAGCAATTGTTGCAGCTGAGCTGGTGGGAGCTGATTCATCCAGAAGATCAGTATGCCTTTAATATGGCCTTATCCGCTGCGGCCGAAGTACAGTCCTTGTCTTTGCGCATGTTCGAGTCCTCAGGTGCTGTGCGTTGGGTGGATCTGGCCTTTCGTTCCTACAGTAATGAGCAGTCTTGGTTGACCGGAACCATCAAGGATGCCCAGCAACAAAAACAACAAGAGCTGGATTTGCAGTATCAAAGTGGCCTGAATCGACTGCTGGCGGATGTTGGTTCTTTACTGGTAGGGGTCGAGCAGGAAAACTATGATCATGCCATTCATCAGTTGTTAGCCATGCTGGGCAGGTTTTTTCATGCCGATCGCAGTTATCTGTTCATGATTCGCGGCCATGAACAGACCTTGCAAAATACCCATGAATGGACAGCGTCCGGTGTAAAGCCAGCCATTCATGAGGTTGCACCAGTCACGGCTGAGCAAATGCCCTGGTTCATGAACAAACTGCAGCAGGCCATGAATAGACAAAGCATCTTTGCCCTAGAAGATTTGCATCAGGATCCGCAATTTTTGGCGGCCCCAAGGGATGAGCAGGCTGTCTTTTTTGATCAGGGGATTCGTGCCATGGTGATCATGC
>SKIB01000058.1 GCA_007116635.1 Saccharospirillaceae bacterium
GAACAACAAGGGCAAAGCAAACAACAAGAGCAGAGTAAGCATAAATTGATCCTGGGTGGCGTGGCCATTGATTATCATCGCCGATTAGAAGCCCATTCGGACGGTGATGTGGTGCTGCATGCGGTGACCGACGCCATTCTGGGCGCTGCAGCCCTTGGCGACATTGGTCGACATTTCCCTGATGATGATCCGCAATATAAGGGCGTTGACAGCAGGATGCTAATGCGCCAGGTAGTAGAGCAGATCCACGCCCTAGGTTACGGCATTGGTAATCTGGATGTCACCATAGCCGCTCAAAAGCCCAAGCTTGCGCCCCATATCGACGCCATGTGCCACTGTTTGGCGCAAGACCTGCAAATTTCATTAGGTCAGGTCAATGTCAAGGCCACCACCACGGAAAAGCTTGGCTTTGTTGGTCGTGAAGAGGGCATCGCCTGTGACGCAGTGGTGTTGCTGCATAAGGGGAGTTGATGACAAACAGCAGCTTGGCTCTTAAAACCTACCCCCAAGATTTTGTGGTCACTGAAGACCTAGACATAGAATTGGACGGGCAGGGCGAGCACCTGTGGTTATGGGTGGAAAAGGTCGGCCTGGACACCGCCTGGGCTGCCAAGTGCCTGGCTAAGGCCTATGGCATTGGCCCGGCCAGGGTCAGTTGGTCTGGCCGTAAAGACCGGCATGCGGTCTGTCGCCAGTGGTTCTCCCTGCACCTGGGTCTGGCCGAATCCCTGCCCGGCCCCTTGCCAGAAGGCTTGACCATCCTAGGCGCTACCCGTCATGGGCGTA
Source organism: Saccharospirillaceae bacterium (assembly GCA_007116635.1). Classification (GTDB taxonomy): domain Bacteria; phylum Pseudomonadota; class Gammaproteobacteria; order Pseudomonadales; family Natronospirillaceae; genus SKIB01. Next base: position 787 of record SKIB01000058.1, read on the forward strand.
AGCTGCGAGTGGGTACCCACAAGGGAAATTACTTCCAAATCTTGCTTCGAGGTCAGTCTGAGGATTTATCCGCTCGTTGGCAGACTCTGGTGCAGCAAGGGGTGCCTAACTGGTTTGGTGAGCAGCGTTTTTCTGCCAATAACTACCAGCAGGCCATGGCCTGGATGGCTGGTCAGTATCAACCTAAAAAGCATGAGCGCGATATGCTGCTTTCCAGTGTTCGTAGTCAGGTCTTTAATGAGTTGCTGGCGCAGCGAGTAGCGGATGGTAGCTGGCAGCAGTTACGCTTGGGTGAACTCTGCTTGCTGGGCGATGGTCAGTCTTGTTTCGTTAACCTGGCGCAGCAAGCTGAAGAAAACGCTCAGCGCTGCGCCCGAGGCGAGATCCAGCCAAGCTTGCCTCTGATTGGTCGCCAAGGTAAAACCCTGCCACAGGATCAAGCCCTGATGTTTGAGCATCAGGGTCTCGAACCCTTTGCGCCACAGCAACAATGGCTGAGCCAATTGGGTTTGCAACAGGCAAGACGCGCTTGCCGTTTTTGGCCCACCCAGGCCAGCATGGTGCAGCAGGAGCAATCCGTTGAGCTGAGCTTTCGTCTAACCAAGGGTTGCTATGCGACCGCTCTGCTAAAGGAGTTATGCCATTATGAATTGCAAAGCACTGAATATCCTACTGAGTAACGATGATGGCTATCAGGCCGAGGGTATCACCCAGCTCCATGCTGCGCTTGCAGCTGAGCATCAGGTGCTGATGGTTGCACCAAGGCAGGACTGTTCAGGCAAAAGCCAATCCATCACTCTGGATCGCCCCTTGCGTCTGCATCAGCAAGACACTGACCGTTATTGGGTGGATGGCACACCAGCGGATTCGGTGATGCTAGGGTTGTCCTTATTGCGCCCCGAGGGTGTGGATCTGGTGCTTTCAGGTATTAATCATGGCGCCAATTTGGGCGACGATTGCCTGTATTCTGGTACGCTGGGCGCGGCCTTAGAGGGTCGACATTTTGCCAAACTCTGCTTAGCGGTTTCCCTTTGTGGTCATCAGCACTTTGTCAGTGCTGCGGCCATGGTCAGTCGCTTGCTGGATTCATGGCCGCAACTCTTGGCCAGTGGTTGCAGAGTATGGAGCCTAAATGTGCCGGATTTGCCCTTGGCGCAGATCAAGGGCATTCGTCTTTGTGCGCTCGGCGCTCGGGACAAGCCACTTCCGGCGCAAGCCGTGCTCAACCCCAAGGGTGACAGCCATTATTGGGTTGGCTTGCCTGGTCAGGGGCAGGGGCCAGATTTTGATGCCATTGCTCAGGGCTATGCCAGTCTTACGCCCATCAGCAGTGATCGTACTCATCATTGGTCTTTGCAACAGGAGCTACCATGTTGCGAGTGAACCCTGAGTGGCTTAAGGGTATTGGCATGATTTCGATGCGTACCCGCAAGCGCCTAATTGAACGCTTGTCTGACAGAGGCATTGAGGATGCTGAGGTGCTGGAAGTCATTCAGTCTCTGCCAAGGCATCTGTTTCTCGATGAGGCCTTGGCGCACAGGGCCTATGAGGATTGCGCCCTGCCCATTGGTTATGGTCAAACCCTGTCGCAACCCTATATAGTGGCGCGCATGACCAGTTTGTTGCGTCAGGGTCGGCCCATGCAACGAGTTTTGGAAGTGGGCACTGGCTCTGGCTATCAGGCCGCGGTGCTGGCGTTATTGGCCGATCGAGTGTACAGCATTGAACGTTTAGAGCCCTTGCACCGCCGAGCCTTGCAGCGCTTTAAAGCCCTTGGGCTGCGCAACATTCATTGTTATCTGGGGGATGGCTTTTTAGGTTTGCCTGATTTGGCACCCTTTGACGCCATTCTGGCTGCCTGTGCCCCACAGGAAGTGCCCCCTGCCTTACTGCAGCAGTTGCATCCTGAGGGTGGATTGCTGCTGTTGCCTGTGGGTGAGCAGCAGCAATCCCTAATGTTAATTGAGCGCCAGGGCGACTTTTATCGTCGTCAGGCCATTGAAGATGTGTACTTTGTTCCCCTCATTACTGAAGCAAAACCAACGGGAGAGTTATGAAAGCTTGGCAACTGGTTATTAAAGGCATGATCATGGGGGCGGCCGATCTGGTGCCCGGCGTGTCTGGTGGTACGCTGGCAGTGATCATGGGGATCTATGCACGTTTGTTGGCGGCGCTGAAAAGCATAGACCTGCAGGCCATCCGCAAACTGCTGCGGTTTGACATTGCAGGAGCCTGGCAACAGGTTGACGGTTGGTTTTTGTTGGCCATCTTCGGTGGCGTGCTGCTCAGTATTTTTTCCTTGTCGCGCTTGATCAGTTACCTACTGGAGTTTCAGCCCATTTTCATTTGGAGTCTGTTCAATGGTTTGATTTTGGCTTCTTTGCCCGGCTTGCTGCGTCTGGTTAATTGGCAATGGCAGCAGGGCGTCTTGTTGGTGGCGGGATTGCTGTTCGCTCTGTTTATTACCAGTCTCACGCCTCATGATTTCTCACCTGCATGGTGGATGTTCTTACTTGCTGGCTTTGTTGCCGTGTCGGCCATGATCTTGCCAGGCATCTCAGGATCCTTCATTCTGTTGTTGTTGGGCATGTATGCCCCAGTGCTGGCAGCGGTAAAAGACTTTAACCTGCTGCTGCTGTCACTGTTGCTGCTGGGCTGTGTGTCTGGCTTGCTTTGCAGCGCTCATGTGCTGACCTGGCTGCTTAAGCGCTTTTATAATGGCACTCTGGCTTTTTTGCTGGGCATTATCATGGGTGCTCTGCCGAGCATCTGGCCCTATGTCGAGAATGGCGAGCGGTTAATGCCTTGGTCCATGGACGCTAGCCCCTGGTTGTCGTCTATCTTGGGTCTTGCTTTGGGTGCCGTGCTGCTTCTCTTGGTCAAACACATGGATAAAAAGTGATTTTCTTTAGATTTTTTTGTCTAGATTCTTTGGTTTTTTAGTTTTTTTTGGATTAAAAATGTCGTTTTGAGTGTTACCTCGGAAAGTAAATGTCGACCAGTTCACGCTTTGTCTTGTCAAAAAATTGTCTGCTTGTTGGGGTGGCTTTGCTGCTCCTTTCTGCCTGTGCTAGTCAACAATTTATCAGTTTGGATCGTTCGCTTAAAAATCATGCGCCTAATGCTTCTGGCTCAACAGAGCTAACCACTGGCTCAGCCAGTCAACAGCCCGATACACACTTAGTTTTGGCTGGAGAAAACCTATATGCCATATCACTAAAGTACAGTTTGGATTATCGACTATTGGCCAGCTATAACGCCATTAGCCCCCCCTATACCATCTATCCTGGCCAGCGCTTGCGCTTGACTGCAGCGGACTCTTCAACTGTTACCCGCCCTGTAGCCAGTCAGGATATTTCAGCCGGTCAGGTAAACAATCAGCAAAGTTCGGACACTGTAAGTCAAAATTCTGCCGCCGTTTCCCCAGTTATGCCCCCTGTTTCTCCTGCAAAAAGTGTTACCAATGGTAACTGGTTATGGCCTCACCCTGGGTCTACTCAACGCCCGCCTGCCAGTGCTTTGGCCACCAGAACGGGTATTGATATTCTGGGTCAAAGAGGAGATGCTGTAGTGGCTACACAGGATGCTAGGGTTGTATTCGCGGGATCGGGTTTACGCGGATACGGCAACCTAATCATCTTGCAGCATTCGGCAAACTGGTTAAGCGCCTATGCCCATCTCAGTCGCATTGATGTGGTTGAAGGGATGGAAGTTAAAGCAGGTGACAAGATTGCCGAAATGGGAGAGAGAGAGAGCCGTGCATTGTTGCATTTTGACCTGAGGCAAGAGGGTAAAGCAGTGGATCCACTGCAGTTTCTTCCTCAGCGTTAAAGTCTTGATAGCCGGTCAAGATAATAACCATGGGGTTTAACCCAGAGGAGAAACAAAATGTCTGCTGCCAACCATAATCATGCCCGAGCTCAGGAAGCTGAACTGGATTCTGAATTACCCTGGGTCGACGAAGCTACTGCTGATGATCTAGGGCTTGATGCCAGTAATGACACCATTGAGGATGAAGAACTCAATGACATTACGGCCAACACCAAGACCACCTTCGACGCCACGCAACTTTACCTCAATGAAATCGGCTTTTCCCCTTTGCTGTCGCAAGAAGAAGAGGTTTATTTTGCGCGTTTGGCGAGGTCGGGTGATGTTAATGGCCGTAAACGTATGATTGAGAGTAATTTGCGGTTGGTAGTGAAAATTGCACGCCGCTATCTTAATCGAGGTCTTGCCTTGTTGGATTTGATTGAAGAAGGCAATCTGGGCTTGATTCGCGCTGTGGAAAAGTTTGATCCAGAGCGCGGCTTTCGTTTCTCTACCTATGCTACCTGGTGGATTCGCCAAACCATTGAGCGGGCGATCATGAATCAAACCCGCACCATTCGTTTGCCCATTCATGTGGTGAAAGAGCTAAATGTTTATTTGCGTGCCGCACGAGAGCTGCAACAGAAATTAGATCACGAACCAAGCGCCGAAGAAATCGCTCAGTTACTCGAGAAGCCCGTTTCTGAAGTTGAGCGTATGCTGAGCCTCAATGAGCGTGTTACCTCGGTCGATACACCCTATTCAGGAGATGGTGATAAGTCCTTGCTGGAAACTCTGGCTGATGAGCGATCACAGGATCCAGAAATACAGGTTCGCGATGATAATCTGCGTGAACAAATTGATCAGTGGTTAGATGACTTGAACGACAAACAGCGTGATGTATTGGCGCGTCGTTTTGGTTTGCGGGGTCATGAAGCATCTACTCTTGAACAGGTTGGCAGTGAAATTGGCTTAACTCGTGAGCGTGTACGCCAGATTCAAGTGGAAGCATTGCGTCGTTTAAGAGAAATCATGGAGAAGCAAGGCTTGAACGGTCGTAATGTTTTTGCGGATGAAGATTGAGGTTTAATGGATTTCATCTATAAAAAACCTCAATATTAAAAACCCAGCAGCTGCTGGGTTTTAATTAATTATTTAAATGACAATAATTATTATTAACGCTCAAGGAAGGCAATTTTACCTGGTACCCCATTTTGTTCGTCGGCATCAGCAAGAGCGTCTTTCTTCTCGGTGATATTTGGCCATACTTCAGCTAACTCGGCATTCAATTCAATGAAGGCTGTTTGATCCGCAGGAACTTCGTCTTCCGATAAGATGGCATTTGCTGGGCACTCAGGCTCGCAAAGGGCACAATCAATACACTCATCTGGGTGAATAACCAAAAAATTTGGGCCTTCATAGAAGCAGTCAACTGGGCAAACTTCAACGCAATCGGTGTATTTGCATTTAATGCAATTATCAAGAACAACAAATGCCATGGCATCCCCCTAAGCGATTTTTAAGAGCGGCTATTTTAGGTACGACTTAGCCATTGATCAAGGTCAATTAATTATAAATATAGTAGATTCTGTATATTTTTAATTGATAGTTTTGATTCTTATTTGCATTATTTTTTGTGTTTTACTCTTTTCTCCGCAAACAAGACTGACTAATATGAGCCCTTTGTTTTACAGGTACTAGGTCTTCATGAGTCAACTGGAAAAGCATACCCCCATGATGCAGCAATACCTTGGCCTCAAGGCCGAGCACAAAGACTACCTGCTGTTTTATCGCATGGGCGATTTTTACGAACTCTTTTATGAGGACGCCAAGCTGGCGGCTCAGCTGCTGGACATTACCCTAACTGCCCGTGGCAAGAGCGGCGGCCAACCCATCCCCATGGCCGGCATTCCCTTTCATGCGGCCGAAGGCTACATCGCTCGCTTGGTGCGAGCAGGTCAGCGGGTGGCCATTTGTGAGCAGGTAGGGGATCCAGCCACCTCTAAGGGTCCGGTGGAGCGAAAGGTAGTGCGCGTGTTAACGCCTGGCACTCTGACCGACGAAGCCTTCTTGGATTCAAGAAAAGAAAACCTATTATTGGCGCTTTACCGTGCTGAACAAGGCCATGGCTTAGCCTATCTAGATCTCAGCGCAGGGCGCTTTGTGGTGTCAGAAGCTTGCAGTCAAGCTGAGCTTTACGCTGAGTTGGCAAGGCTTAATCCGACTGAAATTCTTGTTAGTGAGGATCAATCTTGGCCAGAGCTAGACAGCACCAGGGTGCGTAGGCGCAGCCCTTGGTTGTTTGAGTTCGACAGTGCCAAGCGCCAATTGTTGCAGCAGTTCGCTACTCGGGATCTAAGCGGCTTTGATGCCCAGGACTTGGGCCCTGCCATCTGCGCTGCTGGTGCTTTGCTTGATTATGTGCGCGACACCCAGCGAACCGCATTGCCACACATCAGTGGCCTGCAGCGCGAGCGCCTGGACGACTCGGTCATCATTGATGAGGCCAGTAGACGAAATCTGGAACTGCTGCTAAATAATCGTGCCGAGCGCGAATACAGCCTGATTTGGCTGCTGGATCATTGCGTGACGCCCATGGGCAGTCGGCTGTTGTCGCGCCGCCTGCTAAGACCCTCGCGCCGTTTGCACGAACTGCAGCAACGCCAGCAAGCCCTGTTGAGCCTGCAAGCCGACTATGCCTTCGATTCCTTATTGCCGCTTTTAACTCAGGTAGGCGACCTTGAACGCATTCTGTCTCGTGTGGCGCTGGCCTCGGCCAGGCCTCGTGATTTGTTAAAGATACGAGATACCCTGCAGTTGTTGCCTGAGTTTCAGCAGCAACTGGAACTCTTGCAAGCCAATGCCAGTCTGGCCGAGCTCAGCCAATGGCTAACCCCTAAGCCCGAATGGGCTGAGCGCCTGAGTAAAGCCATGCTGGATAATCCGCCGGTGACCATTCGTGAGGGCGGGGTGCTGGCCAAGGGCTATGATGCTGAACTGGATCGCCTGCGTGCCATGGGCGAGCAATCCGAAGGCTTTTTGTTGGAGTTGGAGCAGCGTGAACGCGAGCGCACTGGTCTGAGCAGTCTTAAGGTGGGTTACAACAGGGTGCACGGCTTTTACATTGAGATCAGCAAGGCCGCAGCTGTTGCAGTGCCAGAGGATTACATTCGCCGGCAAACGCTAAAAAATGCCGAGCGCTTTATTACCCCTGAGCTTAAGTCCTATGAAGAAGAGGCCCTTACCAGCCAAAGTCGCGCTCTGGCTCGGGAAAAGTATCTCTATGAGCAACTGTTGCAGGATCTGGCCAAGGAGCTGCAATGGTTGCAGCCCATGGCACATGCCTTGGCAGAGTTGGATCTGTACGCCAGCCTGGCCAAATGGGTGTTGGAGCAATCCTGGGTCATGCCCGAACTGCATCGTGGCATTGGTATTCAGATCGATGCCGGCCGCCATCCGGTGATTGAAGCCATCATTGACCACCCCTTTGTTGCCAATGACACCCACCTCAACCCAGAGTCCAGCCTGCAGATCATCACCGGCCCCAACATGGGTGGTAAGAGTACCTATATGCGGCAAACGGCCTTGATTGTACTGCTGGCGCAAATGGGCATGGCTGTGCCTGCAGCCAGTGCGCGTATTGGTTTGGTGGATCGTATCTTTACCCGTATGGGCTCGGCCGATGATTTGGCCTCTGGCCGTTCAACCTTTATGGTCGAGATGACCGAAACCAGTAATATTCTGCATAACGCCACCGAGCGCAGTTTGGTGTTGATGGACGAAGTGGGTCGTGGCACCAGCACCTATGATGGCCTGTCGCTGGCTTGGGCCAGTGCCCGTCATCTGGCCACTAAGCTCAGTTCTTTAACCCTGTTTGCTACCCATTATTTTGAAATGACCGCCCTGGCCGATGAACTGACTAATGTACGCAACCAGCACCTGGACGCCACTGAACATGGCGATCAGGTGATTTTCTTACACCGCTTGGCTCCTGGGCCGGCAAGCAAAAGCTACGGCTTGGCGGTGGCCAAATTGGCTGGCGTACCCCAAGAGGTGGTTAGCATGGCAGCCAAGCAGTTGCAGCAACTGCAAGCCCAAAGTAGCGGCGCGTCTAACGCGCAGGTTGGGCCTGACGCGCCCGCTAAGCGCGATCATCCGGTGTTAGAGCGTCTGGATGGGCTAGATTCCAGCCTGCCGCAGGCCAGCAGTGGCCAAGCAGTACCAGAACAGCAAGCCAAACAGGCAAAAAGCCAAGCATCCAGCCAGCAAGCCGATCTTTTTGC
>SKIB01000054.1 GCA_007116635.1 Saccharospirillaceae bacterium
TGAGTCGCCTACGCAACATCAATGCTCAGGGCGAGTATTATTTAACCGATGTCATTAGCCTTGCGGTCGAAGACGGCGTGCATGTGCGGGCGCTGGCGGTAAAAGACGAACTGGAAGTGGCTGGAATCAATGATCGGGTGCAGTTGGCCGATCTTGAGCGTGCTTACATGCGTGCCCAGGCCGACCGCTTGATGCGTCAGGGCGTGAGCCTGCGTGACCCTGAGCGCATTGACATTCGTGGCACGGTTGAAACTGGCCATGACTGCGAAATTGACATCAATGTGGTGTTGTCGGGCAGGGTAAAGTTGGGCAGCAATGTGCGCATTGGCGCTGGCTGCATCCTTGAGGATGTTGACTTGGCCGATGGTGTGGTGATTTACCCCTACAGTCTGCTTAGTCAGGTTCGGGTAGCGCAAGACGCCGAAATCGGCCCCTTTGCCCGCCTGCGCCCCGGCACCGAGATTGGCGAGTCAGCGCGAGTGGGTAACTTCGTTGAGTTGAAAAACACACGCTTGGGCGCTGGTGCTAAGGCCAACCATCTGAGCTACCTAGGGGATGCCGAGGTCGGTGATTACAGTAACATTGGTGCCGGCACCATTAGCTGTAATTACGATGGGGTGAACAAGCACCCGACCATCATTGGCGAGCATGCCTTTGTGGGGTCCAATTGCACTCTGGTGGCTCCCATAACCATAGGGGATAAAGCCTATGTGGGTGCCGGTTCGGTGTTGACCAAAACGGCACCTGCCGAGCAGTTAACCCTGGCTCGTACCAAGCAAAAAACCCTAGAGGGTTGGATACCGCCTAAAGAGCGGCAATCCTAGAGTTGTTGGGCAGTGAACAATTATTGCCGAGCCTAGGCTCGGCTTTCTATTTGAGGTGAGCATGGCAAAGTGGTTGGAGTTGGTTAGGGGGCTGCGGGGCATTATCTTGCTTAACTCCCTGCTTATTGGTTTAAGCGGAGCCGCTTTGTTTCCGGTCTTTGGGTTGTTTTTGGTGCGCGAGTTTGGTGCCAGCCCGCTGCAGGTGGGTATATTTTTTACCCTCAACAGCATCATTGGCATTGGTGGCAGTCAGTTGATAGGCCATCTGTCTGATAAGGGAATGAATCGCAGACTGCTAGTGCAGGTGGCCAATTTGGCCTCGGTCTTAGGTTGCTTACTCTTTGCTTGGGCGACCAGTTATTTGCAGGTGTTGATCATCGGTGCCGTGATTATGCTGGTGTCTTCTGTGGCCTTGCCACAGCTTTTTGCCATTGCCGGCACCGTGGTCAAGGGCGACATAGCACCTCTTTATCAGGCCGCTTTGCGCGCCATGATTTCAGTGGCCTGGATTGCTGGCCCTCCTTTGGCCTTTATTTTGGCAGATTTAGTGGGTTTTCGAAATCTAATGCTGATTGCTGCCGTCAGCTATGCCTTCGCCCTGCTGTGCGCATTGTTTTTGCCAGGCAAGGCGGTGCTTGAACAGGCCAAAAGCACCCAGATCGAGGTTAAGTCATGGCTGCCTTGGATTCTGGCCCTGGCCTTTGTGTTCTTATTTGGCGCCAACAACATGTACATCGTTAGTATGCCCATTTATCTGGCTGAGATCCTGGGCTGGAGCCAGGCCTTGCCTGGCTACTTAATGGGGCTGGCGGCGGCCTTGGAGATTCCAATTATGTTGGCTGCTGGTATTACTGCCCATCGTATTGGTCATGCACGGCAAATGCTGTTTGCCGCCTTGGCGGGCATAGTGTTTTATAGCCTGATCAGCTTCGTTGCTTGGCAGCCCATTTGGTTTGTGGCACAGATTTTTAACGCTATTTTGGTGGGTATTGGAGCTGGAGCAGGCATCAGTTACTTCCAAACCCTAATGGCACCACGCATGGGGGCGGCCTCGAGCCTGTATAATAATGCCATTAAAACCGGCGGTCTGATTGGTGCTGCTTTATCCGGTATGATTGCCCAACTGTTTGATTATGGCATGGTATTCAGAGTGGCCTTGGTATTCTGCTTTATAGCTTTGCTGCTGTTTATGGTTTTGGCTTGGCTCAGCTCTAAGCCTAAGGTCGAAACTCAGAGCTCTCAAGCTGCTGGCTAAACAATTCATGCCACAGCTAAATAAGGAGCAGTCTAGCGGCTAAGGTCATGGTCAAAGCTACTCTTTAAACAACAAACCTGGTTCCTGCCATTGGACTTGGCCTGATAAAGCGCGTCATCGGCAATCAACAGCAGCTCCTCCGGGGCGCTCTCGGCATCTGGTGTCATGCAGCAGATGCCAATGCTTAGGCTGATGTGTTTGGCCACCTTAGAGGCAGGGTGGGCGATGTTTTCTTCGGCCATCTTATGTTGAATGCTGTTGGCCAATTCTAAGGCTTGCTGCTCATTGGTACCTGGCAGTAACAGTACGAATTCTTCACCCCCATAACGGGCTACTTCATCGGTGGAACGCTTAGGCACACTGGCGAGAATGTCCGCTACTTTTTTCAAACAGCGGTCGCCTGCCATATGACCAAGCTCGTCGTTGTAGTTTTTAAAATAATCAATGTCGATCATCATCAAGCTTAGCGGCTTATTGTAGCGTTTGGCTCGATACCATTCTCGCTGTAGGCTGTCATCGAAAATGCGTCTGTTTGCCAAGCCGGTCAGGCTGTCCTCTTTGGAAATCCGTGCTAATTGATGATTGGCCTGGGCCAACTTGTTGTTTAAGGCTTGCAGCTGGGCGGTACGCTGGGTTACGCGGCGCTCCAGTTCTTGATTCAATTTTTTTAACTCAGCCTCAGTACGAGTGCGAATCAGCACTTCGCCAAGGGTGGCACCCAAAAGCTTCAAAATTTCTTTTTGATAAGGCTTCATGGGTTCACGGCTAATCAGGTTGTCACAGGCAATCCAGCCTATGGCTTTTTCGCCGTCCCACATTGAGACCATGGCATTCCAGCCGGTGCCCACAGGTTTTTTGTAGTAATAGAGCACGGCGTGATCATTAATGACCACAAAGTCTTGGCGCGCAAGGGCTTGATGCACCATGGGGTGATCGGGAATGTCGCTGATGAAGTCGCTTTCATCACAGGCTTCACCGTCGTCGCTCGTGCCCCAGGTGCCATAGAGCTTGCCGTTCTGTTGGTTGATTAAGAACACTGCGATGCGATCAATGTCTAGGTGTTGCAATACCTGAGTAACGGCAATACGGCACACCTCCTGTTCACTGGCGCCGCGAGCAAAGCGATGGCTAATTTCCTGCAAGGCAATGATTTGTTTCAGGTACAGGTCGGTGATCTTGCTGGCATGCAGCAATTCCTGCTCGGTTTTTTCTCTGGTTTTCTTTTCGTTGTCGATCTGACGCGTCAGGGCATGATTGGCGACTTCGCCACTCAGATGCGAGATCACAAAGCGAAAGCTTTCGCTGCTCAGCCAAGGATGCTGGTGAGGGTCTTTCTGGCACTCTGCGTACAGCACACCATATACCATAGGGCCACGCTGAATGGGTATGGCCAGACGCCAGATGTTATACCCCTGTTCGTCATCCCAGAGGTGCTTTTTAAACTGCGGCTGTTCATCAATCAGAGTGGTTTTGCTCTGATAAGCGCGATCAATGAAGCTGATTTCTAAATCAAAATCGTCATGGGTTTCGAGCATGGGCTCGTGAATCACTACTTCTTGCCCCTGAGTCATTTTGGCAAAGACTTTGTAGCCTGGGTCACGCAGGAGTAATAAAGAACGTAGGGCGGGCATTTGAAAGCACAGGTCGATGAGCACTAATTTACTGCATTCGCGCAGATCTCCTGCGTCTTGCAGGATACGCAGCAGAAACTCGTACTTATGTTCGTTCGAATAACTATGTTCCTTCGGATGTCTGTGTTCATCCGAAGGATTATGTTCATTCGAATCGTTATGCTCGGTCGAACCAGTGGCCATTGATCACTTCCTCAAGGGCAAGCCTAGCTTGCATCAGGTCTCCTGTTATTAGGCTGGCGTGACCAAACTCAAGTGCGGAGGTATCGGCTAACTTGAGATTATGAAACCAACTCTGTAACATGCGAATGATGCCTGCATGTGTGATCAGTATAGCCCGATTTGGCTTGATGTCAGACAGAAAGTCGAATAATCGTTGCGCCAGTGTAAGGCTGGATTCACCTCCGGGTGGCGCGAAGCCCCAGGGGTTTGCCAGCCAGGGGTCAAATTGCTCAGCCGCCAGACTGCGCCAGGCTCGACCTTCCCAATGACCAAAGTGGCGTTCCATTAAACGATAGTCGCTGCGCCATGGTAGCCCAAGGGCTTCGGCCAGCAGTGTGCAACGCTGCAATGGGCTGCAAAACAGCTCGGCGGGACCAAAGTCAGCCAGATCTTGCTGCAGGCTGGGTACGCAGTCGAGTGCATGGTGCGCAAGGCCAAGATTCAGTTGGCCATAGCAATACTGCTTGCCGTCTAAGCTGGGCCTAGGGTGGCGAATCAGCAGCAGTTTCACAACAGCACCCAGAGCGCCAATAGCAGGATCTCGCTCAGTTGCTGGCTGGCGCCCAGGGTGTCGCCGGTCCAGCCTTGCAGTCGCTTTTGTAACCAACGGCTCCACAGCCAAGCAAAACAGGGCAGGGCCACCAGGGCTGCCAGTAACCAGAGTGGCTTGATGGCCAGCAACATCAGCACTGTGATCAGCGCCAGCAGCAGCTCATTGAATTTGGGCTTGCCGGCACTGGGCTTGTGCTGGCTTGGGTCCGAGGCGCGATCCAACCAGAACATGACCAACAGCGGCGTCAAGCGACTGCTGGCTTGCGCCAAAGGCCAGAGCAACCACCAAGGGCCGAGCAATAATAATTGCCAGCGCAGGGTCAGACTGGCCCAAAGGGCGGCACTGCCGTAGGTGCCAATGCGCGAATCCTTCATGATCTGCAAGGCTTGTTCACGAGGCGCATAGCCCGCTAGGGCATCCCAGGTATCGGCTAGGCCATCCTCATGGAAGTAGCCAGTGAGCCAGCCGCTGAGAATCAACAGACTTAGGGTGGCGATGCCAGGCCCCCAAAGCCAAGCAATGCCCAGAGCTGGCACCAAGCAGATCAGAGCAATGATCAGGCCAGCCAGGGGGAAGTAGCAAGCACTGCTGTCGAACCATTGGCGGCGGTAACGACTGCCGGGCAAGGCAGGCAGACGAGACAAAAAGCTCAGCGCCAAACTCAGGCGACAATAGTGCCGCCAGAGGCCAAAGCGCGAGCGACGACTAAGCCAGCAGCGATGACTAAGCCAACAGCGATGACTAAGCCGCCAGCGGCCTGGGTTAGCTGGCATCACTGACACCGGCTTGGCTGAACGAGGCCATCTCGCGCAACATGGCAGCACTGCATTGCAGCATGGGCAAGGCCAACACTGCACCAGAACCCTCGCCCAAGGCCAGATTGAGATCCAATAAGGCCTTGGCCTGCAAATGATGCAGCACCTGTTGGATGCCAGGCTCGCGTCCAGCGTGGGCAAACAGCATCCGCTCTTGTGCCGCTGGCGCTAAGCGAATGGCGCACAAGGCCGCCGCTTGGGCAATGACACCATCGACCAGCACCAGAGCATCGGCCTGAGCCGCAGCCAGCATAGCACCCACCATGGCAGCAATTTCATAACCGCCCACTTGGCGCAGCACCGCTAGGGCAGTGCGCTCGCTGAAACGAGCCAAGGATTGATTGATGACATGGGCCTTATGCAGCTGGCCATCCAGACTTAGGCCAGTACCAGCACCGGCAACCTGTTCGCCACTAAGACCCAGCAGGGCGGCAATCATGGCAGCACTGCTGGTGGTATTGCCGATGCCCATTTCACCAAAGCTGAAGCAGTTGCTGCCCTGAGCCAGACCCTGTTCCACCTGACTTTGGCCCAGAGCCAAGGCTTGCAAGCACTGCTCAGAGCTCATGGCTGCTTGGCGCAGCAGATTGGCCGTGCCAGGGGCAACGGGCTGGTTGACCAGCATGGGGTGCTGCTCCTGAGCCAAGGGGAAGGCTACCCCAGCATTGATTACCCGCATTTGCCAACCCAGTTGGCGGCAAAACACATTGATTGCCGCGCCGCCTTGGCAAAAATTATTAACCATCTGCGCCGTGACCTGTTGCGGGAAGGGGCTTACCCCTTCGGCCACCACGCCATGGTCAGCGGCAAACACCAGATGCAAGGGCTGCTCGATCTTGGGGGTCAGGCTTTGCTGTAACCGAGCCAATTGCATGGCCAGTTCTTCGATGCGCCCCAGTGAGCCGAACGGCTTGGTTTTTTGGTTCAGGCAGTCTTGAATCTCAGCGTCCATGCCGCTGGCGACGGGCTGGATCTCAGGGCAACGCCAGCTCATTGGCGAACCTGATCGGCCAGAGCGCAGACCTGCTCAATACCACGCACAATGCCAGGCACCGGACGGCTGATGTCGTCTGGGCTGATGTGGTACAGGTGATTCTGGCTCACGGCACTGATGTTGCTAAAGGCGCGCCAGTCGGCCAGCCACTCATCGGTATCGCTCAGTGCGATGATCAGTTGCGGGCTGCCAGCCACCACGGCTTCGGTGTTCACCTGAGGGTAGGCCACTTCCAGATCACCAAAAATGTTATCGATGCCACACAGGTTCAAGGCTGCGCCGATGAAACTGTTGTCCGCCACGGTAAAAATGGGGTCTGGGCTGACTTGCACAAAGCCAGTCACTGGTTCTTTGTCGGCGTTGGCGGCCTGGAACTCAGCGATCTGGGCTGCAAACTGCTCTGCCACTTCAAGACCGGTTTCTTGACCCGTTAACAAAGACAGGGTGCGCAAATCACCGGCGATGGCGTCAAAGGTTTCGGCGCCCATTTTGACCAGACGCAAACCCAACTGCTGCAAACGAGCAGTGTGTTCGTTGTCCCAAATGTAAAGCACCACTTCCGGTTGCAAGGCCAGGATTTCTTCAATGTTCAGGCCGCTGTGGTTGCCAATGCGTGGAATGGCCTTGGCTTCTTCAGGGTAATTACTCCACTCAACAGCACCCAAGACCAGATCACCTGCACCCACTTCAAACATCAGCTCGGTGAGTGAAGGGGCCAGGCTGACCACTCGGGTAACGGGCTGGTCGAATTGGTGCTCTTGACCGTAATGGTCAGTGATCTGAATGCCAGAAGCTAGGGCGATGGAAGAGGCCAGCAGGCCAGTCAGTGACAGAGTCAGTTTCATGCAGTTCTCCATTAGAGTGATTTTAAGCTAAGGGGTAGGCCAGCGCAGATCAGGGTTACCTGCTGCGCTAGTTGGGCCAGACTTTGATTCAGCCAGCCCTGTTGATCGACAAATTGCCGCGTCAGCTGGCCCAGAGGAATGATGCCTTGGCCCACTTCATTGCTGACCAACAGCAATTGGCCAGAGGATTGCCAATGCTCTAGTTCGGCCACTAGCGCCTCGCGCTGTTGTTGATAGCAGTTGTGGTGCAAACAGTTACTGAGCCAGAGCGTTAGGCAGTCAACCAACACTGCCTGGCCTCGCAGGCGAGCCAGGCTCTCGGCCAGTGCCAGGGGTTGTTCGTGGGCAATGAAGTTGGCTGGGCGCTCTAAGCGATGGCGGGCGATGCGCTCGCTCATTTCTTGGTCCAGTGCTTGCGCAGTAAAGATGCCGCAACCACCGGGATGTAAGCGATGCAGGGCATGGCGGCTTTTGCCACTGCGTGCCCCACCGAGGATGAGTTCGATCATACTGCGCCCCAAAACAGCTAGCCATGCACGGATCATAGCGCATGGTGGAAAAAACGCTTTCGCACAAGTGAGGCACAATGCCCTTTACACGCGAAGGTTACCAGCCAAAGCTGGGTTGATGGGTAATCGGGCTTGCCAATGGCTTACCGTTGCGCGACAGCCCCGGATTCGCACCGGGTTCCCCAACCAAAAGGTTCGCTGCTCAAGGGCAGCACATCAACCAGGCCACTATAGTCAGACCTGTCTATTTTGCAAGCGCAAATGCTCCCTAAGGACTGCTAAACTTAAGTCAAGCCAAAGCGGAGATCGAGCATGAGCAATCAGCCTTTAAGCCAGATCGGCCTGACCCAGAGCACAGGCTCGCCGTCACTAGTTCAACCTTTGTTGCAACCATTGCTGCAGCCACTGCAGCTGGGCTCCTTGACTCTACCCAATCGAATCATTTTGGCTGCCATGCACACCCAGTACGAAGACAAGCCCGAACTGCTGGACAGCTGGTGCGATTTTTATGCCGCTCGTGCCGATCTGGGGTTGCTGATCACCGGCGGCATATCGCCCAGCGACCAAGGTCGACTCTACCCTGGCGCGGCGGCGCTACTGAGTGAGCAGGAGTTGCCTAGCCATCAGGCGCTCTGTCAGGCCGTGCATCAGGCAGGTGGTCGCATCGCCATGCAAATTCTGCACGCTGGCCGCTATGCCAAGCTGCCCGAGGCCGTCAGCGTCAGTGATCAAGCAAGTCGTATTAATCCGGTGCGGGTGCGTGCCCTGAGCAGCGAACAGGTCGAGCAGCTGGTGACGGATCATGCTCGGGCGGCACGCCTGGCCGAGCAGGCCGGTTATGATGCGCTGGAGATCATGGGCTCGGAAGGCTATTTGCTCTGTGGTTTTATGTCACCCTGGCTCAATCAGCGCCAGGATGCCTGGGGTGGCGACATTCGTGGGCGCATGACCCTGGCTTTGGCCATTGTGCGTGCCATTAAGATGCAGACTGCACTGCCGCTGATTTTTCGCCTCAGTGCTGCCGATCTGCTGCCGGTATCCAATAGCCTGGCCGAGGTGCAACAGGCCATGGACCTGCTGGTTGAGGCCGGTGTGGATGCCATCAATTTGGGCATTGGTTGGCA
>SKIB01000080.1 GCA_007116635.1 Saccharospirillaceae bacterium
CTCATCTAGCGGTCAACAAGGATTGGCAGGATGGCCAATAACGGATTGTCCAAGTCAATGGAATTGCTTGGTACTTGATGGCACGAAAGCCGTCCCAGTAGGTGGGGCGGCTTTTCTCGTTCTGAGCTTTGCTGTTTTTGCTCTGCCGCCATCAAACAGTTCACTGCACACCTGGTTTGTTTGGCCAATTGTAAAAATTAAAGTTCAGTGTAACTACTTTCTTTGGGTATGGTAATTGTGGTCCCTGTAGGCTGAGTATTCGGCCGTTGCACATGCCTAGCAGCACAAAAGCGGCATTTTTTAGTAATGTTATCCGAAATACACAAGGATAAAACACCGCAGCAATCTGCTAGCGCCTTAAACGATGGCTGGGGGCCCTACATTGAGCACAATTGATCATTCATGAGACATTTGGCGGTGAAATGAGTAACTGGCCTAGAAAAGTACTGTCGTAGCAGCTACTGACTGCCTAGCTTGATGCAAACAGAGTATAACAAGGTATGATGTGAATAACTCAATCAGCAAACGCCGCAATGCGGCGTTGCTGGTAAAGTAATGACTTAGTTAGCCTGATTCTGTAATGCAGTCAGCAGCTTGCTGATGCTGTCCTTGGCATCACCAAACAGCATGCGAGTGTTGTCCTTGTAGAACAAGGGGTTTTCCACACCAGAGTAACCAGTGGCCATCGAACGCTTGAGAACCACGGTAGTGCGCGCCTTCCATACTTCCAGAACCGGCATGCCAGCAATGGGGCTGTCAGGCTTTTCCAGTGCATCAGGGTTAACGATGTCGTTGGCGCCAATCACCATCACCACATCGGTGCTTGGGAAGTCGTCATTGATCTCGTCCATCTCTTCCACAATGTCGTAAGGCACATTGGCCTCGGCCAAGAGCACGTTCATGTGGCCAGGCAAACGACCCGCCACCGGGTGAATAGCGAAGCGAACCTCAACACCACGAGTGCGCAAGAAGTTGGTCATTTCACATACTGTTTGCTGCGCATGGGCCACGGCCATACCAAAGCCAGGAACGATGATTAGGCTTTGAGATTCAAGTATCTCAGAAGCTAATTCATCAGTCTCAATGGGGCTGATTTCACCTTCAATGGCCTCGTCAGTGCTGCTGCCATCGGTGCCAAATCCGCCCAAAATCACGCTGATGAAGCTGCGGTTCATGGCACGGCACATGATGTAACTCAAGATGGCGCCACTGGAGCCTACCAATGCACCCACGGTGATCAACAGGTCGTTACCCAGCATGAAGCCAGTCGCGGCGGCGGCCCAGCCCGAGTAGGAGTTGAGCATGGAAATCACCACCGGCATGTCGGCACCACCAATGGCAACCACCATGTGCACACCAATGATCAGCGCCAAAATGGTCATGATCGCCAGCATCAGGGTGTTGCCAGTGCTGTACGCCGTGGCGGCAAAGAACAGCATCATGATCACACTGACCACTATGATGGCCAGATTGATCATGTGACGGCCGGGCAGCATCAGCGGCTTGCTAGACAGCTTGCCGGTCAGCTTGCCATAGGCAGCCAATGAGCCCGTCAGGGTTACAGCACCAATGAAGATGCCCAGATAGATTTCCACATTGTGAATGATGGCATCGCCAGGCAGGCTGGCTTGCAGCGCATAGGCCTGGTTCTCAGCGGCTAAATAGCCATTCCAGCCGATGATCACTGCGGCCAAGCCGACAAAGCTGTGCAGCAGCGCGATCAACTGTGGCATTTCGGTCATCTCGACCTTTTTTGCCAGTGGAATACCAATGGCTGCACCAATTGCCATGGCGATGGCGATGGCCAGATAGTTAGTCACGTCTGGGCTGAAGATAGTGGCTAGAATGGCGATCGCCATGCCGGCCATACCATAGATCACGCCACGAGGCGCAGTCTCATGCTTAGAAAGGCCGCTCAAGGCCAGAATGAACATCACGGCGGCAAAGAGATAGGCCATAGAAATAATAGGTGTCATAAGGTCTCCTTATTGGCCTTTGCGGAACATTTTTAACATGCGCTGGGTAACATAGAAGCCACCGAAGACATTGATCGAGGCAAAGAGCACCCCAATAAAGGCCAATATCATCAGTAGGTTACTATCCGAGCTGATTTGCATCAGCACGCCCAAGATCACAATGGCTGAAATGGCATTGGTGATGCTCATTAATGGGGTGTGCAGCGCGTGCGACACATTCCAGATCACCTGCCAGCCAATGAAGATCGACAGCACGAAAACGCCAAACTGCTGCACAAACTCCGCCGGTGCCACGGCACCCAAGCCAAGAGTGGCCAGCAGGGCAACGCCCCAATAAGCGGCAATGGCTTTGCCAGACATTGGCTTCTTCTCAGGCTTGACCACGGGCTCGGCTGCCTGAGGCTTGGCGGTGGCGTCCTGAGTGGACTTCAAAGGCGGTGGTGGGAAGGTAACACTACCGTCTTTGACCAGGGTGGCGCCACGCTGAACTTCGTCGTCCATGTTGATCAACAGCTGGCCATTTTTCTCTGGCGTCAGGTCGGTCAACAGGTGCACTAAGTTCTGTGCGTACAGCTGCGACGACTGGTTAGGAATGCGCGACGGCAGGTTGGTCAAGCCGATCAGCTTAACACCCTCTTTGCTGACGATCTCACCCGTGACCGTGCCTTCAACATTGCCACCCTGCTCAGCGGCTAGGTCAACAATGACCGAGCCTTCTTTCATCAGCGGCAGCATATCAGCCAGAATCAGCTTGGGTGCTGGTCTGCCGGGGATCAGGGCGGTGGTGATGATGATGTCCACTTCACGGGCTTGCTGTCGGAACAGATCCATTTCAGCAGCAATGAACTCGGGCGACATCTCTTTGGCGTAACCACCGCTGCCGGTGCCGTCTTCTTGGAAGTCCAGCTCAAGGAATTCCGCACCCATGGATTCGACCTGTTCTTTCACCGCCGGGCGGGTGTCAAAGGCGCGCACAATGGCACCCAGACTGCGCGCCGTACCAATGGCGGCAAGGCCGGCCACACCGGCACCAATCACCAGTACCTTGGCGGGCGGGATCTTACCTGCGGCAGTAATCTGGCCGGTGAAGAAGCGGCCAAATTGGTTGGCGGCTTCCACCACGGCACGATAACCCGCGATGTTGGCCATGGACGACAAGGCATCCATCTTTTGCGCGCGTGACAAGCGCGGCACCGCGTCCATGCCTAGGCAGTTAATGCCCTTGGCCGCCAGTTGGCTCAGCAGCTCTGAGTTTTGTGCCGGCCAGATAAAGGAAATCAGCGTGCAGCCCGATTTCAACAGATCAATTTCCGCTGCAGTTGGGGCAATGACCTTGAGGACGATGTCGGCCTTGGCCAAGAGCTCGGCTTTGTCGGCCACCAGAGTGGCACCGGCCTTTTCATAAGCAAGATCAGTGAAGCTGGCTTCCATACCTGCTGTGCTCTCAATGCACACTAGATAACCAAGCTTGATCAGCTTCTCCACGGATGCAGGGCTGGCTGCAACGCGGCGTTCATTGGTAGCCACCTCTTTAGGGATGGCAATGATTTGAGACATGAGTCCTCCTGCGGAATGCCTGTTTCAAATGTATTATCGGGCTATTCTGAAGCAGATTATGAAATAAAACTACATAAAATGCGCTAGCCTAAGCCCTGATCTGGGTCATGGATCTACTTTTTTGTCGGTTAGAACTGTGATTTGCGTCTATCTTAGTAGAAAGGAGATTACCACTCGGCAAAACAATATATAAATTTATAAAATGTTGTTGCGCTGATGCGGAAGATAATCTATAGTTTCTTTAAATGAACTTTAGCTCTAAGGTTATAACTATAGAGCGTTAGGAGATTGCCATGACTGCCCAGATTAAAACCTTCTTTGATGAACCCACCTTCACCTACAGCTATGTGGTGTCTGACCCAGTAACAAAAAAAGCGGCCATTGTTGACAGTGTGATGGACTATGACCATGCCGCTGGCCGCATCAGTTACGACAGCGCCGATGCTGTGATTGCCTATGTGCGGGAGCAGGGGCTGGAAGTGGAATGGATTTTGGAAACCCATGTCCATGCCGACCATTTGTCTGCTGCTCCATACCTGCGTGAAGCATTAGGAGGCAAGATGGCAATTGGTGAGCACATCACCACGGTGCAAAACACCTTTGGTAAGCTGTTTAACGCGGGCATTGAATTCAGCCGAGACGGCAGCCAGTTTGACCAGTTGTTTAAAGACGGCGACCAGTTTCAAATTGGCGAGCTAACCGCCAAGGCCATTCACACCCCTGGACACACTCCGGCCTGCATGACCTATGTGATTGACGATAGTGCCTTTGTTGGCGACACTCTATTTATGCCGGACTTTGGCACCGCCCGTTGTGACTTCCCTGGTGGCGATGCTGAAACTCTATATCAGAGTGTGCAAAAGCTCTTTGCTCTGCCAGAGGATACCAAGCTCTATATGTGCCATGATTACAAGGCACCAGGGCGGGACCACTATCTCAATGTCACCACGGTGAAAGAGCAAAAAGAGCACAATGTGCATGTGGCGCAGGATTTGTCCAAAGATGACTTTATTAAGATGCGCACCGAGCGTGACGCCACTCTGGCCATGCCACGTTTGATCTTGCCTTCGGTGCAGGTCAATATGCGTGCCGGTGAACTGCCCCCTGCAGAAGATAATGGTACACAGTACATTAAAATTCCGATCAATAAGGTTTGAGGAGTCAGGTATGCAAGCATTAAGTGAGCAGGTTAGTGTGGCTGGCCAGATTGAATTGGCGCATTTGCAGCAGCTTAAAGATCAGGGCTTTAGTACTGTGCTTTGTCATCGTCCTGATGCGGAAAACCCGCCTGAGTTGCAGCATCAGCACTTTGTGACTGAGGCCAAGCGTTTGGGTATGTCGTTTTATTACTTGCCTATTACGCCGGGCGTTTTCCCGCCGGAAACCGTGGCTGAGGTCAAGGCCATTTTGGTCAAGGCACCGGGCAAAGTCTTTGGTTATTGCGCCAGTGGCCGCCGTGCCGCTACGGTCTGGGAAATGGCGCGCTGATCGCTCATCCTAAGCAACCTGGGTCATCCTGCGCGCAGTCGCAGGATCTCTTTCGTGTTGCTCGGGACTATCGTGTCCCGCCCAGTCACTGGTCTGGCAACTGGACTCTCGGGGACGCTGTGCGTCGTCCTGACCGCTTGACGGCGTCCATCCCTGGCCGCCGACACCCCTCAATTCCAGTTCCCAGCCCGCTCCTTGGGCTGGTTTTGTGACTAATGTCATCCTGCGCGTAGTCGCAAAGCGTAGCTAACGCAGGCGAATACCTTGTTTTATTGCTTGTTGAATGGTCGGTCCGGCAAGCTGATAGTCCACCAGATCGACTGTCCAGCAAAGATCCGATTCGGTAAAGGCTTCGCGCAGTTGAGCTAATTGTTGATGACTAATAGGGCCTTGACCAATCAAGCCAAGGTCTAAATCGGAATACTGCCGTGCCTCGCCCTTGGTCCTAGAGCCAAAAGCCCATACTTCGCATTCTTCCACAAGGCTCAGTATGGCAGCTATGATTTGCCATTCGGCTGCACTGACTTGTAATTTCTCTGGTTTAGTCACTGAGCAAGCCTTGTTGTAAGGCAGTCAATAAATGTCTTGCTTCGGCGATAAACTCTGGAATATCGGCCACCACCATTAAGGCAATCTGTTCGTCATAACTATGGCTGGTTCGGCCTCGCATTTCACGAAATTGCCGCCACACCGGCCAGTCGCTGGCTAACAAGCCATGAGCCTTGCCTTGGCGAATGAGATCCGCAAAGGCAAGGTCATCATAGAGGTCGGGTGAGGCGGCTTTGGCTCGTAGAAATCGCTTGAGGGTTTTGTGGCTGATTTCGTAGGTAAATTCAAAGCGTTGAATCAAACCATCGCGGATTTGGCTGTCCTGCTCATCAAGCAGGTAGCGAGCATAGCCTTCTTCTAGTCTTGCGACGGCTCTGGCTAATGGGCTCAGGTCGATATTCATGGCTTACCTCAACGAATGATCATCACGCTCTGCTGCGCCTGTTTGATCATGCTGGTGGTGGTGCTGCCCAGCAGCAGTTGGCGTAGCCGCGAATGACCAAAGGCTCCCATCACCAGCAGATCGATGCCCTGTTGCTGGCCATAGTCTTGCAGTGCAGTGGTTACATCGCCCGTGAGTATCTCTGTTTGAACGGCTAGACCTGCCTGGCGTAAGTGCTTCGCCTGCGCAAGTAATGGCGCTTGATCTACCTCAGTAGCCTGGCTGGCTGCCACCACAGTAACCAAATGGATGTTCAGGCCTTGGAAGTAGGGGCTGGTGGCCACCTTATTCACGGCATTGATGCTCGAGGCGCTGCCGTCAAAGGCCAGCATGACTTGCTGGGGCGGCTTGAACTGCTGCTGACAAATAAGAATGTGGCATTTTAGCTGGCGCACAATGCGCTCCACCTGATCGCCCAGCTCACCTTGGGATTGTTGACCCTGCTTGCCAAGAATCAGCAGGCGAATGCTGGGTTCCAGTTCGCTCAAGGTTTGCAGCAGGTTGCCGTGGCGGCCAATGCGCGAGGGCTCTAGGGCCTTTTGCTCAAGAGCGCGGGCCTTGGCTTGGCGTAACAATTCTTTACTGTGTCGCAAGGCCAGGCGGTTGCGCTCTTGATCCAGAGTCGCCAGCTCGCTGAGTAAGGACTCATAGCTGCCAAGACCAATGGCACCCGTAAGGTTGGGGCTGGTCGGGTAGGCCAGATCGTCCAGCACATGCAGCAAACGCAAAGGTCGCTGCAGCACCTGACTGGCCCAAGCACCACAATCTATCACCGCCAAGGCATAGGGCGAATCATCAATACAGGAAAGCACCCACTCAGACATAACCACCTCCACTAATGACCGCTGAGAATATCGACCGCGTCCGGCTTATCATAGACCCCATGTTTATCGACAATGGTGGCACTGGCCTCGTTGAGGCCAATGACCTCGACCTCTGCGCCTTCGCGACGGAACTTCAACACTATCTTATCCAGCGCCGAAACGGAAGTAATGTCCCACAGATGCGCATGGGTTAGGTCGATCACCACCTTTTCGATGCTTTCTTTGAAGTCAAAAGAGTCCACCAAGCGATTAGCACTGGCAAAGAACACCTGTCCCGTCACACGGTACAGCCGCACTCTTTTGTCCTGCTCCAAGGACTTGCTGACAAACAAAAACTGGCCAATTTTATTGGCAAAAAACAGCGCCGCCAGCAGTACACCGGCAAAGACGCCCCAAGCCAAATTGTGAGTATAGACAGTGACCGCCACCGTGGTCAGCATCACCAGATTGGTGCTGAGTGGCTGTTTCTTGAGGTCACGGATCGACGACCAGCTAAAGGTGCCAATGGACACCATGATCATCACCGCGACCAAGACGGCCATGGGCGTGTTTTGGATAAAGGTGTTGAGATGGATGCGAATGCCGTCCTCGCCGATGGGCAGTGTCACCGCAGGCAACACCAAAATCATCAGTAACACCAGACCAGCGGTTAGGCTTGACAGACGGGTGCGGCCACCGGATTTCACATTGATGATCGACTGGCCAATCATGGCGCAACCGGCCATGCCACCAAAAAAGCCAGTGGTGATGTTGGCTACGCCCTGACCCTTGCACTCGCGATTTTTATCGCTGCTGGTGTCGGTTAGGTCGTCAACAATGGTGGCGGTCATCATGGATTCCAACAGGCCGACAATGGCCAAAGCAAAGGACACCGGCAGAATGATGGCCAGAGTTTCCATGTTTAGGGGCACATCGGGCAGCAGAAACAGCGGTAGGGTGTCCGGCAGCTCGCCAAGGTCGCTGACGGTGCGCACCTCAAAGCCAAACAACATGGCCAGGCCGGTCAGCAGCACAATGGCCACCAAGGGCGAGGGCACGGCCTTGGTGATGTACGGCAGGCCATAGATGATGATCAGCGCCGCGGCCAGCAAGGCAAAGACAAGAGGCGAGGCATTGTCGCCGGTGATTTCGGGCAGCTGCGCCAAAAAGATCAAAATGGCCAAGGCATTGACAAAGCCAGTCACCACCGAGCGCGAGACAAAGCGCATCAGATTGCCCAGCTTCAAAAAGCCCGCCACCAACTGAATGACGCCAGTCAGGATGGTGGCCGCCAGCATGTATTGCAAACCCAGCTCCGGGCCGTGCTCACGGACAAAGACCACCATCACCAGCGCCATGGCACCGGTGGCAGCTGAGATCATGCCCGGGCGGCCGCCAGCAAAGGCAATGACAATGGCAATGCAGAAGGAGGCATAGAGCCCAACCTTGGGGTCAACGCCAGCGATGATCGAAAAGGCAATGGCTTCAGGGATCAGGGCCAAGGCCACCAAAATACCGGCCAGCAGATCGCCTTTGATGTTGCCAAACCAGTTTTGCTGTAAATAGGGTGTCATGCTGTTCAACTGTTGAGTGATGCCGAGCCAGATATGGCCGAGCATGGGGATGGATTCAGGGTGGCAGTGCTGCCGAGCCATTAATCAACCGAGCAATTAATGCATCAAGCAGGCGAAAACGGCGGCATTATAGCGGATTGGGTTAAGAATTGGAAATGATCAGCAAATTCATAAAATGAGGCAAGGAATGATGGTGGGCCCAGCAGGACTTGAACCTGCGACCAATCGATTATGAGTCGACTGCTCTGACCAACTGAGCTATGGGCCCTGAGAACTTGAAG
>SKIB01000044.1 GCA_007116635.1 Saccharospirillaceae bacterium
AAGCCATGAATAAACTGCGCAACATAAGCCAAATCGACGCCGATTGGGTAGCAGCCTTTCAGCGTGAAAAGTACCTGTTTGATCAAAAATCCCAAGAAACCGAGGGTGAATACCGCGTGGCTCAGGCCAAGGCTGAGGGTAGAGATGAAGGGAAAGCCGAAGGCATCGAAATAGGAAAAAACCAAGGCAAAGCTGAAGGCATTGAAATTGGTAAGAATCAAGGTAAAGCCGAAGGCATAATCGAAGGTAAACGCAATACCCTGACCCTGTTCGCCACAGCCAAATTTGGTGGTCTAACCCAAGCCCAGGTGGAATCCATCAACCAAGCCTCGATGGAAACCTTGGAGCGTTGGACACTGAAAATCATGACCGCCAACAGCTTTGACGAACTTGATCAGTAAGTGGTTTTGCCACAAAGTCATCCTGCGCGGAGAACGCAGGATCTAGCTCAAGTCATCCTTCGGCTCCGAGATGTCATCCTGCGCGTAGTCGCAGGATCTCGCCCAAGTCATCCTGCACCCCTGAGTCATCCTGCGCGTAGTCGCAGGATCTCTTTGGTTTTTCCGGGACGACCGTTTTCTGCCCAGTCACTGGTCTGGCAACTGGGCTTTCGGGGACGCTATTCGTCGTCCTGACCGCTTGACGGCGTCCATCCCTGGCCGCCGACACCCCTCAATCCCAGTTCCCAGTCCGCTCCTTGGGCTGGTTTTGTGGCTGGCTTCACCCTGCGCGCAGTGCAGGCTCTTTGGGTTAGTGTAATACAGTAGTAGGTTCACAATTTGTGAACTTGTTCGGCCTGTGCTATGGTTCACTTATTGTAAGCAGAGGTTGTTGTGCACGTAATTTCAAGAAAGCCATTTAATGATGCAGCAAAAAAGTATCCTAACGATGCGGCAGCGTTAATTGCAATGTATCAAGTGCTTAGATCAGGCAGCTACCGCAGACCTGAAGATTTAAAGCAAGTATTCGCTAGCCTTGACAACTTTAAATACCGAGACAAGTGGTATGTGATTGATATTGGCGGCAATAACTTAAGGATGATTGCTTTTATTGAATTTAGGGATAACCGCATGTACGTGAAGCATATTGTTACTCACACAGAGTATGACAGGTTGTGTGATAAATATCGCCGGGAGAAAGAACTATGAACTTTCAAGATGTTATTAAACAAGCAGATGCTTTGCTGTTAGAAGCACGGTTTCTTGGTCAGATCGATTCCGAAACGGAGTATCACAACGCGCTTGCTATGATGGAGATCCTAATTGACGATTACGACAATCATCGGGTGCTGATTGAAATTCTTGCGAAAAGTATTGAAGAATGGGAAGAAAATGCTGAAGAATTTGCGTCTTTCAATGCACAGATAAAGGGGCAGGACTCGGATGTGGCTGTGCTGAAGGTGCTCATGGATCAGTATCAGTTGAAAGCGGCAGACCTTGTGAACGAGATTGGAAGCAAAAGTTTGGTCTCTATGATTCTGAATGGCACGCGGAACCTGACAACCAAACATATCAAGGCGCTGTCAAAGCGGTTTCATCTAAATCCGGCGATTTTTTTTGGCACACTAGCTGATTAATGACCTTGATTCTTTTTGGTTCCTAGTCTGCTCATTGGGCTTGTCTGGTGGCTGGAGTCATCCTGCGCAAAAAATTCCTCAGCCCCCTTGTCAACAACCAAGACGGCTGCAATAATGGCCAAGCTTGAACCCTAAGCAAAGGCCTCCCAGGTGTGTTACCGCGTACCTGGCGCAGTCGAGCTGAGCAGTTACCGCTGCTTGGCGAACAGAATAAACACCACTATTCTGTGCTGTGCTCTCTGCAAGCAGTCAAATTTGCAAAAGCGGACATTCCGGGTGGCATTCCTTAACTATAAAAAGTGGATGCACACCATGTCAGAAGCCAATCAACAGCCAGAAATGATGTCTGGCGGCGCCATGCTCATACGCGCCCTGCACGATCAGGGAGTAAAGTACGTATACGGATACCCAGGCGGAGCCGTATTGCACATTTACGACGCCATACACCAACAAGATAAAGTCGAACACATCCTGGTACGCCACGAACAGGCCGCCACCCACATGGCCGACGCCTATGCCCGTGCCACCGGCAAAGCCGGGGTAGTGCTGGTAACCTCCGGCCCAGGGGCCACCAATGCGGTAACAGGCATCGCCACCGCCTACATGGATTCCATCCCCATGGTGATCATTACCGGCCAGGTAATGAGCCACCTGATTGGCGATGACGCCTTCCAAGAAACCGACATGATGGGCATTAGCCGCCCAATCGTGAAGCACAACATGTCGGTTAAGAATCCAGCCGATATCCCGATGATGGTCAAAAAGGCCTTTTACATCGCCGAATCAGGTCGCCCCGGCCCGGTAGTAATCGACGTGCCGAAAGACATGACCATGCCCAATGGCCGCTTCCCATACCACTACCCAACAGAAGTGAGCCTGCGCTCGTACAACCCAGTACAAAAAGGTCACAGCGGCCAAATCCGCAAAGCGGCCAACGTACTGCTGAGCGCCAAGCAGCCAATGATCTACAGCGGTGGCGGCATCATCATGGGCGACGCCAGCAACGAACTGCGCGAACTGGCCCAGCTGCTTGGCTACCCAGTGACCAATACCCTGATGGGCCTTGGCGGCTACCCAGCCACCGACAAACAGTTCGTTGGTATGCTGGGCATGCACGGCACCTTTGAAGCCAACAACGCCATGCACCACGCCGATGTGATTCTGGCCTTGGGCGCACGCTTTGATGACCGTGTAACCAACAACGTGAAAAAATTCTGCCCCAATGCCACCATCATCCATGTGGACATTGACCCGACCAGCATTTCCAAAACCATTGATTCGCACATCCCCATCGTTGGCCCGGTTAAGCCGGTGATCGCCGAGCTGATCGAGCAGATCAAAGCCAGCGAGCAAAAGCCAGACGCCGAAGCCTTGGCCGCTTGGTGGCAGCAGATCAATGAATGGCGAGAGCGTAAAGGCGGCCATTACAAAACCGACAACTCAGGTCAGATCAAGCCGCAGCAGGTGGTAGAGGCCGTGTGGCGCTTAACCAAGGGCGACGCCTATGTGACCAGCGACGTTGGTCAACACCAGATGTTTGCCGCCCAGTATTACCGCTTCGACAAGCCCTACCGCTGGATTAACTCCGGCGGCCTGGGCACCATGGGCTTTGGCTTGCCAGCGGCCATGGGCGTTAAGCTCAACTTCCCAGAGGCCGAGGTCGTGTGTGTCACGGGTGAAGGCTCGATCCAGATGAACATCCAAGAGCTGTCAACCTGCAAGCAGTATGGCCTGGGCGTTAAGATCCTTAACCTCAATAACGGCTACCTAGGCATGGTTAAGCAGTGGCAAGACATGAACTACGAGTCGCGCTACTCCAACTCCTACATGGACAGCCTGCCAGACTTCATGAAGCTGGCCGAGGCCTATGGCCACATTGGCATTACCATCAGGCACATCGACGAGCTGGAAGCCAAACTGGCTGAGGCCTTTAGCTACAAAGACCGCTTGGTGTTCATTGACGTAATTGTTGACCCAACCGAGCACGTGTACCCCATGCAGGTACCCATGGGCAAGATGAATGACATGTTCCTGAGCAAAACGGAGAGAACCTAATGCGCCATTTATTATCGGTCTTGATGGAAAACGAACCCGGCGCACTGGCGCGGGTGGTTGGCCTTTTTGCTCAGCGCGGCTATAACATCGAAAGCCTAACCGTGGCACCAACCGAAGACAAAACCCTGTCGCGCATGACCCTTGTTACCAAGGGCGAAGACAAGGTCATAGAGCAGATCACCAAGCAGCTTAATAAGTTGATCGAGGTGGTGAAGGTGATCGACCTCACCGAGGGCGCGCACGTTGAGCGTGAACTGATGCTGATTAAGGTCAAGGCTCCGACCCCAGTGCGTGAAGAGATCAAGCGCACGGCAGACATCTTCCGTGGCCAGATCATCGATGTCACCCCCACCAGCTACACCATTCAGTTGACCGGCACCAGCGACAAGCTGGACGCCTTTATCGAAGCCCTGAGTGGCATGCAGATTCTGGAAGTGGCGCGCACCGGGGTGTCTGGCGTGTCGCGCGGTGAAAAGCTGCTGCTGGTTTGATTTGCAGGCAGGCTGCGGCCTGCCCATTTTCCTTTTATTAGGGCCTAGCCCTAGGAGCCTCTAATGCCTAAGTATCGTTCTCGCACCACCACCGAAGGCCGTAACATGGCCGGTGCTCGCGCCCTGTGGCGTGCCACTGGCATGAAAGACGACGACTTTCAAAAGCCAATCATTGCCGTGGTCAACTCCTTCACCCAGTTCGTGCCTGGCCATGTGCACCTCAAAGACCTTGGTCAACTGGTGGCGCGTGAAATCGAAAAAGCCGGTGGTG
Organism: Saccharospirillaceae bacterium; assembly: GCA_007116635.1. GTDB lineage: Bacteria > Pseudomonadota > Gammaproteobacteria > Pseudomonadales > Natronospirillaceae > SKIB01. The sequence continues at coordinate 4,394 of SKIB01000044.1, forward strand.
TGGCCAAAGAGTTCAACACCATCGCCGTGGACGACGGCATCGCCATGGGTCACGACGGCATGCTGTACAGCCTGCCCAGCCGTGACCTGATTGCCGACTCAGTGGAATACATGGTCAATGCCCACTGCGCCGACGCCATGGTGTGCATTTCCAACTGCGACAAAATCACCCCTGGGATGCTGATGGCGGCGATGCGCATTAACATCCCGGTGATCTTTGTTTCTGGCGGGCCGATGGAAGCCGGTAAAACCAAGCTGCTGGATCATGGTCTGGACTTGGTAGACGCCATGGTGATGGCTGCCGATGAAACCGTGGACGATGAAACCGTGCTCGAAGTCGAGCGCAGTGCCTGCCCAACCTGCGGCTCTTGCTCTGGTATGTTCACCGCCAACTCAATGAACTGCCTAACCGAAGCCATTGGCCTGAGCTTGCCGGGCAACGGTACTACCCTGGCCACTCACGCTGACCGCCGCATGCTGTTTGAACGCGCAGGCCGCGAGATCGTCGGCCTAGCCAAGCGCTACTACGAGCAGGACGACGAGTCGGTATTGCCACGCAACATCGCCAGCTTCAAAGCCTTTGAAAACGCCATGGCCCTAGACATCGCTATGGGCGGCTCCACCAACACCATTCTGCACCTGTTGGCCATCGCCCTTGAAGGTGGCATTGACTTCACTCTGGCCGACATGGATCGCTTGTCGCGCAAGGTGCCGCAGCTGTGCAAAGTGGCCCCTAACACCCAGAAGTACCATATCGAAGACGTGCACCGCGCCGGTGGCATCATGGGCATCCTGGGTGAGCTGGACCGCGCAGGCCTGCTGCACACCGATGTGCCTACCGTACACAGCAACACCATGGCCGAGGCCTTGGCGCAGTACGACATCATGCGTGGCGTCAGCGAAGAGGTGCAAAAATTCTATCGCGCTGGCCCTGGCGGCATCCCCACTCAGGTGGCCTTTAGCCAAGACGCCCGCTGGCCCAGCCTAGACGGCGACCGCGCCAACGGTTGCATCCGTGATCTGGCCCATGCCTTCTCGCTGGAAGGCGGCTTGGCGGTACTCAAGGGCAGTTTGGCCATTGACGGCTGTGTGGTGAAAACCGCCGGGGTGGACGACAGCATCCTAGACTTCACCGGCCCAGCACGCATCTTTGAAAGCCAAGACGCCGCCGTGGCAGGCATTCTGAATGATGAAGTGCAAGCAGGCGAAGTAGTGGTCATCCGCTACGAAGGCCCCAAGGGCGGCCCTGGTATGCAAGAAATGCTGTACCCCACCAGCTATCTCAAGTCCAAGGGCTTAGGCAAGGCCTGTGCTCTGGTGACCGACGGCCGCTTCTCTGGCGGTACTTCTGGCTTGTCGATTGGCCACGTGTCCCCAGAGGCTGCCTCGGGTGGCAACATTGCTCTGGTAGAGCAGGGCGACATGATCCACATCGACATCCCAAACCGTGCGATCAACATTCTGGTCAGTGATGATGAGCTGGCCCGCCGCCGCGCCGCCATGCAAGCCAAGGGCGACAAAGCCTGGAAGCCAGTGGCCGAGCGCCCACGCAAAGTCAGCCTGGCACTCAAGGCCTACGCTTGGTTGGCCACCAGTGCCGACAAGGGTGCAGTGCGCGACGCCAGCAAACTGGACTAATGAGTCAGTTTGCTCAGGCATTGCTGAACTGGTACGCCAAGGCCGGTCGTCAAGACCTGCCTTGGCAGCACCCGCGCAGCCCCTACTATGTGTGGTTATCTGAGGTCATGCTGCAGCAAACTCAGGTGGCCACCGTGATTCCGTACTTTGAGCGCTTTGTTAGGCGCTTCCCAGATTTACCCAGCCTTGCCCAAGCCAGTACCGACGACGTGCTAGCACTCTGGACCGGCCTTGGCTATTACAGCCGCGCCCGTAACCTGCATAAGGCGGCGCAGCAGATCATGGCTCAGCACCAAGGCCAGATGCCCAGCAGCCAAGCCGAACTGGAAGCCTTGCCCGGCATAGGCCGCTCCACCGCCGCCGCGATCCGCAGCCAGGCCTTTAACCAGCCAGCCGCCATTCTGGATGGCAATGTTAAGCGCGTGCTGATTCGCCATCAGGCGCTGAACATCAGCAGCAACGACGCCAAAGCCCAGCCGCAACTCTGGCAACTGGCCGAGTCGTTATTGCCATCAGCCCAGCCCGGCGCGCTCGACTTTGCTAATTACACCCAAGCCATCATGGACTTGGGCGCTACCCTGTGCAAACGCAGCAAACCCAATTGCCCGGCTTGCCCGGTGGCCAGCAGTTGCCAAGCCTTGGCCACTGGCCAGCAGCACAGCCTGCCGCTGCCCAAAGCCAGTAGAACCAAGCCTGAGCGCGAACGGGTGTTTCTGCTGCTCAGCAGCCCAGAGGGCATTTGGCTGGGGCCGGATTACGGCTTTGGTGTGTGGCAAGACCTGTGGCAGTTCCCCAGCTTTGCCAGCCAGAGCGAGGCCTTGGACTGGCTGGCGCAGCAGCCGCTGATTGTCGATTCCCAGCCTGAAAGCTGGCCACGCTTTAGGCACACCTTTAGCCATTACCATCTGTGGTTACAACCGGTGCAAATTTCCGTTAGGCTTAATGGCATCATGCAGGCCAGTGGCCGCTTTACCACTGCCCAAGATTGGCCCAAACTGGGCCTGCCCAAGCCCGTACTCAGCCTGCTTAACCAATGGCAGCAACAAGCTCACTCCTAGGAGAAACCCATGCGAACCGTACAATGCCGTAAACTCAAACAGCAGCTCCCCGGCCTTGAGCGCCCACCCTTTCCCGGCCCCAAGGGGCAAGACATCTATGACAACATCTCCGCCGAGGCCTGGCAGCAATGGCTGCAACACCAAACCCGACTGGTGAATGAAAAACGCCTCAACATGATGGAAGCCAGCAGCCGCAGCTACCTGCAAGAACAGATGCAAAAGTTCTTCAGCGGCGAAGAAGTAGACCAAGCCGAGGGCTATGTGCCGCCCAGCTCTTAAAAGGAGAATAAGTGTAGATTGCGTTGTTAGTGCTTGGCATGCCAAGCAATGTCAATTTTTTTATGATGGGCAGCGCAATCTCTGAGATACAGATTGATCAGGCTTTGGTAGGGAACGCCAGTTTCCTCGGCCATTTCCTTAAAGTAGGTAATGACATCTTCGCCAAGCCTAATGGTGACGGGCTTTTTTAATTTTGAGGCGTAGGGATTTTTGCGCGATTTCATGGTTGAAAAATCGTATTCATCTTTCATAACAGTCACCCTTCATAATGCTTGCGTTCCTTGCTGGTTGCTTTGCGTGCCGAAATGATTAAGTCATAAATATAATGTATGTACATTGCTCTGGGCTGTCAAGGCTGCATTAACAGAGGTGATCTTTCTCCCTGCTGCACAAAAAACCAGCAAACTGTGGCTTGGCGCACAAAAGCAGCGTAACAAAGGGTTAAAGTCTCGCAATTGTCATAAAGCATTAGGCATAATAGCCGCCGCAATGGCATAGCAGCTTGCTGCTGCCGTGCCAGCCTTTTGCATTGGTCGCCCAAGGAAAGCATTAATGAGCAACCTCATTTACTACGGACTCTGCGCCCTCATCTTTTGGGTGCCCATCCCCTTGGGTAGCAACCGCCTTTGGGCGTGGTCCATTCTACAAATTGCCATATTTGCCTTGTTGGCCGTGCATCTGGTTCAGGTGTTGCGTGGCCGCAGCCCCTTGCTGCCGCCGCAAGCGCGCGCCTGGATACTGCTGGCCCCGCTGATACTGATGCAACTCTGGGTGTGGCTGCAAACCCTGCCGCTACCGGTCAGCGGCCCCATCAGCCTGGACCCTGGGCAAACGCAAATCTCACTGCTTAAAGGCATCGCCTTTACTGCCTTTGCTTGGCTGCTGCTGATCTATGTGAACAGCGAACACCGCATCAAACGCCTGGCGCAAGTGATTGTGCTCAGTGGTCTGAGCCAAGCGGCCTACGGCACGCTGGAACTGCTGCTGGACGGCAGCCTGGGCAGCCTGTTTGCCGCGCCCAGCAGTGGCCGTGCCAACGCCAGCTTTGTGTACCACAACCAACTGGCCAATTATCTGGTGCTCTGCCTGAGCGCCGCCCTGGGGCTACTGCTCACCGAAATGGCCACCGAGCCCAACCACCACAACTGGCGCGACCGCCTGCGCGGCCTGTTTACCTTTTTGCTCAGCAGCAAAGTGATCGTGCGCCTGAGCGCGGTGGTGATGATCATTGCGCTGATCATGACCAAAAGCCGCATGGGCAACGCTGGCTTTTTTGCCGCCTTGGCG
>SKIB01000033.1 GCA_007116635.1 Saccharospirillaceae bacterium
GAGCGATCCTCGGATTCGATCTCGCTGGCGCCGATGATGAACTGCTGCTCTGGTCTGGGCACCACATAGATCAGATAGCGGGGATGCATCAGCCGCAGCGCATGTTGCAGCCTGACGGCTGGGCAGTGCACGCGCATCAGCTCACCGCGCACCCCGCGCAGGCCATCTAACTGTGCGCCACGCCCCCGACAATCAAAAATGGCCTGAGCCGGAGCCAGACGCGCCAAACTCAGCTCTCCTTCAATCGGGCTAGAAAAATGCAGTTCCGCCCCCAGCTGGCGCAGAGCGCGTAGCAAATGGGCCATCAATCTGGGGCCATCAATGTAGGCTTCGCCTTCCAGGTGCATGCCGACCAAGGCTCGCCCCTGTACCCCAGAGTCACGCTGCTGAATTTGCTCGGCATTCAACCAGGGACTGCGCCAATGGGGCAGATGGTAACGCAACTGCTGTTCAAACTGAGTCAGAAGCGGCCTATCTTGACCATGCGCCAGCACTAGGGTACCGGGCGCTTGCCAGCAATCCTCTGCCCCCAGCTCTGCCAGCCATTGCGGCCAGAGATCAAGACTGCTCATGCCCAGTTGGTACAACCCCAGATGGCTCACCGCCAATTCAGACAGGGGTGACACCATGCCCGCTGCGGTCCAGGCCGCACCGCCGGGGCTGTGCTCTGGGTCTTTCTCCCAAAGCTGCACTCGCCAACCGGCACGCAACAAGCGCCAAGCCAGCAGGCGGCCTAATAGGCCGCCGCCAACCACGGCGATGGGCAGTTCAGCTTGCCAGTGCTGGCTTTGCATCAGTCTACCTCGTGATAGAGCTTGCTGCCGTGCTGACGAAAGCGCTCGGCCTGCTCGGCCATGCCCTGCTGCCGTTCCTGTTCGGCCATCTTCTGTTCGGCTTCCTCCTGTTCGGCAACATAGTCACGAATGTCTTGTGTGATTTTCATTGAGCAAAACTTAGGGCCACACATGGAGCAGAAGTGCGCTACCTTAGCGTTCTGCTGCGGCAGGGTTTCGTCATGGAACTCACGGGCGCGCTCTGGGTCCAAAGACAGATTAAACTGATCTTCCCAGCGGAACTCAAAACGCGCCTTAGACAGGGCGTCGTCGCGCAATTGAGCCAGGGGCCAACCCTTGGCCAAATCGGCGGCATGAGCGGCCAAACGATAAGCCATCAAACCCTCGCGTACATCGGCCTTATTGGGCAAACCCAGGTGCTCTTTGGGGGTCACATAGCACAGCATGGAGGTGCCGTACCAACCGATCTGCGCGGCACCAATGGCCGAGGTGATGTGGTCATAGGCCGGTGCGATGTCGGTGGTCAGGGGGCCAAGGGTGTAAAAGGGCGCTTCGTGACAGTGCTTAAGCTGCTCTTCCATATTCTCCTTGATCTTATGCATGGGCACATGACCTGGGCCTTCGATCATCACCTGCACATCATGCTGCCAAGCGATCTGGGTTAACTCACCCAGTGTCCTTAGTTCCGCGAACTGCGCCGCGTCGTTGGCATCGCGGATGCAGCCCGGGCGCAAGCCGTCGCCTAAGGAGAAGGCCACATCATAGGCCTTCATGATGTCGCAGATCTCGGCAAAATGGGTGTAGAGGAAGTTTTGCTGGTGATGCGCCAAACACCACTTAGCCATGATCGAACCACCGCGAGAGACAATGCCCGTCAAGCGTTTGGCCGTGAGTGGCACGTATTCCAACAGCACACCGGCATGAATGGTGAAATAGTCCACGCCCTGCTCTGCCTGTTCAATCAGGGTGTCGCGGAACAGCTCCCAGGTCAGGTCTTCGGCCACGCCGCCCACTTTCTCCAAGGCTTGATAAATGGGCACCGTGCCCACCGGAATGGGGCTATTACGAACGATCCATTCCCGAGTTTCGTGAATGTCTTTGCCGGTCGACAAATCCATCAGGGTGTCGGCCCCCCAACGCGCTGCCCACAGCAGTTTATCGACCTCTTCTTCAATGCTGGACGTCACCGCACTGTTACCAATGTTGGCATTGACCTTGACCTTAAAGTTACGGCCAATGATCATGGGTTCCAATTCAGGGTGATTGATGTTGCAGGGAATAATGGCTCGACCGGCCGCCACTTCTTGGCGCACAAACTCTGGGGTGATGTAACCCGGCACCTTGCCGTCGTCTAGACCAAGGCGCTCGGCCAGCTCGGCCTCGCTGAAACCGAGGTTTTCGCGCAGGGCAACGTATTCCATTTCCGGGGTGATGATGCCTTGGCGAGCATAGTGCATCTGGCTGACATTGCCCCCGGCCTTGGCTTTGCGCGGCAAGTGATAATGGCCATAGTTTTGCCCAATTTTGAGCAGATTATTCGCCCGATCCCGACTGTATTGGCTGCTGAATTGCTCCAGTTGCTCGGTATCATTGCGCGCCTCAATCACCTGTTGTCGTAAGCGGTCAATACCCTGTCGTGCGTCCGGCTCCTGCGCCAAACCCCAGGGGCCAGAACAGTCATAGATGGGCAAATCGGGGTTCAGCTCATGAGTCCTGTCGTTGATGGGCGTTGGGCTCAACACCACTTTTTTCATGCGCACCGGCCAGTTGGCACGGCTGATGGCCTGTGTATGAGGGTAGATTCCTGGGGGTGTAGTTGGTTTGGTCATCGTGTTCTCCAAGGGTTTAGGAGAACAGAAACAGCCGTACTGGCAGTAGAAGAGTGCTAGGCTGCTCTGTTCCCTACGCAGGTGTTAACCTGATCAGGTTCAACGGGTCCTGTTTGCACAGTCTCAACCTCGAAAGGTTCCCCGACAGAAATGCCAATGTTATGGCAAGACTCAAGTGTATGGATTTAACCCTAGGATGCAAGTAACAATTGCGTACTAAGAGTGCTTACTAGGGGCCTTGCTGCGATTACAGTCTCGCCTTGCTAACGAGTTCAAACTTTGAACTGGTTGACCTGAGCCTTGGTTAGATGAATGATTTGCGCAATGCGCTCGCTGTCTTGCTCAACCTGCTGACTCATGGCCGCGTTTTCAGTGGCAATGTCACTGATGCGAGTGATCATTTGGCTAATGGCTTCAGTCACGCTTTGTTGCTCATGGGCACTGCTGGCAATTTGCTGAATCATGGCGTTGGCATCATCGACCCGAGTCAGCATCTGCTGCATACCTTGGCGCATGCTGGCTGCACCCTCTTGGCTCTGTTGTGACAGCTTGGTTGCCTGTTCTGCTGCGTCCAGCGCGCTCTGTGAGGCCTGAGTTAAACGATTAATAACGCCATCGATCTGATTGGTGGAGTCGGCTGAACGGGTGGCCAGAGTACGGACTTCGTCAGCCACCACGGCGAAGCCTCGGCCCTGCTCTCCCGCACGAGCAGCTTCAATGGCCGCGTTCAGTGCCAAAAGGTTGGTTTGTTCAGCAATGCCACGAATGATGCCGATCACTTGCACAATCTCTTTACTCAGCTCCGCCAGACTGCTGATGCGGTCACTGGTGGTCTGCATGTAAGTCATCACCTCAGCACTCTTGGTCGCAGAGCTTTGCACCTGCTGGCCAACCTGCTGCGCCACCTGGGTGAGGTCGGTGGTGGTCTGCACGATCTGTAAGGCTTGATCGGCTACTTCTTGCGCTGAGGAGGCCATCTCGGTGACCGCAGTGGCGGCGCTTTGGGTTTCATGCTGCTGAGCCTGCATGTTGTCCCTTGAACGCTGACTGATTTGGGTAAACTCATCACCAATCTGCGCCAACTGCTCTACCTGATCCTTTACCTGACGAAAGGAATTGGCGATGTTGCCGGTCATGTCATTTAGATCGGTGGCCAGCTCGGCGATTTCGTGCTGGCCATGCTGAGCAAATTTGGCACGCAGATCGCCCGCTGCCAACACTCGCAAGGGGTCAGCCAGAGCTAAAATCGGCCGAGCAATGGAGCGACCAATGGTAATGCTGGCGACCAAGGACACCAACAGAACCACCAAGGATACGGTTAATAAAATTCGACTAAAGAGAGCAACGCCGTCCTGAATCTGTCCTGTGGCCGTTCGGGTCAGTTCACCAACAATGTCATCGACAGTGGCCATGGCTGCACTGAATTGATTGTAGGCGGCATTGAGCTCGTCCATGTTCTGGGCCCGAGTCATGCCCTGCCAATGGCGATTGACCTCGTTATAGGCCGCCAATACCCTTGGATTGGGCTCACCGCGCAAATAAATGACTTGCTCCAAGCGCTGATTCCACTGATCGGCATCGCGTTGCAACTGAGGAGCCAAAGCAGCTTGCTGTTGGGCTCGAACAATGTAGTACTGCTGCGCCGCAATGTTAAAGTTTTTACCTGCTTGCACGCCGGGCAACAAGATGTTGGGGAAATAACCCACCAATTCCTCAGTTTTATTTAAACCGAACAGAGCCACCACAGTGACTAACAGCAAAGCCAAAAACTGCCCTGACAGCAGCAACTGAATACGTCGAATCAAGGACATGATGCCTACCTCCAACCAGATATAGGTTAAGTCTAGTCGAGCTATCGGCAAAGGGCGGAAAACTTTTATTGTCAGATACAAATTGCGCCAGCCCCAAAGAAGCCGACGCCATGCAACAGAATCAAACTAACCTTTACTGCCCAAAACGAATATAGGGGAAGGGATCAGACCACTGACCCTCTTCAAGGGCACTGACAAGGCCGAATTTAATGGGCACAGGGATCATCCACACCAGATTCAAGTCCAGCTGCAGCTCCAATCCTAGATTGTATTGCTGCTGATTGTCGTCACCTACGGCAATGGCATAGGGGTTGAGCCACAGGCGCTCAGCACCCAGGCCCCAGGTGCCAAACATGCGCTTAGGTTCCGCCAACAACACAGGATGGGCTAGGCGAGCACGCCACAGCCAATCATTAACCAGAGGCTGGTCAATAACACTCAATCCCATGCCAGTACTGACTTCACGGCCAGCCAAGCTGGACAGGGTCTCACCAGTGGAGCTGATGGCTGCGTCGTCTTCTGTCCAAAGTAACCTGCTAGACAGCTGTAGGGCGCTCTGGCCAAAGGTTGCAAAACTATAGCCTAAATTCAGCTCAGCACTGGCGGCTTGGGTTTGCGCAGACCAATCACTGGCCAAATCAATGGACCAGGATTGATTAGGCAATATGCGCTTGTGGCCCTGCTTGGCATCGGCCAAGCGCAGACCACCACCTAGCCAAGCCTGTGTGTCCAGCTCTTGCTCTTGGCGCACATAGTCTGTCACCAAGGAGGTGCGCAAACTGAATTTGCCAGAGTCATTACGCCAAGCGTAGTTCAAACCCAGACTGGATTCCTGCTGACGAACCTCCTCGTTAAGCTGCGTCGCACCCTCAACAAAACGCAAGCCATAGGCATGCTTTCCAATTTTATAGCCATAAGCAAGGCTACCAAAAAGATTACCCGCCCCAGTGTCATACAGGCTGCCTATGCTTACTTCATGACGCTGCAAAGGGTCCATAAAGGACAGGCTAAAACCAAAAACAAAACCATCAGGGCTAGCGCCTAGGGCTGGTGCCCACATGGCCATGCGCATTTGCTCAATGGGATAGTAGCGGTGGCGAATCTGTGTCGCTTCTGCCAGTTCAGCAGGTTGATGCGCTCGGTTCAGGGCGGCTTTGGCTTGACTGCGCTCAAGGGGGGCGATCTGTACTCGCTGATAGCCCCAGTCGTCTTCACTGAGCACTTGCCAGCCATCCGCAACCTGTCTTGGGCTAAAGGCGTTACGATCCAGATTGCTGAGTTGCTGCTCTTGCTCGCTGGCCAGATGCCAGGTGAAGGCTTGCAGGTAGCTGCCTTGTTGGCGACTGTAAACCAAGGTTTGCTCGTCCAGGAAGTAGGCATCCAAGTAATAGTTCTGATCGTCGGTCAGCTGAGTCCAAAGGCTGGTCTGCAGATCATAGAGGTAGAGATCGTAGTTGCTCTGCCAATCGGCTTTTTTATGCAGCAAAATTTGCTGGCCCTTGGGCTGCCAATTCAGGCTTTGAATACCCACATTGGGGCCAAAGCTTTGCAGCAGTTCAACTACCGCACCCTGCGCGTTGAGCAGCAGCAGGTCACCGCCGGTATCTGATTGGCGCCAAGCAACAAAACGCTGCGTGCTTTCCGACCAAGCCAGATGCGAAATTCGGCTGCATTCCTGCATGCTCTCCACCCGCATGTTGGCCAAGGACAAACGGTACAGGCTGTAAAGCGGACGCCCTTGGCAGATCTGGTATTGGCTAAACCACAGGTACTGCCCTTGGCGCAGCAAAAACTCTGGCTGATAAGCCAAGCGTCGCTCCTGCCCCTGATAGCGCACCATCAAGCGTGCTGGCTTCATGCCCTGCTGGTGCTCAACCCAGGCGCTGAGCTCGGCGTCCTGATAGATGGCACGATAATCGCGCTGCGCATTAAGATGTTGCTGCACCAGCTGCCAAGACTGGCTATCTTGCTTGAGTTGCGCCTTGCGCTGGGTCTCATGCTGGATGAACTGGCGCCAGCTGTCGGCAAATCGATCACCCGTGAGCCGTTGCCAACTTGGGTCAAGATGCACCAAGCGGAGTATGGAGCCTCGGTTGGCACGCTCAGCCAACCAGCGACTAACCAGATCGGCACCGTACTGCTCTTCGGCCCAGGTAAAGAAATAAGCGCCATAAAGATAACTAAGGTTGGATCGCTCAGCAAAGGCTTGCTCAAAGGATAAAAAACCACTGTCGTATTGCTGACGCCACATGCCTTCGTAAAAGGGGTTGTGGCGCAAAGCACGGCCCTGACCAGTTTGAGCATCGGACTCGAACCAAATGGCATAGCCTTCATGGAACATTAGCGGGGCAAAAATATTGGGCGTCATGTTATAGCCCAAGTAAGGCATCCAACTGACGCGATCACTGTAGCGCCGCCCGGCAAAAATATGCACCAATTCATGGCGCAGAATATTCACTGCCGTGTCACCATGACCCGTCAGTTCGTATGAATCGGTGTTATTCAGTGCCAGGTAAACCAGAGGTGGCCCTGCCAGGCTGGCGAAGCCGTTGACCTGATCGCCAAAGTTGTCACTGAGCACCAAACTGACCCGTGGGGCAATGGGCATGTTCAGCTGCTGCCATAAATCTTGGTATTCCTGATCCGCCTTAGTGGCTAAGTGCTCCGCCAAGGCCAAACCATCGGGATAGGGAAAAATAATGTCAAAGTGCTGGGTTCGTATCACCTGAGTGCTGGCCAAGGCCTGCACCGAGATAAAAGCCAGACAAACAAAAAATAAACGAATTGGATTCATGCGCATTCCTCTTAAAGACTCCTTAAAGGGTGACTGGCAGAGCGCCAGCTCAAGGCAAGCGCATACTACAACAACTTGGGCACTAAACCCTACTGGAAAACCATTGACCCGGAGCTAAAGGCTGTCAGTCAAACGGACCAGTGATCAGCAGGCCAAGAATGAAAACAAATACTCCTTAGTGTAGTCTCATTTTGTTAAGCCATAAAAAAACCCGCCGAAGCGGGCTTTGCTCAGAGCATGGGGGATGGCCTAGACCTAGAATGAGCCCAGACTCTCAAATCGGGCTAAACCGCCAACCAGGCTTTGATTTTCTCCAGCACGGTTTCGGCTTCGCTCATGCTTGGCATTTCGGCGAACAATCGCAGCAAAGGTTCGGTGCCGCTGAAGCGGGCAATGACCCAGCCGCCGTTTTTGAAGTAAATCTTCATGCCATCCATGTAGTTAACGCGCTCAACCTCATAGCCCAATTCTGGCACTTCTTTGTCTTCAAAGATGCGCTTGAGCATTTTAGGCTTGTCTTCGGCAGCAAAGGTGCAGTCACCCTCAGCGGTGTAGACATAACCAAAGCGCTGATAGATTTCTTCCAGCAGTTGCGACAAGGACTTACCACTGGCGCAAACCAGCTCAACCAGCATGGTGGCGGCCAAAATGCCGTCTTTGCCCTTGATGTGGCCACGGATGGTTAGGCCGCCTGAGCTTTCGCCGCCCAGCACCGCGTTTTTCTCGTCCATTTTGGCGCTGATGTGCTTAAAGCCAACCGGCACTTCGTAGCACTCTTGACCAAAGGCCTTGGCCATGTTGTCGAGCAAATGGGTAGTGGCCAGGTTACGCACCACGCCGCCCTGCTCTTTTTTGTACTCCACCAAGTAGAGATACAGCAGCGCCATGATCTCATTGGGGTGCACATAGTTGCCCTTGTCATCAATGATGCCCAAACGGTCGGCGTCGCCGTCGGTGGCGATGCCTAGGTTGTAGCCACGCTCAACCACGGTGTCCGACAGGCGTTTCAGGGTTTTGGCGCTGGGCGATGGCAGGCGGCCACCAAAGTCTGGGTCTTTGCGCTCATGGATCACGTCCACATGGCAGCGAGCGGTGTAGAGCACACTCAGCAGCGAATGCTTGGCCACGCCAAACATCGGGTCAACCAACACTTTTAGACCAGCGTTGCGGATAACATCGACATTGGTGTTGGCCAGAATGCTGTCCAAAAAGTCATTCATCGGATTGATGCGTTCAATGCTGCCATTGGCCAAGCCTTGCGCCATGCTGATGCGCTTAACATCGGCCAAGGTGGTTTTGGCAATAAAGGCTTCAAGGCCAGTGGTGACTTCTTCGGTGGCGTCACGGCCGCCGGCAGTGAACACCTTAATGCCATTGTAGTCAGCAGGGTTGTGGCTGGCGGTGATGCAAGC
>SKIB01000146.1 GCA_007116635.1 Saccharospirillaceae bacterium
AACAGGGTCAATGGCCCCGGCCAGAAGGCATCAATCAAAGGCCAGGCGTAGGGCGAAATCTGGTACGACCAGTAAGCCAGCCAATGTGGATCGGGCACATGGACAATCAAGGGGTGGCCAAATGGACGGCCCTTGGTTTGAAACACCTTGGCAACGGCTTGGTCTTGGCTGGCGTCGGCCGCTAAACCATAGACGGTTTCAGTGGGCACAGCCACCAGCTCGCCTGCTCAATGCTCTGGTTAACCATCAGGTGGACCTTGGTCTCAGCAACCTTGAGGTACGGGGTACTGACAAACAGCTGTGGCAGAGCCAACTGCTGGCCCAGCAAGCCGTGGTTTTGGTCGGGCCAAAGGACAAAAGCCTAGAGCAGGCCTTGAGCAGCGGCTTGATTCTCCCCACTCAGGATCATCCCATTCGTGCCGCTTTTGAGGCCTACGCCAGTTGGCAATCCTGGCCGCAACACATTCTGGCCGAGGCCAATGACATGGCCATGTTACGCCTATTGGCAAGGGACAGCGATGCGCTGGCGGTACTGCCTAAGGTGGTGGTACAGGACGAACTGGCCAGCGGTCAGCTACAGTGCTACCAAAACCTGCCCAACTGCCATGAAAACTTCTACGCCCTGAGTGTCAGGCGCGAGTTTAGCCACCCCTTGCTGGCGTCCTGTTACAGGCTAACGTTTAGCTCCACTCGGTCGCCACGAATACGGCTAACGGAATATTCCACTGGCAGGCCATCTCGTTCGTCAATGTTGATGCTTTTGATGCGCAGCACCGGCCGAGCGGCTGGCATTTCCAGCAATCGAGCGTCGTCGCCCTGCGGAAGAATGGCGGTGATAAAGCATTCCGAACGCTTAAGCTCGCAACCGTAATGATGATGCAAAAACTCATGCAAGGAGCCCTGCTGATAATGCTCCATCAAGGCCGGGAAGCGCTCGGCAGCAAAAAAGTGAGAAATGACACTGGTGACCTTGGCATCAACCGACCTTAGGGTTTCTAACCAGATGACCGGCGCCCCTTCGAGCAAGCCTAGACGCTGAGCAATGCGCTCAGAGGCCAGAATGCGTTGCCGACGCAGCAGTTTACTGCTGGTGGCATGACCCTTGGCGGTGAGGGTTTGGGTAAAGCGGGTTCCGGCGCCAATGCTGTAATCCAGCTGAGTGCCCAAGACAAAGACTCCACGGCCATGCTGGCGCTCCACCATGCCCTTGGCCACCAGCTCGTCCACGGCGCGGCGTAAGGTATGGCGATTGACACCAAAGCGCACCGCCAACTCACCCTCCGAGGGCAAGGCATCACCGGCCTGATAACTCTTTTGAATCTCAGCCTCGAGCTGCACTGCGATCTGATAATAAATGGGTTCTTTGCGGTCGCCGGAAAGCGCGTATAGGCTCATGCCTTACCTCGTCTAGATATCTATTGCTTAATTCTGCCTTCAATTAATGACAAATTGGTGACAACTCTCTTGGAAACACCGAAGCACCCAGGACGATTTTACAGGCCAGAGCCTCTGAACGGCATTAACCCAGTTGCCCCTTGGTGATGGACAGCCATCCCCGATGCCAAACCAACTTGCTGCGGTTAACCAAGGACATCAGCACCGGCAGCACGATCAGGATCAACAGGGTGGCAAAGCCCAAGCCAAAGACGATGCCCACGGCCATGGGTTGCAGCAGGGCGGCATCAAGGCTGGTTTCCAGCATCAGGGGTGTTAGGCCCAGCATGGTGGTCAGGGTCGTTAGCAGCACCGGGCGCAAACGCGACAGGCTGGCGTTAATGATGGCCTGCTGCGAGTCATGCCCTTCTTTGAGCTGGCGACGATACACGCTGACCAGCACAATGGCGTTATTGACCACGATGCCACTGAGGCCAATGAAACCCAGAATCGACACCGTCGACAGCGGCAAGCCCATCAGCCAGTGACCCAAGACCGCACCAATCAGCCCAAAGGGTAGGGTAATCAGCACCACGGCGGTCCAGATCCAGCTAGCAAAAACCCAGGCCAGAATCAGCACAATCATCAACATGGCAACGCCAATGGCCACTCTGGTGCTGCTGAAAAACTCTTGCAAGGCTTCCGCCTCACCGGTAAAGCGGTATTGGATGCCATAGTCGGCGGCCAGCTCAGCCAGAATGTTGTCTTCCAACCAGGGGTACAGGGCTGACAGCTGGCCGGAATTGTCGGTGGCACTGACCACAATGGCCACACGACCATTGCGCGCGCTGATGCGGTCCAACGAACGCTCTAGCTGGCCTTCGGCCAGGCTGGCCAGCGGCAAACTTTGCCCACCCAACTGAATCGGCAGCTGACCAAGGGCACTGATGTGATTGCGCTCGTGCTCCGGCAAGCGTAAACGCACCGGCAGTTCGCCCAGTGGGTGATCGATCTCAGCCAATTGCAGGCTGCTGCTCAGGGCTGACAGCTGGCTGGCAATTTGTTCTGCGCTAACACCTAGGCGTACCGCTTCGGGCGTGAGCTGCAGTTGCCAAGCCAAATCGCCCCAGGGCAGGTTGTCACTCACGGCCTCGAGCTCATCCATGTCTTGCAAAAAGGCTTGCAGCCGCTCAGAGGCCTGCTTCAGGGTGCGAATGTCTGCCCCCCAAAGCTCAATGCCCAGATCACCCGAGCCACCAGGGCCACGGAAGTTACGACCAAAGGTAAAGCTGCGTAGATCATCCGGCGCGACAAAGTCTTGCTGCAGCTGGGCAATCAGCTCGGCATTGGTTAGCGGCCTGTCGGTATCCGAGGTTAGCTCCAGACTCAGGCTGGCCTGAGTCGGGCTGATTGGGTCGTTGTACTGCAGCAGAATGTTGATGATGAACTCGCCACCCAGCTGCTGATTGATGGCTTCGGCCTTGGCCGCCAAGCCTCTGGCGGTTTGTCGAACCACCTCAGGGTCGGCATCGGCGTGAAAGGCCAGCTGGGCATTCAGGGTTTGGCCCTCCAGATTGGGCTGAGGCACAAAGGCCACCCGACCCGATTGCACCAAACCCAGGGTCAGCATGCTGATCACCGCCAGCAGCGACAGCACCAAGAAGGGCTGGCGCATGGCTTGTTGAATCAGGGGTAAGAAGGCACGCTGCTGGAAGCGCTGGAAGCCCGCATCAAAGGCCAAGCGCAAACGCCCAGGGGCGGTCACCTTGGAGTGAGCCAAATGGCCAGGCAGAATGACAAAGCACTCAATCAAAGAGGCCAGAATGGCCAGCGTGACCACCAAGGGGATGTCAATGATGAAGGAGCCAAATTGACCACCGATCAACACCAGAGGCATAAAGGCAGCGATGGTGGTCAGACTGGACGCCAAGACCGCAGGAAACATGCGCTTGGCGGCAGTCCGCGCTGCTTGATCGCCAGGCATGCCCTGCTCTTTCAGTTGGGTGGCGTCTTCGGCCACCACAATGGCGTCATCAACGATGATGCCAAGGGCAATGATGAAGCCAAACAAACTGATGGTATTGAGGCTGATATTGAGCACGCCCATGGCGGCCAGAGTACCCAAAAACGCCACCGGCAAACCGGCTGCCACCCAAAGTGCGGTGCGGCTGCGCAAGAAAAGGAATAGCACCAGAATCACCAGCAGCATGCCACCGATGCCATTGCTCAGCACCAGTTGCAACTGCGCCTGCACGATGCGCCAGGTTTCACCATAAACGCGCAGTGAAAGGCTGTCCGGCAGGCTGGCAACGAATTCGCTCTGCCACTGCATTAAGCGTTCGGCATTTTCCAAGCTGTCTTGGTCGGCACTGCGGCGTACCCTTAGGCCAACGGCTGGCATGCCCTGATACTCCAGTACCGACTGACCACTGACCAAGGACTCCTGAATACGCGCCACATCGCCAAGGCGCAAAATGCCCTGCTCGGTTTGTTGCAGCACCATTTGTCGCAAGCTAGCAGCAGACCAGTCTGGGGCGTCCAGTACCAACTGAGTGGCATCGGCGTTGGCCTGAATACGGCCAGCACCCTGAGAGCGAAACTGGGTTTGAATGCGTCTGGCGAGGTCGTCTAGGCTCATGCCCAAGGCCAGCAGTTGATTGGCGTCCACCTCGATCACCAGCTCAGAGCGTGGCATGCCACTGAGCTGCACCTCGGTTAGGCCGGCAGCCAAGAGTTGCTGCTGGGCTTGCAAGGCCAGAGCGGCCAGTTCTTCCAGTTCTACCTGACCATAGAGCAGCAAGCGAGCGACATCTTCGTTAAATGCAGGACTGCTGAAACTCAACTCAGATGTGCCCGCAGGGAAGTTTAGGTCTTGCAACTCCTCTTGCAGCAGTTGGCGGCCCTGCTGAGGGTTAATACCGTCTGCCAGATTGACCAAAATTTGCGCTCGACCCGGCTGGGCCACGGATTGAAAACTGGCTACCTGGCTAAGATTGCTCAATTGGCTCTCTATGGGCAGCAATAACTGATTTCGCACCCGCTCGGCGCTGGCACCCTCTAGTTCGACCTGAATGTTGACCCGAGCAAATTCAAAATTGGGAAACAACTGCGACTGCAGCTGGTTAAAGCCCCAGACCCCTGCCAACAGCATGAGAAACATCAGAATGTTAGCAGCCAAAGGGTGCTTGAGTAGGTGATCATAAAGACTCATGGTCTGGCCTCCGCGACGCGCACCGGCTGGCCGGTGATGGGGCTGGCCAAACGAGTGGTCAGCACCTGAGCCCCTTGTTCAGAGGCTGTAAAGCCCTCGGCTGGCACCACCAAATACCACAGCTGTTGTTCACGCCACTGCTGGCCCAACACCTGCACTCGCTGCGCCTGCAAGCGTCCATCCTCAATCAGGTAGAGGGTGTTACCCTGATACAGACTGGCCTCAGGCACGGCCCAGCTGGGCTGGTCCAGCGGCAGCTGCAACCACAGATCCAGGGTTTGGCCGCTGACCACGGGTGCATCCGCCGGCAGAGGCAGCTGCACACGCACCGTGCCCTGCTCGCTGATGGGATTGATTTGACCAATGGCCAGGCGAATGGTTTGGCTAGGGAGGCGCAGTTCGGCACTGGCCTGAGCCAACTGCGGCAGCTGCTGGGCCGGCACACGAACTTGCAGCGCCAGGCTGCTCGGGTCCAGTAAACGCAACAAGGCCTGACCTGGCTGTACCCGCTGTTGTGGGCTGACCAAGAGTTCGGCCACCAGGCTGGTGAACGGGGCCTCTGGGCTCAGTTGCGCCAGCTGATACTGGCTCTGTTCTAGCTGAATACGGGCCTGCTCGATTTGCGCCGCGCGCTGGGCTTCTTCATCGGCAAAGAGCGCCACCTGCAACTGCAAGGTGGCCAACTGATTACGGGCATTCTGCAGCTCGGTATCGCTGGCAAAGCCTTGACTGTGCAAGCGCTGCACTCGCGCCAGCTGCTCTTGCTCCAGCTGCAAACGGGCTTGGTTTTGTTGGTGCTGCTGCGCTGCCAGCCGTTGCCTTGCTAGGGTTTCGTCCAGCGTGGCTTGGCGCTGGCGATTCTGCCACTCCAGTTCGGGTGAGCTCATCTGCAACAAGGCCTGGCCAAGTTCCACCGACTGGCCGGGGGCAACCAGTATCTCGGCCACTCGCCCCAGAGCAGGCGCGCTGATGTCTTCCACCAAACTGGCCTGCACCTGAGCCAATAGCCGAAGCTCACTGGCTTGCGGCTGAGCACTGACCTCAATGGCGCGTACCGCCGTGCCACTGATGGCCGGCCCGGTGCTGGCTCCAGGACGGAAAGCCGCACCGAAATTGCGTGCGGCATTATTTGAACCGCCCCGCGCAGCAGCGTTGGACTCGGGTCGTGCCGATGCGTCTGAGGCATCTGCATTGGCCTGACCCTGTTGACCACTGGTAGGCCGTTCTTGGTTATTGGCCTCTTGCGGGCTTGGTCGCTCTTGGGAAACGGGTCGCTCTTGAGTTGCAGACCCAGATCGCGCGGGCGCCTCAGTGGTTTGGGCACGGGGTTCACCAGAGCGGGGCGCCGCAGGCTTAACCATGGCTTGATAGGCAAAATAGCCCAAGACAAACACGAGTGGTGGAAGAATCCAGCGGATCAGGGTGCGCAATTTCATCTACTCATTCCAGCTGTAGGCTTAACATAATTTAGACAGCCATGGCCGTCTGCACTGAATATGGTTGCTGCCTGCTTCACGCAGGCAGCTTCGACGATCAACTAGTTCGACTCAGCATGCCTAGCATGAGTTCTTTGGCGGCGCTCATGGCGGCGCTGGTGATGCTCAGCACGCAAGGCTTGGCGCTGCTGCCATAGCTCAAATTGCTCAGCCGTTAACACCTGTTGCACCTGCTGAGCCAATTGCTGCTGCCTAACGGCGCGTTCTTCCGCCGTTGGCGCAAACTGCTGTTGATGATTACGCTGAATGAGTCGCAACTGTTCAAGCTGATACTCATCTAGGTTCAAGGGGCCATTAGCACTGGCAGTGGCCACAAGGGCCAGGGCCAAACTGATGCTAGTGATTAGGGTTTTCAGACTGTTGACAGTATTCATGCTTGTCTCCTCTTTGGTGGACAATTCCAGTATCGGACAACAATAAGCAAGAAAATTGCAAACAATGTGCAAACCTGGGTCATTGCATGACTGCTTGGTAAGTCTTAATCCAGGCTTGGCCACTCCTGCGCCGTTAGATACAGGCGCAGGTCAAACTCCAACTGCTGATAGTTGGGTTCCATGTGCTCACACAGCTGATAAAAAGCTCGGTTGTGTTCCTTTTCTTTCAGGTGGGCCAATTCGTGCACCACGATCATGCGCAAAAAATCGGCAGGCAACTGCTTGAAAATCGAGGCAATGCGGATTTCATTTTTGCTCTTTAGCTTGTGGCCCTGCACACGGGCGATCTGGGTGTGCAAGCCTAGGGCGTGCTGCACCACCCTGATTTTTGGGTCAAAACACACCTTAGCTAAGGCGGGCGCATGGCGAAAATGCCGGGCTTTGAGCTGAGACACATACTGATAAAGGGCGGGATCGCTCTGCACCGGATGCGACTGAGGGTACTTTTGCGCCAGCATGGCGGCCACCTGACCCGCTGCCAGCAGCTGTTCTACCCGAGCCAATAGTTCCGGCGGGTAATGGCTCAGATACTTTAAAGGTTTATTCATGGCAAGGTCATCCTGCACGGACTCATGTCATCCTGCGCGTAGTCGCAGGATCTCATGGGAGTATAACAGAGACCCTGTGACTGCGCGCAGGGTGACAGCAGTGGTGCGCTAAGTGAGATCATTAGCCTACAGTTGTTGCGGCCTGACATAGGCTCTACAATACTTTTAAAGCAAACCGCTGGAGCCTTTATGACCCAGGATATTCGTTGGCAGCAGCGACTGGATAACTTTACCAGAGCCTTGAATGAGCTAACGGAAGCCGTTGAATTATCCAAACAGCGGCCCTTATCCAAGCTGGAGCAACAAGGCTTGATCCAGGCCTTTGAATACAACTACGAGCTGGCGTGGAATAGCATTAAAGATTTTTACCAGTTTCAGGGTGAGACCAATATTCAAGGATCCCGTGATGCATTCCGGCTGGCTTTTCAGCGCGGCTTGGTTGCTGAGGGTGAACTCTGGATGTCGATGATTAAAAGCCGAGCACTGACCTCTCACACTTACAACCAGTCGACCGCTCAAGCTGTTGTGCAAGATATTTTAGAGCGCTACCACCCTGCATTGGCGGCTTTACAGCTTGCGCTAAGTCACCACTATGCCTCAAGCTGAGCCACAAGCTGATTTATTCGGCCTGCCTGCCGCCGCCTTGCAACAGATCCGTCAGTGCATGGCGAGCTTTAGCACCCTTGATCAGGTCATTCTGTACGGCTCCCGCGCCATGGGCACTGAGCGGAGAGGTTCGGATATTGATCTGGTGGTGCAAAGCGAGCATTTTAGCCATCAGCACCTGCTGCAACTGATGACGGCACTGGATGACTTATTATTACCCTATCAATTTGATATTTGCCGGTATCAAGACATTGCCCATCAGGACTTGCTGGCGCATATTGAGCGCGTGGGGCAGGTGTTCTATCAGCGCGGCATGCGTTTGCCTTGCCTTGAATGATCTCTTTGTCATCCTGCGCGGAACTATTGTCATCCTGCGCAGGGTAATAATCCTGAGCAACTCACAATGGCCAGACGAGTCATGCAACCAGAATACCTAATCCATTACCCAGCGGAGTGTTAATGAATCCGGAAGCCAAAACTGCCCCACCCACCCTTGTCTGGCTGGCCAGCTTTCTTAAACCCTATGGGCCTCAGGTCGCGGCGGCGATTCTGTTCTTATTGATCGGCTCTCTGGCCTGGCTGGCTCTGGGCCAAGGCGCTCGGCTCTTGGTTGATCAAGGCTTCGTGGCCGGTGATCTGGCCAGACTTAACCAGATTACATTGGGCATCTTGCTCATCACCCTGATCAGTGCGGCGGCGGTGTTCTTACGCTTTTACCTAATGACCTGGCTTGGCGAGCGAGTGAGTGCTGACATACGCCTTAGGGTGTATCAGCACATGCTGCGCTTGTCGCCCTCGTTTTACAGCCAAAACCGCACCGGCGAGGTGATCTCCCGCTTCACTGCCGACACCACATTGCTGCAAACCGTGGTCGGCTCCAGCCTGTCGATGGC
>SKIB01000082.1 GCA_007116635.1 Saccharospirillaceae bacterium
ACGGCGCAGTGGACGGTGAACCAATACAGCGTGGTGTTTAAGGATTACAACGACCAAACCATCGGTGAGCCGCAAAGCATCAGCTTTACTCAGCCAGCCGTGTTGCCTGCTAGCCCTACTCGTTACGGTTATCTGTTCAGCGGTTGGAGCCATGACAGCAGCCGAGTGGTAGGTGATATGGTGATTAATGCGCAGTATGTGCAGTTGCCGCTGAGTTATCAATTTGCGGATATGCCGGTGGCCGCCTTTAACGACCAGTATTACCTGCTGCCCGAACTCAGCCACGGCAAGCCACAGTACGTTAGCAACAGGGGTCACCGATTGTTTAACGACGGTAATGCTTGGTACCTAACCGACAAAAATGGCCTAGATGGTCAGCATTGGTCGGCTAATGCTCTGCCGTTGTTACCAAACGAGTTGCTATGGTCGGGCAAGGTCTCCGCAGAGCCTGAGGTCACTTCACAGGTGGCACCGCCGCCGGCCATTGAGGTTCGTGGTGTTGACCCGTCGCACAACGGTTACTACCTGCAAACTAAGGAAGATCCGCTGACATACAGCAACCTCAATGGTGCAGTCATTCAGCGCACGCCAACCGGTTGGGCATGGCAAGTTGGCGCGATCACCTATCTCCAAGAAATGGCTTTGGCTGAGCTGCCCGCCGCAGGCATCTGGCTAGACTTTAAACTAACCGAGGCCTTTACCTGGCATTACTTAGCGGTTAAGCCCGATCTTACTTGGCGCCCAATTACCGATGCCAATAACGATGACAACGCGTCGGAGCCTAATCAAGAGCGCTGGCAATTGCAGCCAGCTCCGGAGGCAGGAGAAGAGGAGGGGGCTTCGAATGGCCTTGAGATTAGTTTGCCAAAAGGCAGCGTGCCGGAAGTAGACGAAGGCAACTTCAAAGTAGGGGTGGTGGATAAAGAAATCAGTGTTGAGGTTCAATCCGGTGAGGTGATTATCAATAGTCGACCATCGGCTAATGACGCTGAATTGGTCCGGGTGCCAGTCAGTGCTGAGCAGTCCAAGGGCGTCGCCATTCGTGTCAATGACACAGGTGATGTCACCTTATCGCGAGAAATTGACGATGGCAAACAGGAGTCAGAAGATCTGCCAACGGGCGGCGTGGCGCATCGCGTCACCGTTGCCGGCAGTGGTACCGAAGGCGTCACCACTGACGCCACCTTTGATCTGCCAGGGTCGAGCAGTCGCCTATTGATTGATAATTCGGTACAAACGCAATCGCAAGAACAGCCTGTTGGCCCTGAGCAGGGCATGGTGCGAGCCATGGTCAACACCAACGCTAAGGGCGAAAGCAAGGTGGGCTTCGAGTTCCAATTGCCTGGCACAGGCGAATGGCGCTTACTTGAACCCACGGTTCTAGAGAGCTTCGAATCTGGCAACAAGGTTAGTCTAAAAGCCGTCAACGACGACCTGGTGATCACCATTAACGCTCGCGTAACACGCCCATTAACCTTCAAATAGGGGAAGTATATGTGGAATAAAATTGTACCCATTGGACTGTTGTTTTTTCTTTGGGCCTGTGAAGCGCCTAGCCTGTCGGAAAAGCCGATTGAAATCGACATGAAGCCAAACGAACCTTACCCAGTGTTTGCCGGTGATCGTGTGGAACCCAACGGTGCAGCTGATATTGAGGTGTTCCACTCCTTGGCCACCAATCAAAAGAGCGTACGCTTGCTGTCAGGCAGTGCAACGCTTCTTCGTGGCGACTACCGTTTGGGGGTGGAAAATGAGTAAGTTAACCTGTATTGGCATTGCCACCGTGACGTTCATGAGTCTTAGCCATGCCAGTGATTGGCAGCAGGCCGAAGGCGGCAGTTACCGGCTACTGAATGCCGACAGTTTGGTGCTGGGCGAGGGCGCGCAGCTGCAGTTGCGCCCCGACCCTGGGTACCGATTGCCGCAAGACATCGCCGGCACCTGTCCAGAGGGCGAGTGGCAAGATCAGCTATACATCACTGGTGCGATAGTTAATGAATGCGAACTGATGTTTGCCTTTCGGCTGCCGCCTCTGCCCTATCAGCCCATTGGTTTGCAGCTGAGCACGCGCGTAGGTATCAGCAAAATCGATATTGAAAACCATTGGCCAGGGGGAGCGCCACTTACCGAAGAGTTAACGGGGCCGGTGACGGCTCAGTACGGCTTGGCGTTGAACTATTTGTCAAGGGTAGCCAATCACGGCATTCGGTTATCAGCTCACTATGAGCAGGCGCAGTGGCAAAATGGTTCGCTGTCGGGATACGGCGGCGCCCTGGATTATCGCTTCAATAGCCTTGGGCGTTGGCAGCCTTTTGTTGGTTTGCGTTTGTCGCAGCGCGAGTTTAGTGAACAGCTGACCAACGACAAGAGTGTCGGCTTGGGCTATGGCCCGCAAGCCGGGCTGCTATGGACATTGGGCAGCCAAGGTATTTGGTCTGCCAGTTCGCTGGAGTGGTTTGTTAATGGCCAGCTCGGCAGGTTAACCAATAAGGGTACTCTCGCAGGGCAAGATAGACACTTGTTGCTGAATCAACATTGGCAAACTGGGGTGGCGCTGAATATTGGTTTCTAGCGTCAGAGCAACAGCACCCCTGCCACCGCTGCTAAGATCACCACAGCCCAGGCAGGGACCTTGCCAATGCTCAGCAATACAAAGCCAGTCAGCGCCATGGCAAACGCAGTGGGCCCGGTGATGGTGCTGGTCCAGACCGGCGTGTAGAGCGCCGCCCCCAAAATGCCAACCACGGCCGCATTAGCGCCGAGCAAGGCCGCTTGCATGCTTTGCCATTGGCGCGCGTGCTGCCAAAACGGCAGTACCCCGATCAGCAGGAAAAAACCCGGTACAAACACCAGCACCAGCGCTAGGACGGCGCCGATGATGGGCGTCAAGCCAGTAGGAATCAGTGCGCCCAGGTAAGCGGCAAAGGTAAATAACGGCCCGGGAACCGCCTGGGCGGCACCATAGCCCGCCAGAAAGTCGTCGGCCGACACCCAGCCGGGGGCGACGACTTCGGCTTGCAACAGCGGCAGCACCACATGGCCGCCACCAAACACTAGGGCCCCAGTGCGATAAAAGGCATCGCTGATGGCCAGCAGAGCACTGTCGTGGCTCAGCATCAGCACCGGCAAACTCAGCAGCAACAAGGCAAAGACACCCAGGCAGGCCATGCCGACACGCTTGGAAACGGGCAGTGACGGGCTGGCGTCTGGCGTTTGGCTTGCTGGTAATCTGGCTGTGGCCGAGGCGCAGAGCCAAAGCCCAAGTAAGGCGCCCAGGGTGATGGCGACCACCGACCCGAGTGGCCCGCTCAGGGTCAGCAGCACCCAAACGGCCAGCAAGGCAATGCCGGCGCGGCTGCGGTCGGGGCAGAGGGTACGGGCCATGCCCCATACGGCGTGCGCCACAATGGACACCGCCACCACTTTTAAGCCCAAAATAACGCCACCGCCCACCGGCCCCGCCAGCCAGACTGCGCCCATGGCAAACAGCAGCATGGCCACTGCCGAGGGTAGGGTAAAGGCCAGCCAGGCGGTCACAGCGCCCGGGTAACAGGCACGCATCAGCCCCAAGGCAAAGCCCACCTGGCTGCTGGCTGGCCCAGGCAGAAACTGACACAGGCTGACCAGTTCGGCGTAATGGGCTTCGCTCAGCCAGCGTCGGCGCTCAACAAATTCGCTGCGAAAATAGCCCAGATGGGCAATGGGGCCACCAAAGGCCGTGAGACCCAGCCATAAAAAAGCCAGAAACACTTCTCGGCAACTGCCTGCAGGCTGGGTAGACATGGGCTGGGAAAAAAGACGACATGGAGCACCTGTGAATGACTGCTAAGTTGCCGCCAAGATACCACAGGCCCGTGAGAATGAAATGACAGCCCTGGCTGGGCGGCCAGCCGTTCCCAGAAGCGCAGTAAAAGCGTTATCATCAGCGGCCAACACCTCAAGCGACTCAGGACGATGAGCCCATGCGCGTAGCCCATGAAAAAGCCAATGTTGCCCTACTGGTGATTGGCCAAATTTTGTTTTTGATCACTTCCATTACCGTGATGACGCTCAGTGGCGTGGTCGGCTTGCAGCTGGCTCCGACGCCATCTTTGGCAACCTTGCCCATCACCGGCATGATGCTCGGGGCGCTGGTGTTTACCTTGCCCGCGTCGTTGCTGATGAAGCGTATCGGCCGCCGCTTGGGGTTTTTGCTTGCCGACATTGCCACCGTCATGCAGTGGCATGTTGTCGGCATGTTCGCGCCGTCCTTTGTCACCGGCAGTTTGATTGGCCATTTTGGCGTCTATCGCATTATTGTCGTGGGCAGCTTGCTGCTGATGTCGGCCTTTGTTGCGGCCTTGTTTGGCGCGACTTTGGGGCATTTTTTGCTGGCTCTGGTGCTGCTGGGCATCGGTTGGAATTTCTTATTCATTGGCGGTAGCCATTTGTTGACCCAGGCGCACAGGCCGTCTGAGCGAAGCCTGGTGCAGGGCATCAATGATTTCTTGGTGTTTGCTATGGTGGCCCTGGGGTCGCTACTGGCTGGGGTGCTGTTTGCTGCCCTTGGCTGGAATGGAATTCAGTGGCTGATGCTGCCTTTTGCGCTGGTTACTGCGCTGCTGGTTTGGCGGCAGAGTCGCCAAGTGAGTGCGTCCCTGTAGCCTTGTCACCCGCGCCATGCGGGTGACGGTCTTATTTCAGGCCATGGCGGCCCTGGCTTTAGTGGCTCTGAACCGAGCCACTGCCGCTGATGGCGGAGTTGACCTGCTCTGGGTTGCCGCTGTAGCGGACACTGCCGCTGCCAGAAACAGCGGCTCTTAATACCTCTGCTGCTCGTAAATAGGCGCCGCCTGAACCACTGACAGCAACGTCAACCACCCGTGCACTCAGGCCGCTGGCATTGAGCTGGCCACTGCCGCTGATGCTGGCGTCGAGCGTTTCCACTTGGCCGTCGATGATGATATTGCCCGAGCCGTTAATGACCAGCTGCAGGTGCTCGCCATGAAACTCGCTGGCGCGAAGGTTGCCCGAGCCATTGACGACAATGCTGGCAAGCCCAGGTGCTTCGATGCGAATCTGGGCTCGCCCGTGGTTGAGATTGGTGCCCTGCTGAGATAAGCGCAAGACATCGCGACGGTGCTCAGCCACCACCGACTGAACAAAGGCATCAGAGCCGCTGATAATCATACGGCTCTGGGTAATGCTTGGGTGGGTAACCAGGGTGACAGGAACGCTGGAATTGAGCTGCAGCTGGCTAAACGGGCGAAGGTTCTGAGTGCGCTCCGAAGCCACTGTCTGGTCATCGCCAGTAACAATCACCGTCATGGGGTTGTGTTGGCGCGTGGTTTGTCCTGCGTGAGGGTTGGCCTGCAGGCCGAAACTTGCTGTCATGGCCATCGCCGTTAATAAAGTCAGTGTTGATCTATACATCTTGGTGGTGTCCTTTTCATGTGGAAGAATTCGAAATGATTTCGGCTGGCAAATAGCCAGAGCCCATCATAGAGGCCGGGTCAGCGACATACAATGGCCAGCTTATTTTCACGTTCAGCCTTTTTAAGCTAGGATTCAGTTGCCAACCATTGGTTGATAACTGCTGCCGATGGTATGAATTACCGCGTGGCTCACTACAACATCAAGAAAAGTATGGTGGCCAAGTGCCAATCTGGGTGGCCATTGAAGTGTGGGACTTTGGCTTGCTGTCACGGCTATTTGAGGGCATGAAGCATCAGAACAAAAACCAGATAGCCGATAAGTACGGTCTTGCCGAAGGAAAAACACTGGCCCAATGGTTACGCAGTACCCTGGACAGGTAGCAATTAGCGGGTTGGGCTTTGGCGTGCGTACACTAAAGACTGGGCAACGCTAAGGTGACCGATAAAGGTTGCGGCTGCCTGCCAACACACATGATGGAGACGCGAATGAAGATTTTATACCCCTGGCTGCTGCTATTGACCTTGATGGGCTGTGCCAGCAAACCGCCGATTGTCGAGCCTGTTAGCGACTTTGCCCTGGAGCCTTATTTGGGCAAATGGTACGAAATGGCACGCCTTGATCACTCCTTTGAACGAGGGCTGTCGCAGGTAACCGCCACCTACAGCCTGCGTGACGATGGCGGCGTGCGCGTGACGAACAAGGGCTACAAGGCCAGTAAAGGGCGCTGGTCACAGGCCGAAGGCAAAGCCTATTTTGCGGGTGAAGACGATGTTGGCCATCTTAAGGTTTCTTTCTTTGGGCCATTTTATGGTGCGTATGTGATCTTTGAGCTGGATAAGGATTATCAATACGCCTTTGTCGCTGGGCCGAATACCAAGTATCTGTGGCTGTTATCACGCACCACCGACATCAGCCCCGAGCTGCAAGCTCAGTTTGTGCAGGCTGCCAAGGCCAATGGCTTTGATACCGATTCACTGATTTGGGTGGAACATCCCTAGTCAGACCCTAAGCAGCGGTTGCTACGTATCAAACACCAACCCAGTGGTACTGTCCGTCATTAGGAGTCGTCATGAATCAAATTAACCCCGCGAAATTGGCCAACAGCAAGTGGACTGCGGTAAAGCCGATGAACCGTGAAAAACATTTCTTAGTCACCGAGGTGGCGTACGAAGAAGACGGCTCGGTCACCTCTTGCACTCTGGAAGCGGTGTTGTCTAAGCGGGAGTATGCCATTGACTGGCCCGAGCTCAAGAATGCAGACAACTGGCTGCAAGGTTGGAAATGAACACACTGGGCCGAATGCCAGTCGGTTGCTCGCGAGAGCGCACGGTCATTATGTGGGTTCGCCTGTCACTCAATTGACACTTTTTGGTCATTGTCTTGTCATTATATTTGCCCATCATCGTGCACACTTTACATGACTTAGGTGGCAACGATGAACAAATCAGTTTTAACCCTGGCGGTGGCGCTCTCAACCTTGGCAATGGCCAACTTTCAACTAGACAGTCGCTTCACTGACGCCGACGGTGACTTGATCGCTGACATCCCCAGTGACCCAAGCCAATGGTTGAACCCCAATACGTTAATTTTTGCCTACACGCCCGTAGAAGATCCTGCGGTGTACGCCGAAGTTTGGCAGCCATTCTTGGATCATTTAGCGCAAGAAACGGGTAAGCGTGTGCAGTTTTTCCCGGTGCAATCCAATGCCGCTCAGATCGAAGCCATGCGTTCTGGCCGGTTGCACATCGCCGGTTTCAACACTGGTTCAAACCCACTGGCCGTGGCCTGTGCTGGTTTTCGCCCCTTTGCCATGATGGCCAGCGCCGATGGCAGTTTTGGCTACGAAATGGAGTTCATTACTCACCCGACCTCAGGTATTGAGAAAATCGAAGACCTAAAGGGCCGCACTCTGGCCTTTACTTCTGAAACCTCCAACTCTGGCTTCAAAGCACCGCAAGCCCTGCTGGAAGCCGAGTATGGTCTGGTGGTTGAGCGAGATTACAAACCTGCCTTCTCTGGCGCACACGACAACTCCATCTTGGGCGTGGTCAATCGTGATTACGATGCTGCCGCCATCGCTAACTCAGTGGCTCGCCGCATGGTGGACCGAGCTGTGGTCAAGGCCGATGACTATGTGGTGATCTATCAGTCTGACAGCTTCCCAACCACGGGCTACGGCACGGTTTATAACCTGCACCCTGAGCTGCAAGAGAAGATCCGTAGCGCCTTCTTCAGCTTTGATTGGACTGGCACCGCGCTTGAAGCAGAGTTTTCTCGCTCAGGTGAGGCTCAGTTTATCCCCATTACTTTCCAGGAGCACTGGTCAGTCATTCGTCAAATCGACGAAGCCATGGGCGTGCAATACACCTGCCGATAATTGGTTTTGCATTTGAGTTGATTTCTACCCTTGTGTTTTGGGGCAGCTTGCTGCCCCCTTTTTTTTAGGTCTGCACATGCTAAGTATTAGCCATTTAACCAAGGTGTACTCTGGAGGCGACAAAGCCCTCACAGACATCAGTTTTCAGGTGCCCAAGGGGCAGGTCGTGGGTTTGATTGGCCCCTCGGGCGCGGGTAAATCGACCCTAATTCGTTGCATTAATCGTTTGGTTGAGCCAAGCAGTGGTCAGGTCATGCTTAACGACCAAGCCATCACCGGCCTGCCTGCAGGACAGTTGCGCCGTTTGCGGCGGCAAATCGGTATGATCTTTCAAGAGTACGCTCTGGTTGAACGGTTAACGGTGATGGAGAATGTGCTTTCCGGTCGTTTGGGCTATGTCAATTTTTGGCAATCCTATTTGCGCCGCTTTCCTGCTAAGGATGTGCAGCGCGCTCAGGCACTGCTGGATCGCGTTGGCCTGCTGGCCCATCGAGACAAACGCGCCGATGCCCTCTCTGGTGGTCAACGCCAGCGGGTCGGCATCGCGCGAGCTCTGGCACAGGAGCCACAGTTGCTGTTGATTGACGAACCCACCGCTAGCCTAGACCCAAAAACCTCGCGCCAAATCATGCGTCTACTGCTGGA
Source organism: Saccharospirillaceae bacterium (assembly GCA_007116635.1). Classification (GTDB taxonomy): domain Bacteria; phylum Pseudomonadota; class Gammaproteobacteria; order Pseudomonadales; family Natronospirillaceae; genus SKIB01. The sequence continues at coordinate 8,438 of SKIB01000082.1, forward strand.
GATCTGCCGCGAATCGGGTTTGCCGGCCATCATTAACATCCATGATGTGTTATTGGCGCAACAGTTTACTGATCGCATCATTGGCTTGCGTGCCGGGCAGGTGGTGTACGATGG
>SKIB01000135.1 GCA_007116635.1 Saccharospirillaceae bacterium
CCTTAGGGTAGCTGTTCAGTGGCTGTGTGATCATATAAAACCCTATAAATGTCATGCTTTAACAGCATAGTTAAACTATAGGCATGCAATTCCCTTGCTGCCAAGCTAAAATCGGCAAAAAACTCAGGACTCAAGCATGATCCACCGCCTCAAACCCTGGCTAACACTGGCAACTGCAGCCATTATTATCATTTTTGGTTTTGCGCCTTTCCATTGGTGGTGGCTCACTCCTGTTACTTTAGCCTACTTAATATTCGAACTGAACCGACAAGCACACAAAGGACAGAATTTATTTTGGCTCGGCTGGTGGTTTGGATTATGGTTCTTTGGCTTTGGTGTGTCCTGGGTTTACTCTGCCATGCGTACGGTGGAGACACCTGTGGTCATATCCATTTTTTTAACTGGCCTCTTTTGTTTGGGCCTAGCACTGCTATTTGGCCTGCAATTTTGGCTCTGGCAACGCTTTTGGCGCACCAGGCGCTTTGCCGGTCTAAGCTTCATGGCGCTCTGGCTGCTGTTTGAATGGCTTAGACAATGGCTATTTACAGGTTTGCCCTGGCTGTACCTAGGCTATGCCCATGACGAGTCCTGGCTCAGTGGTTGGGTGCCCATTATTGGAGTTTACGGTGCCAGTGCTCTGGTATTACTCACTGCTCTGGCCTTAGATCAGGCTTGGCAAGTGCGCCAGCAGAAGGCAAAATGGTCAGGCATTCTGCTGCTCGCCAGCCTGCCCTGGTTCACAGGCCTTGGCTTGCAAAACCTTGATTGGACTCAAGGACTTGGCGTTGAAGCCAATATTGGCTTGGTTCAAGGCAATACCGATCAACTAGACAAATGGGACCCACAGTACCTGAATCAACTGGCTGCCACCCACGCACGCTTAACTGCCGAGCTTGAGCAGGCCGATCTTATTATCTGGCCGGAAACCGCTATTCCAGCCAGAGAAATTCAACTGCGTAACTTCTTAGCTCAGCAAGAGGATCTGGCTTTGGCCCGCCAACAGGGGCTACTGGTCGGCTTAGTCAGCTCAGCCAATCCGCAAGACCCATACGGAGACTACCTAAACTCGGTATTTGCCTATGGCTTGGCTTCAGGGCAATACCACAAAGAACATTTAGTGCCCTTTGGCGAGTACTTGCCACTGGACTCTGTGCTACGCGGACTTATCGACTTCTTTGACCTACCCATGTCGGACTTTGTGCCCGGCCCTTCCGGGCAAAATAACCTGCGCTGGCAATTCGCCAATCAAGAATGGCCCCTAGGCTTACTGATTTGCTACGAAGTGGCCTACACCAATCTGGCGAGAAGATTACCCCCAGACCTACCCTTTTTCATCACTGTTAGTAATGATGCCTGGTTTGGTACCAGTATTGGTCCGCATCAACATCTGCAGATTGCCAAAATGCGCGCCTTAGAATTGCAGCGCCCCATGGCACGAGCCACGCAAACAGGTATCTCGGTGATCACCGACCACCGGGGGCGGGTAGTCATGCAAATGCCAAGCTTTGAGCAGGTAAGTGATTACGGCATGTTAGAGTTCCGCTCTGGCAGTACGCCTTACCAACAACTGGGTTACTGGTGGATACTGTTACTGGCCCTTGGGGCTCTGGTTTTGGCTTTAATTCTTCCTGCCAGAGCCCAGGGTAAGAGCAGCTAATCCCTGCTGCTAGGCTGGCAAATCAATGCCCGGACGAACAAACTGGTAGTCCTCACTGCCGCAGGCCAAGCAAGGATGCAAATGGCCATGAGCTTCCAGCTCTAACTCCAGTGCGCACTGGCGGCACAGATAATGGCCAGCAGGGGCACGCTCGCCCACGGCAAAGTGATCCAGGTCGCCCTCTGCTAGGCGCGCCAGCAAATGCTGGTAATCCAGCGCGCTGGGGTCTGAAATATCCAGCACATAATCACGCAAGGCTTGCTCAGCCTGTTCAAGGTCGATTTCCAGCCAAGCAGCCATGCCTTTAAGGGCATTTTCAAGTAAGGATGAGTCTTTCATGCCAACCTCCGGCGAATGGGACACTTTTCAGTATAGTCAGGGATCACTCGGGCTGCATAACATTCGAAATCTTGGCCAAGAGCGAGTATGCTATGCGCACTTTAAAATCAGTTGTTAACCAATTCGGATTGATCAATGGACGCACAATATAACCCTAAGGTTGTTGAGGCCAATGCCCAGCAACACTGGCAGCAAAATCAAGTATTTAAGGCAGTGGTCGACAGCAACAAAGAAAAGTTCTACTGCCTATCCATGTTCCCCTACCCCTCTGGCCGCCTCCACATGGGTCATGTGCGCAACTACACCATTGGTGATGTGATCAGCCGCTTCCAGCGCAGTCAGGGCAAAAACGTATTGCAACCCATGGGTTGGGATGCCTTTGGCCTGCCGGCCGAAAACGCAGCCATCAAACATGGCGTGGCCCCGGCCAAATGGACTTTGGAAAACATTGCCTACATGAAAAACCAGCTCAAGCAGCTGGGTTTTGCCTATGATTGGGATCGCGAAGTGACCACCTGCCAGCCTGAATATTACCGCTGGGAACAATGGTTCTTTACTCAGTTGGTTAACAAGGGCATGGCTTACAAGAAAAAGTCTGCCGTTAACTGGTGCCCCCATGACCAAACCGTACTGGCCAATGAGCAGGTGCACGACGGCGGCTGCTGGCGTTGCGGCACCACGGTGGTGCGCAAAGAAATCGATCAGTGGTTCATTCGCATCACCCAATACGCCGACCAACTCTTGGACGGCCTAGACCAATTGCCCGGCTGGCCAGAGAGCGTGCGCGCCATGCAGCGCAACTGGATTGGCCGCTCTGAGGGTCTGCGCATCAGATTCCCTCTGCCGCAAGCCATTGCTGGCCTTGAGCACTTAGAAATCTACACCACCAGACCGGACACCCTGATGGGCGTGACCTACATGGCCATTGCCGCCGATCACCCCATTGCTCAGCACGCCGCCACCCTGCGCCCGGAGCTGGCTGATTTTATCAGTGAGTGCAAAGCAGGTGGCACCAGCGAGACCGAACTGGCCAACCAAGAGAAAAAGGGCATGGCCACGGGCTTGTTCGCCAAGCACCCCATCAGCGGCCAAGAAGTGCCAATCTGGATTGCCAACTTCGTGCTGATGGAATACGGCACAGGTGCGGTGATGTCGGTACCGGCGCACGATCAACGCGATTGGGAATTTGCTCAGGCCTATGGTTTGCCAATCCAGCAGGTCATTACCGGCCAGCAGGGCGAAGTCATTGATCTGAGCCAGCAAGCCTTTACCGACAAGGGCGTGCTGATCAACTCCGGCGAGCTTGACGGTTTGGACTTCCAACAAGCCATGGACAAGCTGGCTGAGGTACTGGGCGCCAAAGACTTGGGCAGCAAACAGGTCAACTACCGTCTGCGCGACTGGGGTGTCAGCCGTCAACGCTACTGGGGTGCACCCATCCCAATGATGACTCTGGCCGATGGCCAGCAGGTGCCCGCCGAAGACTTCCCTGTTGAGCTGCCTACCGAGGTGGTGATGGACGGCATCAATTCGCCGATTAAGAACAACCCTGAGTTTGAACAGACTCAATGGCAGGGTCAGGCCGCCACTCGTGAAAGCGACACCTTTGATACCTTTATGGAGTCCAGCTGGTATTACGCCCGCTACTGCTCGCCTCACTACCAAGAAGGCATGGTCGACCCAACCGAGGCCAACTATTGGCTGCCGGTGGATCAGTACATTGGCGGCATTGAACACGCCACCATGCACCTGCTGTATTTCCGTTTCTTCCACAAGCTGATGCGTGATCAAGGCTTGGTGCAGAGCGACGAGCCTGCCAAGCGCTTGCTGACTCAGGGCATGGTACTGGCGGAAACCTATTATCGTAGCCAGAACGGTACCAAGGAGTATTACACCCCTGAACAGGTGGACTTAACCAAAGACGACAAAGGCCGGGTAATCAAGGCCCTGCTCAAGGCCGATGGGCAGCCGGTGGAAATCGGCGGCATGGAAAAAATGTCCAAGTCGAAGAACAATGGCGTCGACCCACAGGCCTTGATCGACCTCTATGGTGCCGACACCGCCCGCCTGTACACCATGTTCGCAGCGCCACCAGAGCAATCACTGGAATGGCGTGAAGACGGCGTCCAGGGCGCGCATAAGTTTTTGCAACGCCTATGGCGTGCGGTCACTGCCTTTGCCGAGCAGTCCAAAGCACCGGCCTTGGCCAAGACTGAGCTTAATGAGGCGCAAAAGGCCACTCGCCGCAAGGTGCATGAAACCCTGCAAAAGGTGACCCAAGACTACGCCGAGCGCTTTGCCTTCAATACCGTGGTGGCCGCCAATATGGAGTTGTTCAATCACCTTAGCCGTCACGAGCTGAATGGGCCACAGGATCTGGCCGTGGTGGCCGAAGGCTATCAGGTGCTGCTGCAATTACTGGCCCCCATCTGCCCGCACATCTGCCATGAACTTTGGAGTCTGCTGCAGCAGGGCGACATCCTCGACCAGCCCTGGCCAGTGCTGGACAGCGAGGCGCTGGTGCGCGACAGCATCACTCTGGTGGTGCAGGTTAATGGCAAGGTACGCGCACGCTTGCAAGTCAGTGCCACTGCGACGGAAGAAGAGGTCAAAGCCTTGGCCTTTGCCGATGAGCAGGTGCAAAAATTCGCCCCGCAAGATAAGGTCAAAAAGGCCATTCTGGTGCCGGGCAAGCTGCTTAATCTAGTGGTGGCCGGTTAATGTGGCGTGCGCTCATTAGCCTGGCTCTGGCCACGCTGCTGCTTAGTGGCTGCGGCTATCAGCTGCGTGGCTGGGAATCTTCCCGTAGCCAGCAGCTGGCCGAGCAGAACCCTGCGCTGCAATTACTCTGGGTCATTGACCAAGCAGAGGCCGATCTGATTGCCCAGCAGCTGAGCAACAGCGGCTGGCAAATTGTGCCTGAGGCTCAGCAGCAACTGCTGCTTAGTCAGCTGAGCTGGCAGCTGCTGCCCTTGGACAGCCTGGATGAGCCCAGCTGGCAGCTGGAGTTGCAGTTGGCTTGGCAATGGCGCAACTCGCAAGGCGTGCTTGAACAGGAGCAATTGAGCCAACTGATGACCTACAGCAGCTGGGAACAGGGTGCGGCCTTGAACGACCTACACCAGCAGCAGCGCCTAGCGCTCCTTACTCAGGCCAGCCAAGTGCTGGAACAACGCTTGCGACTCAGCCTGCCATGAGCCTGCTTAAACCCATGAACTGTCTATAGCCATGAATCCATTGCGCGCCGAACAGCTGGCCAAGGCCATAGGCCAGCAACACTGCTTTTATTGGCTATCGGGTGAAGAGCCCTTGCTAATGGACGAGAGTCGTAGCCTGATTCGTAGTTATTGGCGGCAGCAGGGCTTGCAGGCCTATGCCTACTCGGTTGAAAACAACTTTGATTGGCAACCTGTCTTTGATCATCTGCAAGCAGGCTCCTTGTTTGACGACCAAATCGGCTTGGAGTTGCGCTTTGCCAAACTGCCTGGCACCAAGGAGCAAGGCATGCTCAGCCGCCTGGCCTCCTTATTGGACAGCAGCCATCAATTAATTCTTCTTACTGGCCAGGCAAAAAAATCCCAGTTGGATGCCAAGTGGGCCAAACCTTTATTAGCCAAGGGGCCTGCGGTGCAGATCTGGCCGCTGGACAGCAAACAATTCCCTAATTGGCTTAAGCAGCGCGCCAGCCAATTGGGCATGCAGCTTGACCCACAGGCGCTGGATTTTTTGGTGCAAAGCACGGCCGGCAATCCCTTGGCGGCACAACAAGAACTGCAAAAGTTACAGCTCCTGCTGCCCAGTGGCCGTATTGGCATTCAAGAGCTACTGCCTGCGGTGTCGGACAACAGCAAATACAGCCCGCAAGACATGATGGACGCTGCGTTAATGGGCGATCTGTGGCAGGCGCTGCGCATTTCACAGGCGTTGGAAAGCGAAGGCTTTGCCTCGGTGCTCTGGGCTTGGACCATCAATCAGGATTTGCTTTGTTTGCAGCACCTTTGGCAGTGCCAAAAAGAACGCCAGCCGCCCAAGCCGGCGTTCAAACCCAACTTCAAACGCGAGGCCGCGTTCAACCGTGCGCTGCAGCGCGTCAATGGTAAATTGATCAGCCAGCTGCAGCAGCTGGCTGCGCGTATGGATCGCATCAGCAAGGGCTCTGACCCCGAGCGCGGCGATTTCATGCTGGTGTGCTGGCAACTGCTAAAGCTGCTAGCCCGCTAGCTCTGGTTAACTGCTGGCTATCCAACGCATGCGCCCGTCATCCTGTGACTTCGTTAGTCACCCTGCGCGCAGTCGCAGGATCTCCTCACTGTCTATACAGGCTGCGCCCGCCCTGCTGCGGCTGCTGCCTTGTGGCCTCTGGCGAGCATTCGCGGCGCGCTGCTTCGTATGCAGACCCTGCGACTTCGCGCAGGGTGACAAACCACCAACAGCGCTTGCGCCATCCATGGGCATTCGCATCCGCACATCCCTGTGCTCCTGACGCCGCCGACGGCCACAAGCCAGCACCCGCTTAACGCAGGGCGGGCTGGAGCATTATTGGTGGCTCATTTTATGCTGTTTGCATGTCACCCTGCACGCAGAATGACTGTAACCAACAAAGGATGAGATCACTTAAGCGATTGTCGGCAAAGGGCGCTGCCAATGCACGCGAAAGCCCTGCTCACCAGGCTCAGCCATAAAGCCCTCGGCCACACACAGATCGGCCAGCGCAATGATCTGCTCACCAAGATGAAGAATAGGCAAACGCTCACGCCACCAAGGCGGCTCACGGTATTCCTGCAACACATTCTTCAGCGAACGCAGCCCTTGACGACGGGCGATACGAATGGCGTCCTGCTCCTGACGCAAACGAAGCTGACAGGGAATGGCGCTGGCCTTAAGCACCGCTGAGCGGCCATCGCCCAAGGCTGGAACCAGCCAGAGCCGCCCAAGTTCAAGGCTGACAATGGGCTCAAGACCAAGCTGACTTGGCAGCTTGGGCAAGGCCAACCGAGGCACCATAAAGATGGCACTTTGGTAGCGGCGTACTTCCAGATCAGGCGTCAGGCTCAGTTGCGGCGAACCGTCCGGGCGGGCAAAAATCAACTCCTGAGTTAGGCACTGCAGCCACTGCTGGCTGGGCATGCTCAGCCCCCACAAAGCCAACCATTGACGAATCAATCCGTATTGATCCTGAGCAGGCAAATCCTGCCAGGCCACCACCTTAAGCCCTTGCTCGGCCGTCAAACGATGACTGAGCATCTCCTGCCAACGATCTTCGGTCAGGTCGGCAATTTCAGCCAAATGCTGCTGCGAGCGTTGCCAACTCTTGGCGTAGCCAGGCCAGCGCTTAGCCAGTAAGGGCATAACCTGTTGGCGTAAAAAATTGCGATCAAAGCGACTGTCCGCATTGGATGGGTCTTCGATCCAGTTCAACTCTTGCTGCTGGGCATAGGCCAACAATTGCTCCTTAGCCAGACGCAAAAAAGGACGAAAAATCTGGCCCTGACTAAAGGGGCGCAGTGGCCTCATGCCTGCCAAGCCACTGACACCAGCACCACGCATCAGCCGCAACATTAGGGTTTCTAACTGATCCTGCTGATGATGCGCCAACAGCAGCCACTCACCAGGCCGCTGCCAAGCAGCGAACTGCGCATAACGGGCCTCACGGGCCGCTGCCTCTAGACCCTGGCCATTGAGCACTACCTCGACCTTAGCACTCAGGTAGTCAAAGCCCCAGTGCTCGGCCCATTGCCCTACCTGCTGTTGCCAGACATCGGCCTGAGCTTGCAGACCATGATTGACATGTAGCAACCTGGCTTGGCACTGAGGAAAGCGCTGACGAAAAGCATGAGCCAAGACCACCGAATCCAAACCACCTGAGCAAGCCAGCGCCACAGAACCACCCGCAAGTAAATGCTGCTCGAGCGGTGCCCATATTTGTGGCGCCAAGGGTGCAGATGCCATGTCCATTCGTTCTCCATTGCCAGCCGATGCCAGCCAAGGTAAATATTTAAAGGGCTTAGAGCCTAGGCGAAAGGAGCAGCATAACAAAAATCGGCTATCAAACCATTGATTTAGCCGCGAGCAGTTAGGGGTTAAGGGCGTACACCTTTCCTTTAATTAATGGTAGGCCATTAGCAACCTTTGTTAGTTAGCACTATAGTTTCTTCTCCCCAAGTTAGGAGACGAACATGACCGACACCCGCAAGCACTCTCGCGTCGTTGTGGATGGCGTTGAGCAAGCCCCTGCCCGCGCCATGCTGCGCGCCGTAGGCTTTAGCAAAGAAGATTTTCAAAAACCCCAGGTTGGCGTGGCCTCGACCTGGAGCATGGTCACACCCTGTAACATGCACATCAATGAATTGGCTGAACACAGTCGTCAAGGTGTGGACCAGGCCGGCGGTAAAGGGGTGATCTTCAACACCATTACCATCTCTGATGGCATTGCCAATGGCACCGAAGGCATGAAATATTCACTGGTATCGCG
>SKIB01000067.1 GCA_007116635.1 Saccharospirillaceae bacterium
GCATCGACATGGCCGCGCCGCGACCGTCTTCTGGTGGCGAGGTCATATGGTAAGCATCACCGCTCATGCCAAAACCGGTAAGCTCAGCATAAATTTTGGCACCGCGTTTTTTGGCGTGCTCATACTCTTCCAGCACCAGTACACCCGCGCCATCGGCCAACACGAAACCATCACGGTCTTTGTCCCAAGGACGGCTTGCGCCCTGCGGGTCGTCGTTGCGGCTAGAAAGAGCTCTGGCGGCAGCAAAGCCACCAATACCCAGGGGTGTAGAGGCATGCTCAGCACCACCGCAAATCATCACATCGGCATCGCCATAAGCAATGGTACGGGCAGCGTAACCAATGCTGTGTGAACCCGTGGTACAGGCGGTGGTAATGGCAATGTTAGGGCCTTGGAAGCCATATTTGATCGACAGATTACCAGCAATCATGTTAATGATGGCGGCAGGAATGAAGAAGGGCGAAATGCGACGCGGGCCTGACTTTTCCAGTACTGCATGATTTTTTTCAATGGTTTCTAGACCACCAATGCCCGAGCCAATGGAACAGCCAATGCGGCCAGCATTCTCGGCTGTAACCTGCAAGCCGGAATCCTCAACCGCCTGAATGGCGGCGATCATGCCATACTGGATGAACTTATCCATTTTTTTGGCTTCTTTGGCATCCAGATATTGATCAAGTTCCAAGCCTTTAATGACACCACAAAAACGAGTGGCAAACTTACTGGCATCAAAATGCTCAATGGCACTGATACCACTTTTGCCGGCCAATATCCCAGACCAAGTATCGGCCACATCCAAGCCCAGCGGGGTTAGCATGCCCATGCCTGTCACTACTACGCGCTTTTTCGCCATTTACATTCTCCATAAACTAAAAAGCCGCCAAGAATAGACCGGCGGCTTTGATAATTAGACTCGCCGCAACCAGTGCAGCGCCATCAGGCCAGATTAGAGGTTAGCGTTGATGTAGTCGATGGCGTCTTGAACTGTAGACAGCTTCTCAGCTTCTTCATCAGGAATCTCAGTCTCGAACTCTTCTTCCAGAGCCATAACCAGTTCAACGGTGTCCAGAGAGTCAGCACCCAGGTCATCAACAAAAGAAGCAGATGCTACTACGTCTTCTTCTTTAGCGCCCAGTTGCTCGCAAACGATTTTTTTTACGCGTTCTTCGATAGTGCTCATGTGTATCTCCTAAAGGATTCTGTTCTTGGATAAAATTTTCGCTAGTGTATTGAGCCTGTGGCATCAGAGCAAGTAAAAACTGTTTTTCTTTGCTCACAGGCTCGAGGCAAATCAAGACATGTACATGCCGCCATTGACCTGTAAAGTTTCACCCGTGACATAGGCTGCTTCGTCGCTGGCCAAGAAGCCAACCACCGAGGCGATTTCTTCTGGCTTGCCCAAACGCTGCAAGGGAATCTGGTTGAGCAGCATATCTTTTTGTGCTTCGGGCAGGTGATCGGTCATGTCGGTGGCAATAAAGCCAGGGGCCACGGTATTGACCGTGATGGCTCTTGAGCCCAGTTCACGGGCCAAGGCACGAGAAAAGCCGTCCATACCAGCCTTGGAAGCCGCGTAGTTAGATTGACCGGCATTACCCATGCTGCCAACCACAGAGCTGATGCTGATGATGCGACCAAAACGAGCCTTGGTCATGCCACGCAAACAGGCTTTGGATACCCGATACAAGCCATTGAGGTTGGTATTGATCACATCCTGCCATTCATCTGCTTTCATGCGCATCAGGATATTATCCTTGGTGATGCCTGCATTATTGACCACAATCAAAGGCGCAGAGAAATCGGCGGTCACAGAGGAAATCAAAGCCTCAACCGAAGCATCCTCACCCACATTGGCCATATAGCCCTTGCCTTGAAAGCCAGCGGCAGCTAAGTAATCGGAAATGGCCTGAGCACCGGACTCAGAGGTGGCAGTACCACAGACCACCGCACCCTGAGAGGCCAGCTGTAGCGCAATAGCCTTACCAATACCACGACTGGCACCCGTTACAAGGGCAACTTTACCTACTAACGAAAACATAAAACTCCTTAGACTGCTTCTAGTGTTTGATGAAAACTGGCCAAATCGGCCATGGGATGGCATGCCAAACTCTTATCGATGCGCTTATTGAGGCCAGTTAACACCTTGCCTGGGCCACACTCAATAAGTCTGGTTACGCCCTGCTCGGCGAGGAATTTAACCGACTGCGTCCAGAGCACCGGCTTATGTAACTGAGCCACAAGGTGTTCACTGATCACCTTAGCTGAGCTTTGCGGCATGGCGTCGACATTTTGCACCACAGGCAAACTGGCAGTTTGCAGGTTTAGTTGCAACAAATCCTGCTGCAACCGCTCAGCCGCTGGCAGCATCAAATGACAATGCGAAGGCACACTGACAGGCAGCGGCAAGGCACGCTTGGCACCCGCACCCTTGGCACGGTCCATGGCAGCCTCAACAGCAGCCACATGACCAGCAATCACCACCTGACCCGGCGAATTAAAATTGACCGCCTGCACCACAGCATCAGGATTCAGAGGCCCACAGGCCGCCACCACCTGGTCATCTTCAAGGCCAATGATGGCCGCCATAGCACCCGTGCCTGCAGGAACGGCTTCTTGCATGTAGACACCACGCTTCTCCACCAGCTGCACCGCTTGAGCCAGACTCAGCACCCCTGCCACAACCAGAGCAGAGTATTCGCCAAGGCTATGACCAGCAACATAGGAGGGCATCAGAGAAGATTTGCTCTGCCACAAACGGTATAGGGCCACGCTGGCCGTTAGAATGGCAGGCTGAGTAATCTGGGTTTGATTAAGTTGCTCAGCAGGGCCCTGCTGCACCAATTGCCACAAATCATAACCCAAGGCCTCACTGGCTTCGGCAAAGGTTTGTTCGATGATGGAGTATTCAGCGGCCAAGTCAGCCAGCATAGCGACTGACTGTGAACCCTGACCTGGAAAAACAAATGCGACACTCATGATTTCGCCTTATTAAGAAGTTGTTCAGCAAATAGGCATTATTAAATAAAGAGCTAACAATTGAAAAGTATTTGCCCCTTTTTTTGCACAAATTTCGCTAAATTCACACCAAATCCCTAGGGTTAGACAAAAAAATAGCGCCCATGGGCGCTATTTATGCATCAAAAGCCTTACTCGACGTCAACGACTTTGTCAGCTACTACTTTTTTACCACGGTAAAAGCCATCTGGCGTTACGTGGTGACGCAGGTGAACCTCACCGCTGGTTGAGTCAACGGAAAGAGCAGGTGCACTCAATGCATCATGAGCACGACGCATACCGCGACGTGAACGAGATACTTTGCTTTTTTGAACAGCCATGATTTTACTCCAGCTTCAGGGTTTTCTGTTTTTTAATTCAGCCAAGACGCTGAATGGATTCGTTTTTTCTTGCCGATCTACAGCTTGCAGCACTTCTACCTTGCTGTCTGGCTGTTCAGACTCCGGCATACTGCACTCACCCTCTGGGTGACTGGCCTGTACTGGCACGGATAACAGCACCTCATCCTCTATCATGTCAATCAGACTAACGTCTTCATGACTTTCTAGAAGCCAGGGCTCATAAGCCCTGGGCAAGGCAACTGCTGCCTGATCAGAGAACACCATTGCTAGCGTAAAATTGGAATCAACAGGCCATTGCATTAACTGCAAGCAACGCTGACACTCAAGAGTAACAGAGCCTGCTACTCGACCTTTTACGATACGGTGACGTTCTTCATCAACAGCAAATTGTAGACTCACCGAAAAACTGCCAGAGTCATCCAAGCTCAGCTCACGAATGCGCTCCAGCTTTGATAAGGCAATCTCACCTTCTAGCAACACAGCCCGATCAGCTAGTTTTAAAGGCTCGACAAAAATGGGTAATTCGGGTTTCGACATAGGCGCGCTATAATAGGGATGCAATTAATGAAAGTCAAAGAGATTTTAGCATGAGTCGATTAATATTAGCCTCAACATCCGTTTATCGCCAACAGCTGTTAAGCAAACTTTGCATCCCCTTTGAAGCAAAGGCGCCTGTCTGCGATGAAACACCGCTGACAGGCGAAAGCGCCGAACAATTAGTGCTACGACTTGCACTGGCCAAGGCCCAGAGTATTGCCGCAGAACAACCAAATGACTGCATCATAGGCAGCGATCAAGTCGCCAGCTTTAATGGCCAAGACATCATTGGCAAGCCCGGCTCTCACCAAGCAGCCCGAGAACAACTACTAGCTGCCAGTGGCCATGAACTATGCTTTTACACCGGTACGGCTGTTGTCCAAGGCTTGGAGCAACAAGTCTGGTTAAGCACCTACAGGGTTTACTTTCGCCACCTTAGCGAGCAACAAATCGAACGCTACCTAGAAATAGAAAAGCCATACAACTGTGCTGGCAGCTTCAAATCTGAGGGTCTAGGGGTCATGCTGTTCGATAAACAACAGGGAGATGACCCCAACAGCCTGATTGGCTTACCCCTGATCAAACTGTACCAAGTCTTGGAAGGCCGAGGCTTTCAAGCCAGCTTATGACCGCCTACCAGCCCAGACCCAGACCTGCACTAGAGCTTAACTAATACCAGCCCTGCTGCAACAAGGCCTGAGATAACCCACGACCAATGGATACCCCTAGGGTATCCATCCATTGCTCAAAGGGCGACAAGCGGCGAGAAAAATCAACCACAGGCAAATCTTCTCGCACCGACAACTGACGTAAGGACAACAATTCATCTGCCAAACCCAGTTCAACAGCCTGCTCTCCCGACCAAATCAGGCCCGTAGCCAACTCAGAGACCGGCGCCTGCAAACGCCCCCCACGCCCCTCAAGCACCGCATCAATGAACTGCTTATGCACATTAGCCAATACTGCCTGCATATGCTCCTGCTCTTCAGGCCGCAGAGGCGCAAAGGGATCAAGAAAACCCTTGTTTTCTCCGGCAGTAAAGGAGCGACGTTCAATCCCCCAATTGTCCAACAAGCGATCAAAACCAAAGCCTGAAGATGTGACACCAATGGAACCCACCAAAGAAGAGCCATGAACAAATATCTGATCAGCGGCTGCTGCAATATAATAAGCACCACTAGCACCAGTTTCACCCACCACGGCGTAAACCGGCTTATCATGTTGGCGACTTAGGTCGCGCACCGCGCGGAAAATCAAATCTGATTGCACCGGGCTACCACCCGGACTGTTAATCACTAGCACCACCGCTCGACTGTCTTTGTGAGCAAAGGCTTCTTCTAATGCTGGAATGATTCGCCTAGCGTCAGCTTCCTGCCCCTCGGCAATCAGGCCCCGAATGGCGACCGCCGCCATATGGTCACCAGTACCAGGTCGGATTTTGTTGGCATCAAATTCCGAACCACGAAATAAAAACAATAAAAACGCACCCAGATAAACAAAGGTAATAAAACGAAACACCAGCTTCCAGCGATGCTGCCGCTTTAGTTCTGTTGTATTGGCCATCAATACCTTTTCTATTGCCAGCCAAGCTTTACGGTCACCCAGATGGCCCTGCTCCTCAGCTGCCAGCTTACCGGTCAATGGATCCTGATCCGAATTCCAACCACTCATCTTAACCCCCATTTGCTTACTAAATTGCCCATATCCGTCGGCATCGTCGCCTCCACCCTCACTAACTGCTCGGTTTTAGGGTGTCTAAACTGCAGACTGGCGGCATGCAAACAGAGCCTTTTCACGCCCTGGTCCTTAGCCCAAAGCAAGTCTGGCGCACAGGCGTATTTGTCATCCCCCAAAATGGCATGACCCGCATGTTGACAGTGCACCCTTATTTGATGGGTTCTCCCCGACACGGGAGAAGCCTGCAACCAACTAACAGCATTGTTAGCAGCCAAAAGCTTAAACATCGTCTTAGCCTGCTGACCTTGCTGGTTTACGCGCACAACCCGCTCACCTGAGGCTCGCTGCTGGCGCAACAAGGGCACATCGACCTGCTTTACTTTAGTCGACCACGCGCCTACAACCAAGCACCAATATTGTTTACGCATTTGATGCAGGCGCAGTTGTTCGTGCATGGCACGCAACGCCGACCGCTTACGAGCCATCACGATAACACCAGAGGTATCACGATCAATGCGATGCACCAACTCCAAAAAGCGATCGGCCTGCCATACCTGCCTTGCCGCCTCAATCAAACCTAACTGCACGCCACTACCACCATGCACAGCCAGGCCTGCAGGCTTATTAATAATTCTCAAGCAATCATCTTCAAACAGCAGCGAACTGTGCAACAGCCTACTCAGGTCGCTGGCAACAGGCGGCACCTGCTGACTTTCTTTGGTAACCAAGGGCGCCACTCGAACTTTGTCACCAGCCAACACCCTCTGATCCGGCTTGGCGCGCTTACCATTAACGCGAATTTGGCCCTTGCGCAACAACCGATAAAGCAAGGACTTAGGCACACCCTTAAGATGCAGCAATAAAAAATTATCCAGTCGCTGCCCCTGACGCTCGGCATCGACCTGAAAAAAACGCACCTGCGCGCCTGACTCTTGGCTCATGTATTCCCCCTGCGGATTGCCGGCACAATCTATCACAAACAAACAAGACAGGGCAGAAAAAGCTCGACAAAGAAAGCCTTGAATCGCAAAGAAAATTGCACTTATGGTGGTTTTTGGTATAGTGATCTGAGCTGTAAGAATCTTTCAGCCTAACGCCGGGCTCCTTTGCCTATGCGCTCAGTACCTTTGCACCTATTCAAAGCCCTATGAATTTGCTTTGACTAACACTGCAACACTGAGCAATCAAAGCCGCCCCGCAAGCATGGAAAGAAATCTTCAGGTACCGGATTTAGCTCAGCCTTTAGTCCTAGCAAGCAGGAATCGCCGTAAGACTTGCCACTATTTGCCGAGTGGATGCAACCTCGAACGCCATTCTGAATTTCAGAGGTTTTTTATTGTCAGTACGCACACAACTGCCACAAAAAAGACAATAGGATCAAAGTTCGTTTCTGCTTTTGCCAAAGCATTCCTTCTGGTGCCCGTTGATTGTCTCTCTGATATTTAGAGTCAACGCTAAGAGCATCATTGATTCATGAAAAGAATGTTAATTAACGCCACTCAGGCAGAAGAAACCCGAGTTGCGCTCGTCGATGGCCAACGCCTATATGACCTGGATATTGAAAACGGCTACCGTGAACAGAAAAAAGCCAATATCTACAAGGGTCGCATCACCCGTATTGAACCCAGCCTTGAAGCCGCCTTTGTTGACTATGGTGCTGAGCGCCATGGTTTCCTGCCGCTAAAAGAGATTTCACGCGAATACTTCATCGATCCAAGTGTCTCGGGACGCATCAACATCAAAGAAGTGCTAAAAGAAGGCACCGAAGTGATCGTACAGATCGATAAAGAAGAACGTGGCAACAAGGGCGCAGCTCTGACCACCATGGTCAGCCTAGCAGGCCGCTACTTGGTGCTGATGCCAAACAATTCCAAGGCCGGAGGCATTTCTAGGCGCATCGAAGGTGAAGAGCGTAACCAATTACGTGACGCCCTACGCAGTGTCAAGACACCCCAGGGCATGGGCGTCATTGCTCGCACTGCCGGCATTGGTCGCAGCAGCGAAGAGTTGCAATGGGACCTAGATAACCTCAGCAACTTGTGGCAGTCCATCACTCAGGCTGCTAGCGAACGCCCTGCGCCTTTCTTGATTTTTCAAGAAGGCAATGTCATCGTGCGCGCCATTCGTGATTATCTGCGTGATGACATCGGCGAAGTTCTAATTGACCAGCAATCCGCCTTCCAATTTGCTCAGGATTTTGCTCGCACCTATATGCCGAGCTTTACCAACCGCATCAAGTTTTATCGCGACAGCACGCCGCTCTTTAACCGCTACCAAATTGAAGCCCAGATCGAGTCGGCCTTCCAACGCGAAGTCAAGCTGCCGTCTGGCGGCTCAATCGTGATCGACCCAACCGAAGCCTTAGTGTCAATTGACATCAACTCTTCTCGAGCCACCAAGGGTGGCGACATCGAAGAAACAGCCTTTAACACCAACCTTGAGGCAGCGGATGAAATTGCACGCCAATTGCGCCTGCGTGACATTGGTGGCCTGATCGTTATCGACTTCATTGACATGTCACAGGCGCGTCATCAGCGCGAAGTTGAACAACGCCTGAAAGAAGCCACCGAAGCCGATCGCGCCCGCATTCAAATTGGTCGCATTTCTCGCTTTGGCCTCCTGGAGCTGTCGCGCCAACGCCTGCGCCCCTCCCTTGGCGAAACCAGCGCCATTGTCTGCCCAAGATGCAGTGGCCATGGCATCATCCGTGATGTGAAATCCTTAGCGCTATCGGTATTGCGCCTGATTGAAGAAGAAGCCTTCAAAGACCGCACCGCCCAGGTAAGAGCCATTGTGCCCCTACCGGTAGCCACCTATCTACTCAATGAAAAGCGCCCCGTGATTGCTGAGATCGAGCAGCGCCTAAAAGCTCAGGTATTGATTGTACCCAACGTGGAAATGGATACCCCTCAGTACGAAGTCATACGTTTACGTGATGATGACAACGACCTGCAAAACCAAGCGCAGAGCTTTGAAATGAAGTTTCAATCTGCACCCGCAGAAGATTTTGCCCAATTGCAAGCACCTGAACCCAGAGAACAGGCCGCCATCCAGGTGGTATCTCGTGGCACAGCACCACAGCCCTCTGAGTCCAGCTCACCAGACAAGCAGGAAGAAACCACCCCATTACTAACCCAGATTAGCAACTTCTTTAAAGGATTGTTTGCCAATCCTGAGCCCAAACCTGAACCAAGCCGAAAAGCCAGGCCTCAGAGCAGAAAGACTCTACCCAGACGCAACACCCGCAAGTCCGAGCGCAACGTCGCCACCCCCGAGCGTAGCAATGCCAGTCCTGAGCGCAATAACAGCAATGAACGCCCCAGACGTGAACGCCCATCACGCCCTGCCCGTGAAGATCGAGCGGATAAAACCGGTAACGAACGCTCAGCAAGACCTGACAAACCAGTAAGACCAGAGCGATCTCAGCAGGATCGTCGGCGCTCACAAAGCCAAAACAACCGACCTGGTCGAGACGAACAGGGGCATATTAGTGCCGGTGAGCGCGGCAAAAACAAACGATTGCGCAACAATGATGCCCAGCAGCAGCGCCGTAAGCAGTTACTGGACCAAGAAGCGCCCACGCCTAAGCAAGAGAACAGCAATCTTGCGGTTGCAGCCCCTGTAACAGAGGCAAAGGCCAACATTCCTAGCTCACAACCTCAATCAGCCAAGACTGAGCAGCCAGATGTAGGCACACCAACAGCCGAACCAAGTAAAACTGAGCTTAACCTCAATGAAGCCGGCCAGCTTAATCTGCCAGATGTTGCCATAGCCCAAGATGAAAAACCGCTATCGGTTGCCGAACTCAGCCGTGCTGAATTTGATGATGAGCCTTCAACGCCAACCAATGACGAACAAACAGAGCAAGCCGACTCTGACACCTCTAGCAAGGTTGAAGGCAAGCGTGAACGCAATAATCGCAATCAAAGACAAAATCGCCATCTGCGAGGACGCGGCAGACGCCAACAAGATAAAGAGCGGCCTGAAAACGACAATAGCAAGTCCGACAGAGTTGAATCAGCACCAAGCAGTGCGACAGAACCTCCCCCTGCTGAAAGAATAGCTGAAAAGCCCAAGGCTAAGTCAGAAGAAGTGCCAGAGACTCAGCCTCAACAGGCTGCCAGCGACGCTCAGGCAAGCCCTGAAGTAGCAAGTGAAACCAAGCCGCAAGTTCAAAAAGAACCTTACGGTCAGGCAGCAGCCCAGCCAGAGCCTGCACGCCCTACTGGTAGAGCACCAAATGACCCTAGGTTAAAGCGCAAGCTAGCTCAGCAAGCCAATAAGGAATAACTCATCCTGCCATGGCTATAATTTAGCCACAAATAGCCAGTCAACCTAGGTTTTCTGGCTATTTTTGCTTATAAGGGGCTCCCGCCATAAGGCCACCTCAAGTCTTAGGGGCATAAAAAAACCGAAGACAGCAACCTGGCTTCGGTTTTTTATCTAGCTAAATGCAATGGCTTCAAAGGACCACAGACCGGCCAGTAACATGAACAATTAGTTTGCTACGATAGGATCTAAGCGTATCTCAACTCGACGATTCTGCTCCCGACCTTCTGGAGTACCGTTAGTAGCAACAGGGCGATCCGGGCCAAAGCCAACAGGCACCAAACGTGGACCTTGAACTCCAGCACGCATTAAGTAATTGGCAACTGAATTGGCACGACGCTCAGACAGCCCCTGATTGTATTGGCGAGTACCTGTTGAGTCAGTATGACCTTCAATATTTACCAGGGTGTTCTCATACTTTTTCAGCACCAGAGCCACAGAATCCAGTACAGCAAAAAACTGAGGCTGAACCTGATCACCATTGACCGGGAAGGTCACATTGCCTGGCATATTTAAAACAATCTCATCGCCATTTCGACTCACACTGACACCCGTACCCTGCAACTGCTCACGCAGCTCAGCTTCCTGGCGATCCATATAGATGCCCACCGAACCAGCAGCCACACCACCAACACCAGCACCAATCATGGCGTTACGCTTACGCTCCTCTGGAGTGCTGCCAGTTGCCGCACCAATGATGGCACCTGTCGCAGCACCAATACCACCAAATACCGCCCCTTTAGAAGCCTGACGCTCACCAGTGTAAGGGTTAGTGGTACAGGCACTGAGAGTCATTAATGACAGGCCTAGGGCAGTTGCGGTTACAATTAATTTCTTAGTCATAGGGTTCTCCATGGTTTTTAGTTTTCCTGCCCAATTGTAATGCCATTGAGGATTTTTGTCCTGAATGAACTCTGAACTGGACAAAAAAAATTTGCTGACACTTTTTTACAATCACAATAAACCTGAGGTTTACTGGCCTAACGGCCCAGTTAGGCATGATCTGCAAATTTCAAGTCTAGAAACACAATAATTTGTGTTTTAAAATCATCCTAACACTAGATATTGTGCCAACCCTGGCAAAACCACAGAACCACCAACCCAAGGAATCGCAGATGACGACAGAACAAAGCAATACTGTTAGCGCAACCATCACGCATCAGGCAACCTCGATCGACATTTGGGACAGTAAGTACCGCCTAAAAGATGGCCAAACACCCATTGACGCCGACATGAGCGCCACCTTCAAGCGCGTGGCCACTGCCATCGCTGAAGTGGAGAGCCCCAAGGTGCGCAAGCATTGGCAAGAGCGTTTCCAATGGGCGCTGGAGAACGGCGCCATCCCTGCCGGTCGTATTTTGTCCAATGCCGGCGCACTGGCCTACAAACCAGCCACCTCGACCATTAACTGTACCGTTTCTGGCACCATTGAGGACTCAATGGACGGCATCCTAGGCAAGGTGCACGAGGCTGGCCTGACCCTAAAAGCAGGCTGCGGCATTGGCTATGAGTTTTCAACGCTGCGCCCACGGGATGCCTTTGTTAATGGCGCTGGGGCCTATACCTCTGGCCCGCTATCGTTCATGGACATCTACGATCGCATGTGCTTTACCGTGTCCAGCGCTGGCGGCCGTCGCGGCGCACAAATGGCTACCTTTGATGTGGGCCATCCGGATGTACTGGAGTTCATTAAGGCCAAGCGTGAAAATGGCCGCTTGCGCCAATTCAACCTGTCGCTTTTGATTACTGACGAGTTCATGCAGGCGGTGCAGCAAGACAGCGATTGGCCTCTGGCTTTCCCGGTGTCGGCCAAAGAAATCGAGCGCGACCAACTGGACCTCAACAATCCTGAGCAAATCCTGTGGCGTGACTGGCATGTCAAACAAGACTACATCAGCAACGATCAGGGCCAGATTGCCTTTCGCATCTACAGGGTCATCAAGGCCAGCAAACTGTGGAACCTGATCATGAGCTCCACCTATGACTTCGCCGAACCAGGCTTCATCCTGATCGACAAGGTCAATGAGATGAACAACAACTGGTTCTGCGAGACCATTCGTGCCACCAACCCTTGCGGCGAGCAACCTCTGCCGCCCTATGGCAGTTGTCTGCTGGGGTCGGTCAACCTCACCAAGTTTGTTGAGCAGCCCTTTACCGACCAAGCCCGCTTTAACTGGGACAAATACCGTGAAGTAGTGGCCATCTTCACCCGCATGCTGGACAACGTGGTGGAAATCAACGGTCTACCCTTGGCTGAACAGCAAAAAGAAATCACCGAAAAGCGTCGCCATGGCATGGGCTATCTGGGCTTAGGCTCGACCATCACCATGCTGGGTTTGAAATACGGCGATGCCGCATCCGTGGCCTTCACCGAAGAAGTCACCAAAGAAATGGCCATGACCGGATGGCAACAAGCGCTAGAACTGGCCAAAGAAAAAGGCCCAGCACCCATTCTGGAACAAGAATTCAGCCTAACAGCCGAAATGCTGCGTAAGCGCCCTGAGTTGGCGGCAGATGGTTATCAGGTTGGTGATCTGGTAAAGGGCAAAATCCTGCACGCCAAATACAGCCGCTACATGCAAAAAGTGGCCGAGATCAACCCAGAATTGGTGCAGCAATTGGCACAGGTTGGCGCCCGCTTTACCCACCACAGCTCCATTGCGCCCACGGGCACCATTTCATTGTCCATCGCTAACAATGCTTCCAACGGCATTGAACCAAGCTTTGCCCACCACTATTCGCGCAATGTCATTCGCCAAGGCAAGAAAAGCAAAGAAAAAGTGGATGTGTTCTCTTATGAGTTACTGGCCTATCGCCAGCTGGTCAACCCCAAGGCCATGCCCTACAGCCAAGAGGCCAGCGAGCAACTGCCGGACTACTTCATAACCAGCGACGACATCAACCCAACTCAGCATGTAGACATCCAAGCGGCGGCACAAAAATGGATCGACAGCTCGATCTCTAAAACGGCCAATGTGCCAACCGAGTTCCCCTACGAGCAGTTTAAAGACATCTACACCTATGCTTGGCAACAGGGCTTAAAGGGCTGCACCACCTTCCGCTTTAACCCTGAGGCCTTCCAGGGGGTACTGGTTAAAGAGCAGGATCTGGAAAGCACCACCTACCGCTTCAAGCTGGAAGACGGCACTGAAGTAGAAGCCAAGGGCAACGACATGATTGAGTACGATGGCGAATTGCACAGTGCCGCCAACCTATACGATGCCCTTAAAGAAGGCTACTACGGAAAATTCTAAGGTATTGTTATGAATAAAATTATCAGTAAAAAGATTGTTGGCTTTGACATTGTTAAGCCAGAGGTCGAAACCAAACCCCAGGTCGAGCAGGTTCAGGTGCAACACATGCATGAAAGCATCGAGCGTCCTGACATGCTGTTGGGCTCAACCTACAAGATCAAAACACCGCTGTCAGAGCACGCCCTCTATGTCACCATCAACGATGTGGTACTTAATGAAGGTACGCCACACGAACTGCGCCGCCCGTTTGAAATCTTCATCAACTCCAAAAATCTGGAGCACTTCCAATGGGTCGTGGCCCTAACTCGGGTTATCTCTGCGGTGTTTCGCAAGGGTGGCGATGTTACCTTTCTGGCCGAAGAGCTGAAGGCGGTCTTTGACCCTCAGGGTGGTTACTTCAAAAAGGGCGGCAAATTCATGCCCTCCTTGGTGGCTGAAATTGGCGAAGCCATTGAAACCCACCTGCGCATGATTGGTTTATTACCCAATCTTCAGCTTAGCCCAGAGCAACAGAGCCTGATCGACGAAAAACGAGCCCAGTATGAAAAAACTCAGCACCAAAACTCGGCGCAGAGTGAAACCAGCTCACAGTTCCCCGCCGACGCCCAGCTCTGCACTAAGTGCCACACCAAGGCAGTGATCCGTATGGACGGCTGCAATACCTGCTTAAACTGTGGTGACAGTAAGTGCGGCTAAAGCCTAGATGATAGTGGCCCACCACTGACTTAGGTGGGCTATTAAATCAGCCTTCTTGCAAGCCAGTCATCGCTAGATGAATATTATGCGTACGGCCTAACGTGGCTACGACTTACGAATTGACATAAAGTCAGCTTTTGCTTGAGTTAGTTTAGCTGCCCACCTATCATTTACCTAAAGACATGGGGGCAACCTAATGAAACAGGCCGAAGGCGGTCGAGAATTAACCAGCAAGCAACTAAGCGTTCAAGAGCTTGAAATTGGCATGTACGTCCATAGACTGGACCGCTCTTGGCTGGGCACTCCTTATCCGCTGCAAGGGTTTTATATCCAGAGCGAAGAGGACATTCTTCAGCTGGCGAATTTCTGCAAGCATGTCTTTATTGATCAATATCGCCAACGTGATTCATCCAGCATCAAGCATCAGCACAAACAACCTGAACTCAAAAGACAGGTCGACACTCAAACCAAGTTAGCTACTAGCGAGATTAATTTTGTTCAAGCCAAACAAATTTGGCGTGAAAGCCGGCAACTTTCCTACAAGATCGTTGATCGTATCCAGCATTCCTATGACATCGATCGAGACCAGGTTGAGCAGGCCGCCAATAGCCTGAGCAAGGCAGTGATCAAAAGACCCAATACCATGCTTTGGCTAGCTAGGATCAAGGAGCATGATAACTACACCGCCGAACATTGCCTGAGCGTCGGCATCCTGGCCGCTAGCTTTGGCCATTTTTTAGGAGTCAGACCACAGGATCTCGACTCCCTTTCTCTGGCCGGCATGCTTCATGATGTGGGCAAGATACGCATCCAGCCCGAGCTACTAAATAAGACAACCCCACTTACCGACCAAGAGTTTAGCAAGCTCAAAGCACATGCCAAAATCGGCTACCAACTGCTTCTCAAAGATCAAAGCATGCCAAGCTTGGTTCTGGACGCAGCCTTAAACCACCATGAACGCATGGATGGCAAGGGCTACCCCAATGGCTTAGCTGGAGAACAAATCAGTCGTATTGCTCGGATCATTGCCATCGTTGATGCCTATGATGCCATGACCAGTGAACGACCTTACGCTGACGCCAAAACTCATATAGCGGCCCTGCGAGAAATTCGCTTACATGCTGGCGCCCAGTTTGACACCGCTCTAGCCAAGGCCTTCATTCGTATGATGGGGCTGTACCCACCTGGTTCACTGGTTAAATTATCTGATGGCAGCCTTGCGGTTGTAATTCAACCCAAAGAAAAGGATCCTCATCGCCCCATTGTTGCCAGAGCAAGAGAGGCAGACGGCCTGCCCTGTGAAATAAAACTCATTGACCTTTCTGTTGAAACTTCCTTGCGCATTCGACTTGAGGTGAAGGAAAACGAGACAACTCTAGATCTAAGGCGCTTTACTGACGAGCACCTTGGCCAGTTAATGAACCAGCTCAATCATAACAACTAAGTCATATCAACTAAGCCAGAATTGGTAAATCTCGCCCCCGCCATTGCATCTCAATTACTTCCAATTGTCCCTCTCCACACCACTGCTGCCAAAGCAGCTGATAGCTTTGCTGCGTCAATGGGTGATTCAAGTCAGGCGCCAGTTCGGCCATGGGCAGCAGCACAAAGGAATGATTTAGGATCTCATCTCTGGGCAAGAATACGCCCTCATGCCAACCATGTAACTGATCCACCTGAAGTATGTCGACATCCAAAGTACGATCAGCAAACTTTGGCAGACTGCGGTCACGACCGAAGCGGTCTTCTAGTGCTTTAAGCCATTGAGACATCTGCGCCACTGACCAATGAGATTCAAGTCTTACCGCCAGATTAATAAAGGGCGCACCCACAAAGCCTACGGCTTGAGCCCAGTAAGCACTGGACACGCGCAGAGCTCCAAACTGATCGGCCAAGGCATCCAAACAAGCCAGGGTATTGGTTTTAGGGTTCTGATTAGAGCCCAGAGACAAATAATAAGTAGCCATCAACTTTCCCTGACTCGCTCAACGGCAATCCAAGCCCCCTGAGATCGAGGCACCGCCCAAGGCTTAGTAATCTTCAACTTGACCGCTCTGACATTTGGCCAAGTTAAAAGCTGCTCGCAAATAGACTCAGCCAAAACTTCTAGCAATTCAACGGGTTGCTGCAAATAACTCTCCAACCACTGACTAACAGCAAAATAGTCGACTCCCAGGGTTAAATCATCAGCTGCGGCAACTTCAGCCGTATCACAGCCCAGCGCCAAATCAATGATCAAGGGCTGCTTGGTTTGCTTCTCCCATGACAATAGACCAATGACGGCCTGTAGCTCCAGGCCTTCTACTCCCACCCAATCCATATTAGAGCTCCTGCAAATCTGTTAGAGGCCACCTAGCCAGTAAAGCCAATGGCAACTGGTCATACTGCCCAGCCTGCAAACGCAAAGCACCAGCCAGAGCAATCATGGCACCATTGTCGGTACAAAATTCCATGGGTGGATAATAAGCCTGCCAGCCACGTTTGCACATGGCTTGCTCAAGCTGATTACGTAAATACAGATTGGCACTTACCCCACCGGCCACTACCAATGTTTTAAAGCCGGTTTGTTTGAGCGCACGAATTGATTTTTGCACCAGAGTATCAATGGCTGCTTGCTCAAAGGCCAAACATAGATCGGCAATGTCTTGTTCACTGGGGTCGTCTAAGGCCTGAAAATGCGTCCGCACCGCAGTCTTGAGACCGCTGAAACTAAAATCCAGCCCAGGCCTATCCAGCATGGGCCTAGGCAAACGAAAACGGTCCGGCCTACCCTGCAGTGCTCTTTTTGCCAGGTGCGGCCCGCCAGGGTATGGTAAACCCATAAGTTTGGCGCTCTTATCAAAGGCTTCGCCAGCGGCGTCGTCTAGACTTTCACCCAGTAATTTATAACGACCAATGGCTTCAACCGCAACCAACTGGGTATGACCGCCAGAAACCAGGAGCGCAACAAAGGGAAACTCAGGTGACTGAGCAGCCAACATAGGCGCCAGCAGGTGCCCCTCCATGTGATGCACTCCCAAGGCAGGCACCTGCCAAGCAGAAGCTAGAGACTTGGCAAAACAAGCACCAGTCATTAGCGCTCCCACCAGACCAGGACCCTTGGTATAGGCCACGGCATCAATCTGCTTAGCCTCAATTTTTGCAGCATACAACAAAGCACGCAATAACGGCACTAAACGCTGTATGTGATCACGAGAGGCCAACTCTGGCACCACACCACCATAGAGCGCATGCATATCTATTTGGCTGTGCAATTGATGGCCCACAAGACCCTGTTGCGTGCAGTACAATGCCAATCCTGTTTCGTCACAGGATGACTCAATGCCCAATACCAGCACTAGCATTCCCCAAGTATTAGAAAGGCCGCTATCATACCTTTTTGTTGCCAGAGACTGAACCTTTGCCAAGAGCAGCAAGGCTTTTTTAGATCTTCACTTTACAGGACAAAAATTAATCCATATAATCCAGCACCCTAATAACAGGCTTGCGTCTAGGTGTTTACGCCAGCCTTAATCAACTCAGTTAACGGAAAGAGCCCTACATGCCAAGCGTAAAGGTTAGAGAAAACGAACCCTTTGATATCGCATTGCGACGTTTCAAGCGTTCATGCGAAAAAGCCGGTGTACTTGCTGACGTTCGTCGTCGTGAGTTCTACGAAAAGCCAACCACCGAGCGTAAGCGCAAAAAAGCAGCCGCGGTTAAGCGCCATGCTAAAAAAGTTTCGCGTGAGTCACGCCGCCTTAATCGTTTGTATTAACGGCCAGATAGCCAGGCTTAGGTCTGGCTTTCTTTTTTAGGGATACCTATGGCTGGCAACATCCCTAGTAGCTTTATTAGTGAAATCTTAGAGCGTGTTGATATCATTGATGTCATTGGCCGCTCAGTTAATTTGCGTAAAACAGGCAAGAATCATTCTGGACTCTGCCCTTTTCATAACGAGAACACACCCTCCTTTACTGTTAATCAACAGAAACAGTTCTACTACTGCTTTGGCTGCGGCGCCAGCGGTGACGCCCTTAAGTTCATCATGGAGCACAACGGCCTTGATTTTGTTGCCGCTGTCGAGCACCTATCCGCCATGGCTGGCCTTCAAGTACCCAAGCAGGAGCAAAGTCAGGCCCAGCGGCAGCAACAAAGCCTGAGGCAGCAACTGTACGCACTCATGCAACAGGCCTGCGAGCTATTCCAGCAACAACTTTGGCAACATCCTGAGCGGCATATTGCAATCGACTATCTAAAAAAGCGCGGCCTAAGCGCCCAGGTTGCCAGACAGTTTCAACTAGGCTATGCACCTAATCAATGGGACAATCTTATTTACCAACTGTCCCCTACAACAGAGCAGCTGCAGCAATTCAAACAACTTGGCCTGATCGTTGATAATCAAGAAAAAGGCCGAACATACGACTTTTTCCGTCAACGCGTTATCTTCCCGATTCGTGATAGGCGTGGCAAAGTGATCGCTTTTGGCGGCAGGGTACTGGACAACAGTAAAACAGCCAAATACCTTAACTCACCAGAAAGTCCAATTTTCCATAAGGGGCAAGAGCTTTACGGCCTCTATGAAGCCAAGCAAAATAGCGACCTTAGCAGAATCCTAGTGGTCGAAGGCTACATGGATGTGATAGCACTGGCACAGGAGGGCATACATTATGGCGTTGCTACCCTTGGAACCGCCACCAGCAGCCAACAAATCGAGCGCTTACAAGCACTGAGCAACGAACTATACTTTTGCTTTGATGGCGACAAGGCTGGGCGTAACGCAGCATGGCGCGCCCTAGAAAACGCTTTACCCGTCCTTAAAGACGGCATTCGCATCCGCTTTAGCTTTTTACCAGAGGGTGATGACCCTGATAGCTTTGTACGCAAGCATGGCAAACAAGCTTTTGAACAAACCCTGATGCAAGGACCAAGCCTTAGTGACTTTTTACTCAGCGAGATGCAAGACAAGCACCAAATTGATAGCTTGGAAGGCAAAGCGGATTTTGCTAAATCCTGCATTGAGCTTATCTCACAACTCAGAGCACCACTACTGAAGTCACTGTTACTACAGCAGATCTCCAGCATCAGCAACCTCGATAGCCAACAGCTAACAGCCCTGCTTAACCAGCAACCCGCACCTACCACAACCACCCCGTCACCACAGCCGGGCCAAACCAAAACCGAGCCTAAGCCAAGCTTACAACCACGAGAGCAATCAAATACTCAAGGCTTGCAACAGGCGGATCTGCAACTAAGACTCTGCTGCTTATTGCTTAGGGCTCCTGAGCTAGCCAGCCTATTACCCAGCTTAGGGCCAGAGTTTCAAGCCCAAAGCCTGCAGCAATTGTGGCTAAAAGAGCAACCTGGCAATCAATTTTTAGCTGCCGACCTACTCAAGCAACAGCAGCCGCAATTATTTGCAAGCCTCAGCCAGTCTCACTACTTTGTGCTAATCCAAAGCTTAACGACAGACGAATTAATTATTCAAGGACAGCAGCTAATCAAACGGTTACACTGGCAACTCCCTAACGCCGAACTCGAAGACCTTGAGCTTCGGCTTAAGCAGGGAGCAAATCTCAGCAAGGAAGAATATAAGCGCTATACTGAATTGACTAAATTACGCAAGCGCCAAGGTTTGGGTAGATGTTAACCAACATAGTTGGTATAATTCGCGCCCTTAAATTATCCTCATTCTAGCTTCAGGTTGAAAGTCTCTATGGTAGACAATGCTCAGCAGCAACAGTCCAAACTTAAGGAATTGATCGCTAAAGGCCGTGAACAAGGTTATCTAACCTATGCCGAAGTGAATGATCATCTTCCTGAAGATATCTCCAACCCTGATCAGGTTGAAGACATTATTGCCATGATCAACGACATTGGCATCACTGTGTATGAAAATACACCCGATGCCGATACCCTGTTACTTACCGAAGCCGGTAGTGCAGACGAAGAAGAAACCGAAGAAGCGGCTGCGGCCCTGGCTTCAGTGGAAAACGACACAGGTCGGACAACAGACCCTGTACGCATGTACATGCGCGAGATGGGCACCGTTGACCTACTAACCCGTGAGGGTGAAATCGTTATCGCTAAGCGCATCGAAGAGGGTATGCGAGAGGTCATGTCTGCGCTTGGTAGATTTCCTGGTAACATCGAAATCATTCTAAGTGCCTATGAGCAAAGCCAAACCGAAGAAGGTCGGTTAGCAGATGTTCTGCTTGCTTTTTTAGATCCTGATGACGACAACCATAGCTTGGATAATGTCTCACCAGAGATGCTAAAAATCCGTGCCGATGCTGCAGCGGAATTAGATAACGATTCTGAAGCCGAAGAAGAAATTGAGCTGTCGGCAAACAAACAGCAGGACAACTCTTCCTCTGAAGAAAAAGATAAGAACGACAACAAGGATGAAGAAGAAGAGGATGACTCGGATGATTCTTCTGAAGAAGAAGGTGAAAGCGGGGTAGACCCTGAACTGGCAGCTCAACGGTTCACAGAGCTACGTATTGCTTACGAACAATACCAACAGGCTCTTCAAACCCATGGTAAAAACGCCACTGCCAGCGCAGAGGCCATGGACCGCTTAGCCAGTCTATTCGGTCCCTTCAAGCTTTCATCACGGTTGTACGAGCTCTTAATGACGCGAGTAAAAAAAGCCGTACAAGAAGTTCGTTTTCAAGAAAAGACCATTCTCGAAATATGCACTCGCAAGGTGCGCATGCCGCGCCGGGTATTCTTAACCAGCTTTATCGGTGCAGAAAGCGACCCTCAATGGCTTGAAGGCTTGATGCAGGGCGAGTTTAAAGACAAGTTAGCACTTTACGAAGTTGAGCTTAAACGTGCTCAAAAGCGTTTGCGCCAATTACAAGAGCGTAGCGGTGCTGATTTAATTGAAATCAAAGATATTCATCGTCGCATATCCATTGGCGAAGCTCGCACTCGTCGAGCCAAAAAAGAAATGGTTGAAGCCAACCTGCGTTTGGTGATCTCAATCGCCAAAAAGTACACCAATCGCGGCCTTCAGTTCCTAGATTTGATTCAGGAAGGCAACATTGGTTTGATGAAGGCTGTTGATAAATTTGAATATCGCCGTGGCTATAAGTTCTCGACCTATGCTACCTGGTGGATTCGCCAAGCCATTACTCGTTCGATTGCCGATCAAGCCAGGACCATCCGTATCCCTGTGCACATGATCGAGACCATCAACAAGCTTAATCGTATTTCACGCACCATGCTGCAAGAAAATGGTAGAGAGCCCACACCAGAAGAACTGTCTGAACGCATGGAAATGCCTGAAGACAAAATCCGTAAAGTTCTGAAAATTGCTAAAGAACCCATTTCTTTAGAAACACCTGTTGGTGACGATGAAGATTCAAACCTAGGTGACTTTATTGAAGACGGTAACAGTGAAAGCCCTATTGACAGCGCCACCATTGAAGGGTTGCGAGAGGCGACTACCCAAATATTGGCAGGCTTAACAGCCAGAGAGGCCAAGGTACTGCGCATGCGTTTTGGCATCGATATGAACACCGACCATACATTAGAAGAGGTCGGCAAACAGTTTGATGTGACGCGTGAACGAATCCGGCAAATAGAAGCCAAGGCCTTGCGCAAGCTTAGACACCCTAGTCGCAGCGAGCATTTACGCGGCTTTATTGACGAGTGACACTGAGAACCAGCCCTAGGGCTGGTTTTTTTTACTCAGCATCAGTTACTGGGCTGTCTTACAAACCATTACTTCAATTTGCTACTGTTAATAGTGATCAGCAAAAGCCCCGCACTTCACGACATTCATCGTCAGTATCTGCCTAGCCCTGCGCTCGCTTCTAAGTTTTTAGAGGCACATTCTAAATAGGTTGGTTACGCCAGACTAAGCTTGATTTACTAACCAGTTTACGGCAATGATTACAGAAATATTGAATCGCACCACAGGCTTTCATGGGCTCTAAAGGCTGACAGCAGTCAGAACAGCAAGCTTGAAGATGACCTAGAGCATGACACTCTGGACAACTAAGTTCAGCACCTGGCATGACAGGGCCATCGTAGGAGAAAGTGGATTGACATTGAGTGCAGTCTAGATTCATAAGGCCTCAAAAAGAAGTAGTTTGCTTGCCTGTTTAACCCTAGTTTCCCACAGCCCAAACAAGCAAGCAAAGATCCAAGTCAATAAGATTTGCGTTTAACCCATAATGCAAACAGGAGTCTTATTTTATGCTCAACCTAATCTGCAGCTCCCGACAAGAACTAAGCAGTGACTTACTGGTGCTAACATTTAAAAGTAGCACCGGACAGCTGCCTAACTGGCAAGCAGGCCAGTACTTTAATTTTTCCACTGTTATCAATGGACAAAAAGTTACCCGTAGCTACTCGGTTAGCAACCTACATGCGCAAGAACTGGAGATACTAGTCAAGGTTGAGGGGGAGTTTAGTCAATGGCTATTCAAGCACTGCCACCCCAAACAATGGATACAGGCTCAAGGCCCCCTGGGTGATTTTGGTCAAGCACTGACCCAAGAACCCTGTCTCTTTATCGCAGGAGGCGTTGGTTTGAGCCCTATCCTTAGCCTCTTGGCGCGACGAGCAGAACAAGGGCTGATTTCAACAGACCAACTGATCATCAGTTGCCAATATTTACAACAGGTCCCGCACTTAGAGCAGATCCAGGCTTGGCAGCAACAAGGCCTAAAACTAAGTATTCATCTCAGCAAACAAGCCAGCAAGCATCATGGTCGTTTGCAGTCCTCTATGATTCAAACGCTTTGCCAAGGGCCTCAACCCCAACTACTATGCTGTGGCCCTACAGGCTTAATGGATGAGTTCAAACAAGCATGGTTGCAAGCAGGAAAAGCTCCTGAGCACTGGCATCAAGAAACCTTTAAAGTGCAATTGCAGAGCGAAAAACCACAACAAAGTCTGATGATCGAATTTCAGGGTGAATTTTTTTCTGGTAATGATGCTGAGATACTGCTGGATCAAATAGATCAAGCTGGGCTATATTTATCTTCATCTTGTCGTGCTGGCAGTTGTGGTAGCTGCCGATGCAAACTGATTCAGGGAGAGGTTGAAGCAGCTCAGCCATTTTATGCCCTTACCGAACAAGAAGAGCACGCAGGTTACATCCTAGCCTGCTGTGCTCGCCCAGTAACAGACCTTGTAATTGAGGCCGATTGAATATTTTGCCAGGAGGCATAGTGCGCACATTCATCATAGCCATACTATTGATCTGCTCTAATGCTGTTGCCGACATCTGGCAATGGCAGGATATTGTGCGTACCAGCCCCTATTGGCATAGCCAGGGTAGCCATGCCAATCTTATGCAGGTTCGAGGTTGGATATTACAGCAACAGGAATACTGCTTAGATGGCAACCGTCATGTGCTATTTGACCATCGTGGTCAGTTTGTTGGATACATTGACAATGATGAAGACCGAGAGATCAACCAAGAACGAATTAATGTTAAAAGAGAGTTACTTGCAGACTCAGCAGTGGTACCAATTTGGCTCAAAGGTGAAAGCAATGTTAGAGGCTACCCCTTTGCAATCAATTGTGATCAACCCTTTGCGTATTTAGGTGATGCCATGGCTCGCTTTGCAGGCCAAGACGAACAAGACTTGCTCTATGGTAGCTGGAACGGCTTAAGCATTGGCAGCAAAGATCAACCTGTTTCCCTCAAACAAGCATTGGAACGAGTCTATCAGCATCATCAGCTACTCGGCATTACCACACTTCCTGAAGACGTAGTTAGCCTTTTGGCCGCTAAAATGCTTATCGAGTCTGGTGGGCGTTCGCATGTTGTCTCACACACCAATGCGAAGGGGATTATGCAGCTCATGCCAGCCGTTCTCAGTGACTGCAATATACCTGCTGCTTATCACTTCCACCGCATTGCACAAATGGACTGCGCTCTGCGCCTACTTGAACAAAACCACCGCAATCTCAGGCCAAGTTTTGAGTTGGTCTTTGGCCAACTTCCAGAATCTAAGCGTGAAGAGCTGTACAGCTTAATGCTTATACAGGCCTACCATGGCGGTGGCGGGCGCATCCGTTCCTTATTGGTCAATGAACAATTTAATGGTCCAGCACTGTATTTTGCCGAGCATCATCAGCATTTTACCGCAGGGGACATTGCAGTTGGACTTGTCTACCATAATATGGGGCGTAATGGACTTGGCTTCGCTTCACTATACTATGTATCAGACGTCAGTGTAGCTCGTGACTATCTTTGCAATGAACAAATAATATTAGGCTGCAACCTTGAAAGCATCATGCTAGTGCGTGATGAGCAAAGCATGGACAAAACACAGAGCAACTGACTGTTTAAAATTTCACAGGGTTAGCCAGGGCTTTTGGGCCGCACGACAAAAACCGATGTTTTGGCGCGCTCAACCACACGAGCTGCCACCGAGCCCAAGAAGAACCGCTCTGCACGGCCATGGCTGTGGCTGGGGATAACAATCAAGTCTACGGCTAACCGTTCTGCTTCGGATAAAATGACCCGATGTGGAACACCCGGTTATTTTCTAAATCTAACGGCAGTAAAATCAACTTCATCATCTATGGTCAACCTCAGAACGCTTTATTTGTAACCATGCTAAAAGAGACAATATCAACAACAAGGGAAGGAACAACCAATAGGCTGAAGGCACTGCATTGGGTTGCCGTACACTGGTGATTAACCAATCAAAATCCAGACCTTGTTGCTGGGCCATGGAGCCAAAAGCAAGGGCCTTCAATCAAGGCTACATTTTCTTGCAGAATTAATTGCAGCCCAAACTCATTTAATCGCTGAGCTGCTGACAAATCACTGGTTGGCAACTCAAGTGCCAGCACCCTGTCTACAGGGTCACCGAACAAGTCCTCACCCTTAACACGAACGATCAATGGCTTTCCAATTGGCAAATCAGCCAATACTTGCTCTATCTCACTACCTGGTCGTTCTTCATAGGGAGGGAACCAATATTGCCAAAAGAAATCAGGGCTGGCAGGATGGCATGTCGAATAACCTCAAGATAAGAGATACCCACATACTCAACCATCAAAAATGCCGCTGCTCCCATGATGGGAGGTGTTAACTGGCCATTGGTTGACGAAGCGACTTCAATCGCACCGGCTTTATTAGCAGGAAAGCCAACCTTCTTCATCAATGGAATAGTAAAGGTCCCAGTGGTGACCACATTGGCAATACTGGAACCTGAAATGATGCCGGTTAAACCAGAGGCAACCACCGCAGCCTTGGCTGGACCACCACGAAAATGACCTAATAAGGAAAATGCAACCTTAATAAAATAATTGCCAGCGCCTGCTTTATCGAGCAGAGCACCAAAAAGTACAAACATAAAAACAAAGCTGGAACTCACACCCAAGGCCACACCAAAGACACCTTCAGTGGTGAGCCATTGATGCGACAACATACGATTAATGCTTACCCCTCGATGCGAAATCACTTCTGGGAAGTAAGGGCCAAAAAAAGTATAAGCCAAAAAGACCGCCGCCACGATCATTAAGGGCTGCCCCAATGCCCTTCGTGTTGCTTCCAGCAACAACAGCATACCTAGGGCTGCAGTCGATAGGTCCCATTGAGTAGGCAGGCCAGGTCTGAGGGCTAATTGCTGATAAAACACCACTAGGTATAGTACCGAGCCACTGGCTAACAATGCTAACAGCCAGTCATACCAAGAGATAGAGCTTTTAACACCACCCTTAAAAGCAGGAAAAAACGTAAAGGTTAAAAATATGGCAAAGGCCAAGTGAATTGGCCTAGCCAAGGAGGAAGACATCAGTGAATAGGGCGAGGCATACCATAATTGAAACAGAGCCCATGCTAGGGCTACTACCAATAGCAACCCACCAGCTAGACCCGCAGGCGAACGAGCACCGGTTTCACTTTGTAGGATGTCCTTAACCCGACCAACCGAGGGGTCACGTTGAATATTACCCTGCTGCATAACCCCTCCTGTATTTTTTATTATTCAGCAATCCAACCCTGCTCAAGATAATAACGTTCTGCTCCAGGATGCAGGGGAGCAGAAAGACCACCACTGATCATGGACTCAGGGGTCAAACTACCTAGGGCAGGATGCAAGCGTTTAAAGTCCTCTAGACGTCTAAAGACCGAGCGAACCAACTGATAGACAACCTCTTCATCCACTGCAGTGGATGCAACAAAGGTAGCTGCTACGCCAAAGGTCTCAACTGGATCAGGGTTACCACGGTACTCGCTACCAGGAATGGTTGCCCGAGTGTAATATGGGAATGCGGCCAATAGTTGATCAACTGCCTCGCCACGGACATTAACCAAACGGCTAGGACAGGTGCTGGAAGCTTCTTGAATGGCACCATTTGGATGACCAACCACATAGATCATGGCATCGATGCGATTATCACAAAGAGCAGAGGCCATTTCCGCAGGGCGCAGATCAGCAGCCAAAGAATAGATGGAAGTGGTTTGATTTTTTAAATCAAGCAACTGCTCTAGAGTGGCACGCTGA
>SKIB01000124.1 GCA_007116635.1 Saccharospirillaceae bacterium
GAGCTATTCCCGCAAATTGGCATCCCGTAGGGGACTCGAACCCCTGTTACCGCCGTGAAAGGGCGGTGTCCTAGGCCACTAGACGAACGGGACGCTGTGTTGAGCTGTATGCCCAAGGACGATGCGTATATTAATGATTTTTTGTCTTGGTGCAAGAGTTTTTTGCAAATCAATCACTTAGCGTTCTTCGAGGCTGGCCTGACGACAGCTGGCTGCTCTTGGCTGCTTACTTTACCCTAGCCAGTTCCGTCCAATTGGTGGTGTATCGCGGTGATCGGTGTTCTCTCTTGGTTTGCCAGTGGGGCTGATGATTGCCCTGGCTGGCAAAGTAGAGCCTGCCTATGCCTTGGGCGTGAATTTGGTCGATGGTGGCCAGTAGTCTTTGGCTCTTTTCGCTATTGCCTTGGTCGAACAACGAAAGCTGAATGGCATCCGGGCGCTCAAACTCGCCAAACATCACTCCTGCCTTGGCGTAGGGGAAGCCATCGCGCCAGAGGCTGGGCAACTCTAGGTTCATTTTACTGCTGAACACCCTTGGATCGTCGCTGGGCTCCGCTAGGCGAATCACGCGGTGGCCGCTGTGCCTTGGCCCTTGGGCGAAGTAACTGGTGGTGAAGTAAAAGGCCATGATTCTGGCTTTGCGTTGCTCTTGGCGCAGCTTGTAACAGCCGGTGGCGATGAAGTCGCTGATGGCCTCGCGCATTAGGTTCATGTTGGTGATGCGTTGACCAAAAGAACGGCTCACCACAATCTGCTGTTTGGCCGGGGGCTGTGTTTGCATGGTAAAGCAGGCTTGGCCATTCAGCTCTTTGACGGTGCGCTCAAGCACCACCGAAAACTGTTTGCGAATGGCCTTGGGGTTGGCCTGGGCCAGTTGCCAAGCGGTGGTGATGCCAAGGGCATTGAGTCTTTTGCTGATTTTACGCCCCACGCCCCAAACCTCTTCAACCGGCACCAACTCCAGCAAGCGCTGTTGCCGCTCGGGGCTGGTGAGGTCAACCACGCCCTGAGTGCCGGGGTACTTCTTGGCCGCGTAATTGGCCAGTTTGGCCAGCGTTTTGCTCGGAGCCATGCCAACGCAGACCGTCATGCCGATGTGCTGCTGCACCGTCGCTCGGATGTGCAGGCCAAGTTCGGTCAAGGACTGCAGTCGCTCAAGGCCGCTGACCTCGCAAAAGGCTTCGTCGATGCTATACACCTCAACCTCGGGCGTTAAGCTGGCCAGAGTGGTCATCACTCTATGGCTGATGTCGGCGTACAGGGCATAGTTGGAGGAGAAGATCACCACCTGCTCATGGTGAATCACATCTTGGATCTGGTGTACCGGCACGCCCATTTTGATGCCTAGGGCTTTGGCCTCTTTGGAGCGCGCCACCACGCAGCCGTCGTTGTTAGACAGCACGATGACCGGCGCCTGTTGCAAATCGGGGCGAAACAACTTTTCGCAGCTGGCGTAAAAATTGTTGCAATCCACTAGGGCGAACACTGGGGGCATGGCGTTTCTCCGTGAGGATTTTGCTCCGCAAGGGGTTGGGCGAATGGTTTTGTCGAATGGGTTTGTCTGCCAAATGGCTTAGCTAAGCCGGTAATAGCTCAGCTTGCCATGGCTCAGCCGCGAACCAGTCGCCGAATCACGCCCGTCACCACGCCGAAAATGTCCAGTTCCGACTCCCCGCGTATGTATATGGGCCGATACTTGGCGTTCCTAGGCACCAAGCGCAAGCAAGGCCGCAGCTCCAGTACCTTAACCGTCAGCTGGCCATGCACACTGGCAATGACCACATCGCCGTGCTTGGCGCTCAGCGAGCGATCCACCACCAAGATGTCTTTGGGCAGCATGCCTGCGTCGATCATGGAATCGCCGTCCACGGTGACGAAGTAAGTGGCTGCAGGGTGCTGAATGCAATACTCGTTGAGATCCAGCGCCCGCTCCACATAGTCTTGCGCAGGCGATGGAAAGCCAGCAGACACGCCCTCAAGAAAGAGTGGCAAAGGCTGGTGGCCAGGCGAAGCAGTGGCAGAGGCCATCACTTTCAGGCTCATGGGTGCCTCCAATCATAACTGTTTATTTATACAGTATAGCTGGATATTTTGAGTCAGTCGAGGTGGTGAGTGGCGCTTAGCAGTCGTGGTCGTGGCGGTTGCGAGCCTAGTTATCTAGCTGTACACTTAGAAGTTCATGTAAAAGTACGGTTGAAGTACCATGACTAAGTTGAGAGTAGCTGAAGACATTCGCCCTCTGTCCGATTTCAGAGCGGGTATTGCATCCTTTGTAAAGCAAATCAACGAAACCCATCGCCCCATGATCCTTACTCAGCGTGGCCGTGGTGTTGCTGTTTTAGTTGGCGTACATGATTATCAAAAGATGCAGCAGCGTTTGGAGTTGCTTGAAGACCTCTATCGAGCAGAAGCGCAAATCGAAGCGGGAGAAGCCGTCCCCCATGCAGAAGCAAAGAGTCAGTTGATGAGGCAGCTACGCCAGTGATGATGATTCAATGGTCGCCGCTCGCTTTGGAAAGGGTGGGGGACATTGCTGGCTATATCGCTCTGGATAAACCCTCCGCTGCAGAGTCATGGTTAGAGGGATTGTTTGACTCGGTTGAGCGTTTGCAGTCGCACCCCATGAGCGGTCGAATTGTCCCTGAAGTCAACAATGAGCGAATTCGCGAAGTCATTTATGGCGCATACCGTGTTATTTATCGCGTTGATACTCAAGCACGAAAAATTTCAGTGCTTACAGCTTTGCGTGGCAGCCAGTTAATTCGGGCTGATGAGCTCGATTAGATAGCACAAAATAATCAGCTGCAACGGAGCAAATTCCGCTAGGAATATTTGCTCATTGAGCTGGGCAATGTTTGTTAAGCATTCCCTAGCCCTCGGCATCCATCTGCTCATAGTACTTGTTTAGCTCTTGTTGGTAATGCTGTTGCAGGGCGCTGATCTGTTCTTGGTTACCGATTTGGTTCCAAAGCAGGGTAGAGAAGGCGATGTGGTTGAGGTCCTTGCAGTGGTACATGAAGCGTTTGCGTTCAAACTTTTCAAAGGGGTTTTGCAGTAAGCTTTGCTTCATGGCCACTGGGTTGGCCAGTTGTTGTGGATTTTGGTAGGGGCAATTGGCGCGGTCAACGGCCTTGCCTGCGTCCAGCCTGCTTTGATAAAAGGCGGTGTATTGCGCCACTAACTGATCCAGATTGCACTCGCCGTTATGGTCCATCACCTCTAGCATGGCCAGCATCATCACGATCTTATAGGAGAAGGTATAGTTGCCTTCTTTAACAAAGTCCCAAAAGTCTTGGAACAGTGTGCTGTCGTCGTGCTTGGCTAGACCCATGGTTTGCCGGATCTCTTCTACCTGATGCGGAGCGTAGTAATTTAGTTTGCGGCGGCCCAGGGGTTCGCTCACCGCGGGGTGGATCTTGCCTTTTTTCACCCAACTGGTCACCGTGCCTGTGGAAATGTAAAGCTCACGCGCCAGTTGCTCGTCGCTGATGTGATTTGGGTATTGGGCTTCAAAGGTGAAGATGTTGATCTTCTCCAGCAGTCGTTCTTGCTCATAGAGCCCTGCCAGTATCACTTCTTCGCCTGTGCTCTTGTGTGGTTTGGGGGCCAATACCGAGCCCCAAGGCAGATAGCTGCCGATGCCCAATAGGGCATGGATTGACCAAGGGGTGGTGTTGATCCCGGATGCCGCACCATAGTTGTCGACCACATCGATGACATACAGTGCCTCTTTATTGGCGGCTTTGCGCGTGCCACGGCCAATCTGCTGGGTGTAGAGCACTTTGGACATGGTTGGCCTTGCCATGACGATGATCGAGGTTTGCGGCGAATCCCAGCCTTCGTTGAGCAGTGAGCAGGTGGTTAGGAACTGCAGTTTGCCTTGTTGGTAGTCCTGAATGTAGGCCGCTGATTTATTGTCCTTGCCGCTCACCGCCATCACCGAGATTTGCTGCTGTTTCATCAAGCGCGCCAAACTTTCGGCGTGCTTGATCGACACGCAAAAGATGATGCCCTGCTTGCGCCCTAATTCAGAGTCGACAAAGTATTTGAGCAGCAGGTCCACCACCAGCTGATCCCGCGAGGGCACCACCACATACTTTTGCAGGTCGGTGCTTAGGTAGTCTTTGCCATTAAAGCGGATCTGGCTCAGATCCAGATTGCTGTGCAGCCGGAAGGCTTTAATGGGCGCTAGCAGGCCCTGACTGATGGCCTCGACCAGGCTCAGATCGGTTTGGTAACTGCCGAAAATGTCCTCCAGCTTTTGGGCATCAAGGCGCTGATCGGTAGCGGTTAAGCCCAGCAGGCTGGCGGCACGAAAATGGTGAATGACTTTTTTCAGCGTTGGGGCCGTGGCGTGATGCGCTTCGTCCACCGCAAGGTAATCAAA
Organism: Saccharospirillaceae bacterium; assembly: GCA_007116635.1. GTDB lineage: Bacteria > Pseudomonadota > Gammaproteobacteria > Pseudomonadales > Natronospirillaceae > SKIB01. The sequence continues at coordinate 4,388 of SKIB01000124.1, forward strand.
TAGGTCGGGGTTAAGCTTGCTGTAGTGGCGGCTAATCATGGCATAGGTTTGCACCATAATGTTGGCGCTCAGGTCCGTGCCCAATTGCAAGCCCTCAAGGCCAAATTCGGGTAGACGCTCGGCGAGGCGAATGATTAAATCCTGCTGTAATTGCTTGCTGGGCACCAGAATCAGTGCCTTGCGCACCTTGCTCGCCAGCCATTGCTCGGCCAGATCGGCAATCAGCACCTCGGTTTTACCTGTGCCCGTAGGCAACACCACCAAAAATGCATTTTTGCCTTCGGCTCTGGCCTGACGGATGCTGGCCAGTTGGTCGCTTTGGTGCTGCATCAGACTAAACTGGCGCGACACACTGACCTTGTGCGCTAAGGCAAATTGCTCAGCCGGCCCTAGGTAACGCTGTAATTCGTCCTCAAAGTTTTGCTTAAATTTCATGCTCTCTAAGGACCAGCGAAAGACCTTGGCCCCATAGGCCACCAGCGAATTTTGTTTGAGCAATTGGCGTAAGTACTGGGCTTTGCCAGTGATCAATGGGTGGTGGTAGGTTTCGCCGTTCTTTTCGATGGCAATGTCGCTATCTTCGGTGCGTTTGAGGTAATAGTCTACCCAACGAGTTTGGCCGAGCACATCTATGATCGGCATTTCCCGAGTCACACTTGCCAGAGCTTCACGGCCATAGCAATCAATAAAGGCCTGCTCAAAATAGGCTTCAGGCAGGCTGGGGTCTATCTCCGACAGGCTGCGGTTGCCGCCTGCTTTGATCTCGCCCTCACTGAACTCCTGCCTGAGGCAGGCCTGCAAGAGCTGTAATTGCTGTTCAAGCTCGGCCTGATCGTCGGCCACTATGCGATACAGGGCAGAATGCCGATGCATTAGCAGGTTTTGTTCCTTGGTGTACTCACTGTAGGAATAGGGGTGATTGCGGTCGCAGATTTGATGATCCACCATCAGCGCAACCTGACTGTAAGGCTGCACAAAGAGTGCGCCACGCAATAGGCTTTGGGTCTGGTAAAAGCCAAGCCGCGCCAACTCGGCGGTCAAATAGGCAGCCAGTTCAGGATTAACTGCCACAAGGGGCTTGATTGATTGGCTCATTGGCGACATGCTCCTAACTTCCATTAACTCCATGACCAAAGCCAACACCATGACGCTCGATTTTTACAACCAGAACGCAGAGGCTTTCTTCAACAATACCATTCAAGTCGACATGAGTGAACTCTATGCCCCCTTCTTAATGCGTCTGCCGCCACAAGGCTGCATTCTGGATGCTGGCTGCGGCTCAGGGCGGGACGCCAAAGCCTTTGCCGATCTTGGCTTTCGCGTGCAGGCCATGGATGCCTCCATCGAATTGGTCAAGCTGGCGCGGCAATACACCGGCCTTGAGGTTCGCCACCAAAACTTAGAGTCCATCAACGAACAGGAGGCCTTCCACGGCATATGGGCTTGCGCCTCCTTGTTGCACCTGCCCATGGCCTCGCTGCCTAGGGTGTTTCAGCAGTTTGCCGCTGCGCTCAAACCTGGGGGGCTTTGGTATTTGTCGTTCAAATATGGTCAGGGCGAACGCACCAAGGATGGCCGCAACTTCACCGACCTAAACGAGCAAGGGCTGGCGCAGTTGCTTAGCCAGTGTCCGAGTCTAAGTTTGGTCGAGCAGTGGATCACCCTAGACAAACGGCCAGATCGGGACGAGCAATGGCTGAATGCGCTGCTGGTGCGAGGCTGAGTTGGCTTGCTGCTCGCTGATAACGCTGCCGATGAATTGGCAGCTGGGCAGCAAAGGCGATACACTGACCTGCCCAGATCCAAGTGCTAAAACATGCGTCACATCATTCAATTATTAACCTTGGTTGATTCGGCCACCTGCATCGGCAGTGACCAAGGTCTGCAGGTCTTTAACAAACTCAAACAGGCTATCGATGCCATCCTTGCCAAATCTGAGCATGCTGGGGCGACCATCGAAATCCAACTGCAGAGCATTGAGGTCCTTGAGATGACCTTTGCACGCAATTGCCTTGCCAGCATTGTCAAAACCTACTTGGGGGAGTGCTTTTTATTGATGAGCGGTGCCAAGGATGCCGATGTCCTAGACAATTTGGATCATGCCTGTCTTGCCAAGGGCGTCAACGCCTATTATCAGCAAGATCGTGTTTACCGCATTCTGGGGCCAGCCTTGTCTCCTGCGGCGAATTTTTTGCTGGCCACTGCGCTCAGGCAAACCACTCAGCCTCTGACCAGTTCGTTGATGACCAGTGTGCTCAATGGCTTGAACGGCGCAGAGTCACTGAATCAAGTAGCCACTAAGGACGCATCAATAGGCTCTCGGCCGGCAGTGGCGCCAGTGATCTTTCGTCTTGAAGGCGTGGATCTGCCAGCGGAGACTAAGGAAGCTGGCAGTGCAAGGCCTGACGCTGAGCCGATGCTAGGGGCCGAGCCAGAGACCAAGCAAAGCAAGAAGCAAGTGTCTGTTCAGAGCATCTCGCTTCGGCTCAGTAAATTGGCCACGCTGGGCTTGCTTAGGGCGCAGGAGGGCTACTCGGAGACGGGTGGCCGTGAAAATCATTATTTGTTACCCGAAAAAAATTGATCGAAAATTGGGCAAAATTATCAACCTGTGCTAATTTTTTAAATGTTACCTTTTTTTAGATTCTGTTTAATCTGATTAAATTAATCAAAATAGCGGGGTGTTGGCATGCATTTAGAAAATTTTGATGGCGTGGAAGCAGGTTTTGGCAGCGTACAAGACCCATGGTTGCAGCTGGATCTGTGCCAGGTTCAGTCATGGCCAGACGAGTTTGATGATCCCATTGAGCAAGAGTGGCAGAACAACCCTGAGTGGCAGCAGGTAAAGTCATTCTGTGCGCAGCAGTTAGCCCATGAACCAGAGGATGAATTTGAAATGAATAACCCAGATGAATACCAACCACCCAAAGACCTGTGGCAGGGCTGGCGCTTGCCAGAGCATGACCAAAGCATTTGTCAGCAGCTGGATCTCCAGTATCAGCTGGATTGGCTGCAAAGGTCAGTGGACGAATTTGACCACTATGGCATGGACTGCAGCTTTGAGGAGCTCAAGCTTAGGCAGCTAACCTACGGCCCCAAGATCCTTAGCCTGATTGATCAACAGCAGTTTGGTTGGTATCTGGTTGATCACGCAGTGATTACCGAGGACGAGGGCCTTGAGACTCTGGATCTGGAATTTTTAGCCAGCTCCAAGCAAGAGGCATTGTTGCAACTGGCGCTTTACTATCGCCAAGGGCCGCAACGGCTGGCGCAGATTTTAGACATCCAACTGGCCAAAGTCTGCCAGCCAGTGTTTGTGCCTAATGAAGCCCTGATGGCAGAGGGGAAGTTGAGAGCCGAACAGGCAGAATACGATCGACTCGTGGGCCTGTTTTGGGAAATCGGTTTCTAGCTTGGCCGTTTGACGCAACCTGCCCATCAGTCTGTATTGGGGGCGGGTGCCCTCAGAGGGCTAAGCCATCCTCAAGCTTGACTGATCAAACCTGATTCAGAGTGTGAAAAGTGACTTGCAAAAATAATTTATTTATCTATAGTGTACTAGGTAACTAAAACACTAAGGGGCTAATTAATGATTACGCTTTCGGACCTAGGCTTCTCCTATTCAGGCAAATCAAAGGTATTCTCTGGTTTGTCTTTGGCCATCCCTGCAGGGCGCAGCGTCGGCATTCTCGGGGCAAATGGGGTGGGTAAAACCACACTGATTAAATTGCTGGCTGGGCTGGTGTCGCCCACTCAAGGCTCATTAACTGTCTTGGGATTCAATCCACGACAGCGGCAGGCCAGTTTTTATCAGGACTTGTTTTTAGTCCCTGAAGAATCTGAGTTGCCACCAATTACAGGTAACCAATATCTCGCCAAGTTCTCGGTTTTTTATCCTAACTTCAATCAAGAACAGTTCCGCAACCTTGTTCGTCAGTTTGATGTCGATAGCACTAAGCGGCTTACAAAGATGTCCTTGGGGCAAAAGAAAAAGTTCTTA
>SKIB01000020.1 GCA_007116635.1 Saccharospirillaceae bacterium
ATCGGTGGCGCTGAGCCTTGCGATTGAGGGGCGTCATTGGCCAGGGATGGCCAATGCCGAGCGGTCAGGACGACGAACAGCGACCCCGAAAACGCAAGACTCAGTGCCACACAAAGCAGGGGCGGCAACGAAAACGCAAGACTCAGCGCCACACAAAGCAGGGGCGGGGCTGGACTGGTTTCGCGTGTTGCGGTTTGCGCTGTGCGTGCTCATTTCAGATGTCGGTCGGCAACGCGTCGAGAACCAGCCCCAGCGGTGGCGCTGAGCCTTGCGATTGAGGGGCGTCATTGGCCAGGGATGGCCAATGCCGAGCGGTCAGGACGACGAACAGCGACCCCGAAAGCGCAAGACTCAGCGCCACACAAAGCAGGGGCGGCAACGACAGCGGCAACGAAAACGCAAGGCTCAGCACCACACAAAGCAGGGGCGGCAGCGCCCGCGACCGCACACAGGATGACTTACGACAACCGAGCAGCGACCCCATAGGCCATGTACAAACTTTATGCTAGTATATTGCCACCTTGAATTTCGAATAAACCCCCTATGCACCAGCAATTTCCTGCCCTTGCCCAATTCCCAAGCAAGGCACTTTTTGATTACCCGCGTTTTTGGGCCGAATGCTTCGGCGCAGCGCCATTTTTACCCATGAGCCGCGCCGAGATGGACCAACTCGGTTGGGACAGCTGCGACATCATCATTGTGTCTGGAGATGCCTACGTGGATCACCCCAGCTTTGGCATGGCGATCATTGGCCGCCTGCTGGAAGCACAGGGCTTTCGCGTCGGCATCATTGCCCAGCCCGATTGGCAGAACAAAGACGATTTCATGCGCCTAGGCAAGCCCAACCTGTTTTACGGCATTGCCGCCGGCAACATGGATTCGATGATCAACCGCTACACCGCGGATCGCAAAATTCGCCGCGACGACGCCTACACACCAGGTGGCGAAGGCGGCAAACGCCCCGACCGCGCCAGCTTGGTGTACAGCCAGCGCTGCAAAGAAGCCTACAAAGACGTGCCCATTGTGCTGGGCGGCATCGAAGCCTCGCTGCGCCGCATTGCCCACTACGACTACTGGCAAGACAAAGTACGCCGCTCGATTTTGCTCGATGCCAAGGCCGATATCCTAGTGTACGGCAACGCCGAACGCGCCATAGTCGAGCTGGCCCACCGCGTGGCGGCGGGCGAACAAATCAGCGAGATCACCGACGTGCGCGGCACCGCCTTTGTGCGCAAAGATCAGCCCGAGGGCTTTTATGAGCTGAACTCCAGCTACATCGACCACCCCGGCAAGATCGACAAAATCCCCAACCCCTATTTGGTCAGCCAAGATTTTGCCTGCAGCCTAGAAGCCGAAAACGACAGCGATGGCAGCGACGACAGCGACACCAAAGTAGTGACCATTTTGCCGACCAGTCGCCTAGAGCGCGACAAAACGGTGATTCGCCTGCCGAACTTTGAACAGGTCGCGCGTGACCCCGTGCTTTACGCCCACGCCAACCGCGTGCTGCACTTGGAAACCAACCCAGGCAACGCACGAGCACTGGTGCAGCGTCACGGCGACCAAGACCTGTGGCTTAACCCGCCGCCCTTGCCACTGTCCACCGAAGAAATGGACTACGTTTTTGACCAGCCCTACGCACGCGTGCCGCACCCCAGCTACGGCGAGGCCAAGATTCCGGCCTACGAGATGATCCGCTTTTCGGTCAACATCATGCGCGGCTGCTTTGGCGGCTGTACCTTTTGCTCGATCACCGAGCATGAAGGCCGCATCATTCAAAGCCGCAGCGAAGACAGCATTCTGCGCGAAGTCGAAAGCATCCGCGACCAAACACCTGGCTTTACCGGCATCATTTCCGACCTAGGCGGCCCCACGGCCAACATGTACCGTTTGGCCTGTAAAAGCCCCGAGATCGAGCGCCATTGCCGCAAGCCTTCCTGCGTTTACCCCGGCATTTGCGAAAACCTGGACACCAATCACCAAAACCTTACCCAGCTGTATCGCAAGGCGCGCGCCCTGCCCGGCATCAAAAAAATCTTGGTGGCCTCTGGCCTGCGTTACGACCTAGCGGTGAAAGACCCTGAGTACGTCAAAGAATTAGTGACCCATCACGTTGGCGGCTACCTGAAAATCGCCCCTGAGCACACCGAAGAAAACGCGCTCAGCAAGATGATGAAACCCGGCATCGGCAGCTACGATGAGTTCAAAACCATGTTCGAGCGTTTCAGTAAAGAAGCGGGCAAAGAGCAGTTTTTGATCCCTTACTTCATCGCCGCCCACCCCGGCACCACCGATGAAGACATGATGAATCTGGCGCTCTGGCTCAAACGCAACGGTTTTCGTGCCGATCAGGTGCAGGCCTTCTACCCTTCGCCGATGGCTACAGCCACGGCCATGTACCACAGTGGCAAAAACCCGCTGCGCAAGGTTAACTACAAGAGCGAGAATGTTGAAATTGTGAAGGGCGACATTCGCCGCCGGTTACACAAGGCGTTTTTACGCTACCACGACCCAAACAACTGGCCTTTGCTGCGTGAAGCCCTGAAAAAAATGGGCCGTGCCGACCTCATTGGCCCGGGCAAAAAACACCTGATCCCCGAGCGCCAACCGGCAGGCTGGACGCCCAGTGGCCAGCACGAACGCAAGCCGGTGCGCAGCCAGCAACCGCAAAAAGGACGAATGCTGACTCAGCACACTGGCCTGCCACCTAGGCAGCAGGGAGCTGGTGCTGGCAAAAAGCGGCCAAAACCAAGCCGAGCTAGGTAAAGCTAGAGTCATGATGAAAAAAGGGCCACAAGGCCCTTTATATTTGTACTTTGCTCCGGCTATGCCAAGAGTACAGAGGCAACAAGGGCTAGCCCTCATTGCGCAAGCTCAACCAGCTCAGCTAAAGCTTCTGTAAGCCTAGAGAAGTGAAAAATCACAATCATGATACTGCGCATAGCGTCGCTGACGCTGACGCTTAATCTCCGGCTGGCCCTCAAACACCAACCAATACATCAAGGGCGGGGCAATGTCTGTGGTGACAATACAGGGTGCTGGTGTTGACAGGCTGCGCTCCTCAAGTAACCAGGTTTTACCGGCTACCTGATGCAGGCCCAGAAATTGCAAAATGTTGGCTCCGTTACCACCTTGGTTAAGATCACCCACAAACCACAGGGTTTCACGGCTAAAATCAACTGGCTGTGGCGGGCTTAAGAAGGTATGAGTTTGCAACCATTGGTCCAGCTCTGCTTGCGAGTGGAAGCTTTGCTGGGCAGGCAAGGGGTGACGCCACCACTGGTTAAAGTCATTAACGATGTTAGTCTCCACACGGTGGGTTACGGGCTGGCGGCAATTACCCAGATCGTTAACTCGAATGTTATACACTGGCGAGCTGGATTCTGGGACTTTGGGCAGCACCAGCAGACGACGATGAGCTATCCAGTCAGGCTGAGCTGGCTGCTGACAGTCCTGCAATAGACTGTAGTTAACATCAAAATCGGTGCTAATGTGGCCCTGTTGGCCAGAGGTGAAGTAGCCCACCCGGTCAACCGATTCGATCAGTAATGGGGCGTCGCTAGGGCCCATCCAGCTCAAAACCAGCGCAACATGGTCCTCACCCACAGGTGGAGTCCAGCCTTTTTGCTCTAGGTTCACCAACAAGGGATCAATCTGGCTGTAAGCTTGCCAATCGGCTTCACTGACCAGCCGATCGACTTGCATGCCGCTCTCCTGAATAGGAGCATTAGTGAGCGACCATAGATGCCAAAGCTGATAATCGGGCTGGTCCTCGACCCTCACATGACCAGGTTGGCACACAGGGTTACCGGGATCAAGACAAACTATGTGTTCATTGGGGTAGCAGGCTAGCAAGCCGAGCAAGGTGATAGTCCCCAGCGCCCAGCGCCAGAGTTTTTTTGTAATTGTATTGTTCATGTCATTTACCTTTTTCTATAATTGTCCCAAGGACAGTTTAGTTTGCAGCCAGGTGACCTGTAAGCCTTAATCTGCGCTTGGGCCTGTTGCCAGCGGGCTCAGGTTGTAAAGCCGATAGTCATCAGGGGTTAGCACACCAAGGTCTATTTCATCAGGCTGACAAATATTCAAATCATTACTTGTTGGTAGCGGTATTAGGCTCCATTGGCGATGAAACTGAATATCATCCACCAAGGCATCTAACAACAGCCATTTGCCCTGTTCGAATGGAAGGGATATGTGTGGGTCAAAACATGGATTCGAAATTTTTTGTTCAATGTTGACCACTGTTGACTGTTCGCTAGTCACTACCGATTGCACAGCCAAAGAGCGACGACCTGGAATCCCATGGCTATTTGAAAGGAAAACCAAAGTCTGCTGATCAAAGTTAACATCTAGCGGCAGGGCAATAGAAGGATTATCAGATAACCAAGACTGCAACCCAGTGGAATCGGTGAAAATTTTGTTACTCGGAAATCGCCAGACCTCAGAGTAGAACCTGGTATCAACATAGGCCACTTGGTAAGGAATGGTTGTGGGTTGAGATTCACGTGGCCAGTCACTAAAGAGGCCTTGGTTTGCCGCTTCTAGCATCAGCAGCTTACGATGCTGAATCAGTTCATCCGACTCTGCTACCGGAGTATGCAACTCAATGCCTAGTTCTAATACGCCAGCCGGACTCTTTAAGCCATTTTGGATCACCAGTTGCTGGTTAGAAGGCCCTTGCCACTCCAAAACCACTGCTTGGTTTAGGGTGTCAGGTAAGAAAGCAAAGCCAGTCTGATACAGACTTACTAAAGCAGGATCATGGGCTGCATAGTCTTGCCATTGCTGCTCCGTTTGCAGCCAGGTGACCTGTAAGCCTTCATCTGCGCTTGGGCCAGTTGCCAGCGGATCCAGGTTGTAAAGCCGATAGTCTTCTGTGGTGATGGGTTCAAGAATGGGTAGCTCAGGTGGCTGACCTTGCTGAACACAGGCCGTAAGGCTGGTTAGCAATAGCAGCACACACAGTAGCTTGAGCAACGGATTGTTTGCAGACACCCTAGCCATTTGGCTAGTTGCCCTCCTAGTTAGAATCATGGTCGACTCCTGATTATCATTGTTATGAGTTAGATCTGGTTGCATTGAGATCATTGCCAAAGTGCAACATTTGTAGAGTGGCAGAAAAAGAAAACGATCTCAAATAAAAAAAACGGCTCTAAAACATGATTTGAAATCCATCACAACCATGCTTTTAGAAAATCTGACCGCCCTGTGCTCCTGACGCCGCCGACGACCACAAGCCAGCACCCGCTGGTCGCAGGTCGGGCTGGAGTTATTGTAGCGGTGCTTTTTTGAATTGGAGATTAAACCAGCCCAAAGAGTGGGCTGGGAACTGGGATTGAGGGGTGTCGGCGGCCAGGGATGGACGCCGTCAAGCGGCTAGGACGGCGAACAGCGTCCCCGAAAGCCCAGTTGCCAGACCAACGACTGGGCGGAAACGGCAGTCCCACCCGCAAGATGACGCAGTCAGATCACTTTGGCAGCAGCAAACCAACCAACAGCTGGTAGTACATCTGAGTGAGCAAATCTAAATCCGAGGCCCGCACATGCTCATTGACCTGATGAATGGTGGCATTCACCGGCCCAAGCTCAACCACCTGAGCACCCGTAGGCGCAATGAAACGCCCGTCCGAAGTACCACCGGCGGTAGACAACTCAGGACGCTCACCAATTACGGATTCAACAGCCTGAGTAACGGCCTCAATTAATGGCCCCTTATCGGTCAAGAAAGGTAGGCCGGTGATCTCATAGCGAACCTCAACATCCAGCTGATGCTTAGCCAAGACCGCCTCAAAACGCTGTTGCAACGACTCAGGGCTGGATTCGGTGCAAAAACGGAAGCTGAGTTGTAAATCTGCAACACCAGGAATGACATTGGTAGCACCGGTGCCGGACTGATAGTTGGCAATCTGCATGCTGGTGGGCGGGAAGGCATCGTTGCCCTGATCCCATTCAATGGCTACTAACTCCGCCAAGGCCGGTGCCAGCAAATGAATCGGATTGGCCGCCAAATGAGGGTAAGCCACATGACCCTGCTTGCCCTTAACCTTGAGGTAAGCCAGCATCGAGCCACGGCGACCGTATTTGATCACATCGCCCACTTTATTGGTGCTGGACGGCTCGCCCACTAGGCAGTAATCGATCTTTTCGTTACGGGCTTCCAAGGTTTCCACCACTTTGACCGTACCATTGATGGCCGGGCCCTCTTCATCGGCGGTCAACAAGAGTGCGATGGAACCCTGATGATCAGGGTGGTCGGCCACGAACTGCTCACAGGCCAGGGTCATGGCCGCCAAGCTACCCTTCATATCAGCAGCACCACGCCCGTAAAGCATGCCATCCACCACCTCAGGGGCGAAGGGGCGCACCTTCCAGGCATCCAAAGGACCAGGGGGCACTACATCGGTATGACCAGCAAAGACCACTAAGGGCCCTTGCTGGCCACGGCGCAACCAGAGGTTCTTCACCTCGGCAAACTGCATGTATTCGGCAACAAAACCATGACCTGCCAAACGCGCAGCAATCAATTCTTGGCATTCAGCGTCCTCAGGAGTTACCGAGGGCTTGGACATCAGTTCAATGGCAAAATCTAGGGTAGCAGACATGGGGTTCTCGTTGTGCTAAAAAGAGTCACTATCATAACGCAAGCAGAGCGCCATTGGTGCCCATGAGCATGAATTTACTGACAAAAATTACCCTGTTCCTTAGCAGGTGGGCCGAGCAACAAATGCAAAACGCTCGCCAACGGCTGACCATGGTCATCATTGCCACCCTAGGCTTTGCTGCTTCCGTGCTGATGCTGTTAATGATCAATAATCGTGTGACGCCCAGCCTTGAGCAAGAAATATACAGCCTGATTGCCCTGGCATTTGCTCTGGCATTTGGCCTCTGGGCTGCCTATGGCTACCTCTGCCTGTGTTTTGGGCGTATCCTATTTTTTTTGTTGCCGGAAGACCCAGATGCAGACCGACATTGAAATCTATCTCCTCAAACCAGAGCAAGAAGCCCTCAACCAATGGCTGATGGCGCGTTTTGGCCAGCTAGGTGCCAATCCTTGGCCCAACCTGCCCCAAGGAGCCTGGGGTGGCATGGTAATTTGGCAGCAACAGAATATCCCCATCATGCTGGTCCCCAAAGCCAGCGGTCAATTCGCCAGCCTGTGGTTCAACAGCCCCAACACACCCTGGCCGGACGACCTAAGCTGTGCCCAGGAAATTCATGCAGCTCTTGGGATTGAGGTGCGTTGCAGCCCGAGCGGCTGGCAAGAGGACAAGGACTCTGAACTTTGGTATCAATTGCGCCAAGGACAGCTTAACCTCATTCCTTGGCACTGAGTTGGCTAGTCATCTTTCTGGGTAAAATCCTAGCTCAAGCCACCCTCAATAATGAGGGGGTGGCGGATTGCTAATCTCAGTATCCTTGGCGGATTCCAGACGCGCATTGGTCTTACGCAGCCATTGGATCACTTGATCCAACTGCTGCTGTTGCTGATAAAGCAACTCGTTTAGTTCGTCAATTTGCCGTTCCTGAAAACTGATGCGCGTTTCCAGCTCCTCGACTCGGCTTTCTAGCCCTTGCTCAGACATAGGAACTCCCGTGGCCAATGCCATCAAGCTGAGGTTACAAAAAGGATAATATCTGGCATTATGTCATAACAGTGTTATTTTCCACAGCAATGCGGACACTGTGTGCCTATGTTTTATTTAGTTTATGAGGTTTGCATGAGACAGAACAAAAAATTGCAACGCCAGGTTGTGCGTTTTTTCGCCGCCCTGATCGTCGCCCTTCCTGCCGCTTGGGTTATTGCGGCCGCCAACCAACTTTTTGCCCGCTTATTGGGCCAACAGCCTAGTTTCCAGCCCGATCTACTCAGCTTTGTTGCTGCGTTTATAAGTGTTTTAGCCCTTGCTTGGCTCAGTCAATGGATAGCGGCAACCGCCAGTTACCACCAATTCAAACGCCAACAAGATCAGGACCAAGAGGGAGAGTTAGACCTAGCCACGGCTGAAGAGGGCGAGGTTAAGTGGTTCAGCCGTGATCGTGGCTATGGTTTTCTGGTACGTGACACAGGTGAAGAAGTCTTTGTTCACTTCCGTGCCATCCGTGGCCGTGGCCGGCGTAAATTCCTGCAAGAAGGGCAGAAAGTACGCTTTAACATTGCCAATGGTGAAAATGGCAAGCCTAAAGCGGTCAATGTATTGTTAATGGAATGATACCCTCGGGCACCCGTTTCGCGATGCAAGTGGGTGCCCTGCTAGTTTTTACCGCCTGCTAGGGCTAGACTATGTAGCAACAGTAAACACAGTTGTGCATAGGCTTAATCAATGCCCTTTTTTCCTGCTAGCCCTAATTGGCTCAAAACTCTGCTCTTTACCTGGGTTCGCCTAGAAACCAAGGTCAATTTGCCCGACGAACTTAATGCTGAGCAGCTGGCGGATGTCGACCTCATTTACATTGTCGAAAATACCTCGCTTGCCGACCGTTTAGTGGTACGCCATCTTTGCCAACAGACCGATCTGCCTCAACAACTAAAACATCTAACCCAATTCGGCAACAGACTGCCCATTCTCAGCCTTGAGCAGCCGGTGCGCTTTCAGCAGCAACTTAAGCAGGTGCTGGAGCTGCAGCTAGCTCAGGAATCACCAAAGCCCCTAGCACTGGTACCCATCAGCGTGCACTGGGGACGCCGACCTAAAAAGAATCCCGGCAGCTTTCTCAAAGCCGCCTTAACCGAGGCTTGGCAGCGCATGGGCAAGGTGCGCAAACTCTTTACAATTCTCTTTAATGGCCGTCATACCTATGCAGAAATCAGCGCTCCCTTGATCATACAGCCTGAACAATCAGGACTGAGCAGTCCTGACCCCAGTTTGCCCCCACAGCTAACCCTGGCAGTGAAACAAGGCATGGCCAAGGGTGAGGAGAAGAGGCTAGACACCAGAGCACTGCGCAAGATTCATCGCGTTCTGCGTATGCACTATCGTTTGGTACGCACTCGACTGATTGGTCCAGAGCTATCGCATCGCCACCTACTGATTGAGCAACTGCTGAAGTCCAAAGACGTGCAACAAGCCATCAACAATCAGGCCAATGCCCGTCAACAGCCTGGCTACCGAGTCGAAAAGCAGGCCAGAAAGTACTTCCAAGAAATCGCCGCCAATATGTCCTACCCTATGGTGCGGATGATGGATGTGATCCTGTCTTGGCTATGGAATCGCATCTATAACGGCATTAGGGTACACAATATCGAGCGTATTAAGGAACTGTCGCAAAACAGCACCCTGATCTATGTGCCTTGCCATCGCAGCCACATGGACTATCTGCTGATGAGCTACACCCTGTATTACAATGGCATGAACCTGCCGCACATCGCTGCCGGGGTCAATCTCAACATGCCCATAGTCGGCAGTGTGCTCAGACGCAGTGGGGCATTTTTCTTACGCCGCAGTTTTAAAGGCGACAAGCTCTACAGCGCGGTGTTCAACGAGTACCTGCGCGCCATGTTTGCCAAGGGATTTGCCATAGAGTACTACCTTGAAGGCGGACGCTCACGCACTGGCCGCATGCTGGACCCCAAAAGCGGCCTTCTGAGCATGACGGTGCGTAGCTTTTTAAATCATTCCAGCAGGCCCCTGACCTTTGTGCCGGTTTACATTGGCTATGAGCGTATCTTTGAGGAAAAAAGCTACCTCAGTGAACTACGCGGCCAAGCCAAGAGCAAAGAAAGCCTAGGCGGCCTGCTAGGCACCTTGAAACGGCTAAAGAACTATGGCCGAGCGCACCTGAACTTTGGCGAACCGCTGGATCTGCAGCAATTTTTACTGCAGCACTGCCCGGACTTACCCAAGCAGCAACCAGAAAGCAGTCAAACTTGGCTGGCTCCAGCGGTAGACAATCTTGCCATCGAACTGGTTGAACGCATCAACTCTGCGGCCATTCTCACCCCCATCAATTTGCTAGCCTCGGTGCTCTTGGCCACCCCCAAACAAGCCATCACCGCTTTTGAGCTGGAACAGCAACTGAGTTTGATGGCCGAGTTACAAAAGCAAATTGCCTACAGCTCAACCAGTGTCAACATTGAGGGCCAACCTAGCGAATGGATTCAGTATGGCTTGGAGTTGAAGGCCATCGAGCAGATCAACCAAGGTCTAGGCCCGATCTACAGCCTGCTTCCAGAGCAAGCCATCCGCCTGTCTTACTACCGTAACAACAGCCTGCACCTCTTTGCCCTGCCCTCTTTGGTTGCCTGCCTGCTCTGCCAAGGCAAAGCACAAAGCCTAAGCCAAATCATCCGCCGTATTCGCGCGGCCTACCCCTTTGTTCGTAAGGAGTTATTTTTACCTTGGCAGGTCGATCAACTTGAGCAGTTGGTGCCAAACATACTGGACTTCCTCACTCAGCAGGGGCTGATTGAACATCAACAGCATCTGTACTACGCGGTGGATGAAAGCTCCTTTGGTAATCGCTCGCTCTGGTTAATAGCACAGCTGATGATGCCCACTCTGGAGCGCTATTACCTAACCCTGGCCATTTTATCGCACAGCGGTTCAGGCCAATTAACAGCCGGTGATCTGGAGCACCTCAGCCAATTGGTGGCCGAACGCTTAGCCATTCTTAGCGGCCTGAACGCACCAGAATACTTCGACCGTAATTTATTTAAGAAGTTCATTCAGGTCTTGCGCCAGGAGCAGCTGATTAACACCAATAATCAAGGACGCCTAGAGCATGACCAGCGTATCGATGAGATGATGGCCACGGCCAATGATGTGCTGCGCCGCACCATTCGCCAAACCATCTTGCAGGTGGCGCATCTGTCCAAGCAGGAGTTGCAGCAGCAGATTAATGAATTGGCCGATTAAGGAACAGTCATTGGCCATGAAATCAGCTAGCCAGCTTGCGCAGCACCAAGAACTCAGCCACCTAGCTTGCGCAGAGCGTAAACATCAAAGCGCCCGGCCTTGCCTTTTAGGCTGTAGCTGGGCTCTTGGTCGTTGAGAAAGGGCGCCAAGGCTGGACGCTTGACCACCACGCGGGCCGCACCCGAGGCCAGAGCCCGAGGCAATAACAGATGACTGTCGTCAGGACTTTGCGCCAACAACTGATGCAGGATTTGCATGTCTTTTTTGACCAGAGCCGATTTGTCACGCGAGGGAAACATGGGGTCAAGATAGACCACATCGGCTGGCCAGTCGGGCCAGGACTGCAACACATCCTGAGTCTGTAATTGCATGCGGTCAAACAAGGGATCGCCACTGGCCTTTGCTCGGCTTAGGGCATCTTGCAGCAAGGCTTGCAACCAAGGATGGCGCTCACAGAGCATCAGCTCGGCCCCCAAACCGGCCAAGACAAAGGCATCTCGACCCAGGCCTGCAGTGCAATCCAAAATGCGCAACCGGCCATGCTGATGCAGACCACAGGCCTTGGCTAAGTCCTGTTGCTTGCCTCCTCCATACTGACGGCGATGCGCCAGCTTACCGGCCAAAAAGTCAATGTAGAGCGGCTTAAAGGAGGGATTAGGGCTGACTAAGGCCAGAGCAAAGGGAGGTTGATTTAGCTGTTGTAATTGCACTCAGACATACTCATGAATGCCTAGCCAAGCACTGGCTGAGGCCTGATTGGCAAAGCGCTCGGTTTGCTCATAAGCGGCAACGGCGGCCTCATTGCCTGAACGCAAACGCCAGTTGGGCCGGTCATCCACAGGCTCGGCTGGCGCAAAGCTGGCACTGAACTGCCCCTGAGCACCCTTTTTCGGGGTCAACATCTTAGCCGGTATACGACCAAAACCTTCGAGCCTCATGGGTTACACCTCATTCACTGAACCAAAGACAACAGGCATTGAATCTAATGGGATCAAGCCCTATGAATAGTTTAGCTCAGATTGAGCCAAGAAGCTCATTGATGCACTACCTGATCACGCAAATACTGCGGCAAGGCCAAGGCCGGATCATCAAGCCAGAGAGCCGGTTGGCGTAGCGCCAAGGCCGCCACCGCCCAGGCTTCAGGCGTGGCACTGACAAAGGGCAAGGCCCGCATCTGTTCTGGCATCAGCTGTTGCAACTGAGCACCCTCACCTAGGATCAGTTCGGCCTTAGCCACAACCGATTCTGGCTGACTTAGGGCGTCTTCCTGCACTGGCTGCAAACCCAGCTCTGGGCAGGCAGCATAATGGCCCCAATAACACTGGCCCATGCGGGCATCCAACAGACTGACAACCTGAGTCCTGCCTTGAGCAATGGCCTGCCAAGCCAAGGCGGCCAAGGTCGAAATAGGCACAATGGGCTTTTGTAAGGCAAAGGCCAAGCCCTGAGCCGTGGCCGCGGCAATGCGCACGCCAGTAAAGGCCCCAGGACCACGGGCAAAGGCGATGGCGTCTAGATCGGCAAACACCAGACCCTGCTCAGCCAATAGCTGCTCTGCCATGGGCAGTAGGCGCGCCGCATGGGAACGCGCCGCTGGCTCGCTGAGCTGTGCTTGTATGGCACCGTCCAAAGCCACCGAGCACTGACCCGAGGAAGTCTCCAGGGCCAAGATCAAGGGCTTAGCCATTGAGACCTGCCAATACCCCTTGTTTGATTTCATCGACTGAGCCAACGCCAGGCACATGCACATACTTGGGTGCGGTCTCTGGCTGCTCTTGGCTCCAGCTGCGGTAATAATTTACCAAGGGCTGAGTTTGGCTATGATAGACCTCAAGCCGGTGCTTAACCGTGCCTTCTTGGTCGTCTGGGCGCTGCACCAAGGGCTCGCCGGTTTGGTCGTCTTTGCCTTCCACCTTGGGTGGATTGTAAACCAGATGGTAAACTCGGCCTGAGACTTCGTGTACACGGCGACCACTCAAGCGAGTAATGATTTCAGCATCCGGCACATCGATCTCAACCACGGCATCCAGATCAATGCCAGCGGTGCGCAGGGCTTCGGCCTGCACAAGAGTGCGAGGGAAACCGTCGAATAAAAAGCCTTTTTGGCAATCCTCGGCAGCAATGCGCTCTTTAACCAGTGCGATGATGGTCTCATCAGACACCAGACCACCAGACGCCATGACCTCTTTAACTTGCAAACCTAGGGGCGTGCCTGCTTTGACCGCCGCGCGCAACATATCACCGGTCGAAATCTGAGGGATACCATATTGTTCGGTAATGAATTGCGCTTGAGTGCCCTTGCCGGCACCCGGTGCCCCTAGCAAAATAATACGCATAAACTACTGTCTCCAAGTCAAATCAAAAGGCCAAAGGTCGCTTAAGATACCGCAAAGCGCCCTATTAGGGCAACCAAGGGCCAGTCATGGCGACACAAGTTCTGATGCAGAACAAGGCTTGAGCCTGTGGCTATGGCCTAAGTAACTGGCAAAGGCCATACTGCCAGCCTTATTAAAACCTCAAAAGGACTCAGCATGTTTTGCATCGGCGATGAACAGTTTGAGCAGCCCTTAATCATGGGCACCGGCAAGTTTGCCAGCGAGTCACAAATGCTGGCCGCCTTGCAGGCCAGTGGCTGCGAAATGGCGACTCTGGCCATCAAGCGCCTGCAGCCGCAGCATCCACAAAGCAACCTTGCCGCCAGCCTGCAAGCCGCTGGCATTCGTCTGCTGCCTAACACATCTGGCGCACGCACCGCTAGCGAGGCGGTCGACATTGCCCTGATCGCCCGTGACCTGCTGGATTGCTCACGCATCAAGCTGGAAATCCATCCAGACAGTCGCTACCTGTTACCCGATCCGCGCGCCACACTCGAGGCAGCCGAACGGCTGGTCAAGCTTGGTTTTCAGGTCTACCCCTACTGCAGCCCCGACCCCATGCTTTGCTGGCAATTGCAAGAATTAGGCTGCGCTGCTGTGATGCCGCTGGCCAGCCCCATTGGCAGCAACCAAGGCATTGGCAGCCCTGGCTTACTGACCATCATCATCGAACAGGCCAGAGTGCCAGTGATTGTGGATGCCGGGCTAGGCTCCCCTGCCGATGCTTGCCTAGCCCTGCAAATGGGTGCCACAGCGGTGATGGTGAACAGCGCCATCAGTGGCAGCAGCGATCCGGTGCGCATGGCCAAGGCCTTTGCTCTGGCTTGCCAAGCTGGGGTCGAGGGGCGAAGTGCTGGTCTTGCCAGCCCTAGCAGTCAGGCTCAGGCCAGCAGCCCAATCGAACCGGTACTGTCGCAATTATTGGCCGCGCTTTGATCCAGGCGACTCTTTTTTACTCTTTACTGACCAAGGAAGCCAAATGAGCTTTGTCGAACTCTGGCAGCAACAGGCTTGGCTGCAGCAACCCTGGGATTTCCATCAGATCCCAAAGGCCAGTCGCCAACAATGGCCCAAGGAAGTGCAACAACTCTGGCACCTGCTCCAGCCATGGTCTGAGATCGAACTGCTGCACTATCTGGCTCAAAGCGAACAGCTGACGCGGCAGCGCTTTGGTTTGGTGCGCAGTCTGTATACCCCACTCTATCTTAGTAATCACTGCGTTAATGATTGCCAGTATTGTGGCTTTGCCAGCCGCCACAGGCACTTGCCTCGCTTAGCCTTGACCCTGGATCAGGCCGAACAACAGGCTCTGGCATTGGCCCAGCAAGGATTTGGCCATTTGCTCTTGGTTGCTGCTGAGCACCCCAAATTTGCCGATGCAGGCTATTATCAAGCTCTGGTTACCAGACTAAGGCCAAATTTCTGCCACCTGGCGCTGGAAGCTCAGTTGCTCCGCCTAGCGGATTATCAAGTCTTGCGCCTACAAGGGCTGGATTCGGTACTCTTCTACCAAGAAACCTACCAGCGGGCGCCCTACCAGCTCATGCACCCACGCGGCCCCAAGAGCAAACTTCATGACCGCCTAAACGGGCCGCAGTCCATGGCTCAGGCCGGCATTGAACGCATTGGCCTTGGCATTTTATTGGGTATGGCCGATTGGCGACTGGACGCCCTGGCCCTTGGTTTACACCTTTGTTTTTTACAGCAGCGGCAGCCTTACAGTCGTTATAGCCTGTCACTGCCGCGCTTTTGCGCCGCTGAAGGCAGTCAGGCCCAGTATTTGCTCAGTGATCATCACTTTGTGCAACTCAACTGCGCCCTTAGGCTGTGTTTCCCCTGGGTTGAGATTAACCTGTCCACCCGCGAGCGCCCTGCCATGCGCCAACTACTGGCCAAAACCACAGCCACCCACCTGAGTGCTGCCTCCTGCACCGCACCCGTCAGCGGCGAACAGCAAGGCAGCGAGCAGTTCAGTACTCAGGATCAGCGCAGCCTAGCCGAGGTCAGCCAAGCCCTTGCCATGATTGGGTTAGAGAGTCTGTGCCACGAGGGGCAAGCGCGCCTGGGTCGAGATCAACTCTAGATGGTCTGGGTAAGGGGTTGCTTTGGCTTGGGTTTGTTTTCCCTGAACTTAGGGACTACACTGAAACAGCAGATCATTCATTTAGCGCAGCATCAATCCAACCCTAGTGCACCCATCGCAAGAGAGCAAGGCAGTGAATCAAGTTCAAATCATCGTTTTAGCACTAATCGCCCTTGGCCTTGTGATCCTTGGCATTGCTGCCCAGCAAGCATTGGCGCGCATGCGCAAGCAAAAACAAGAAAAAGTGCAGCAGTTGCAGCTGCGCAACCGCAATTTACAGTCCGTGTTACAGATTGTGCCACAAGAGCTGATGAGTAAAACCCTTAAGCAGTTCATTCTATCAAGCATGCAAGCCAACATTGACGAGGCCCTAAGCCTTAAGCCGGAGCAAACTCAGTTCTGGCAAGACCAAACCCTTGAACTGCAAGAGTTACAGAAAGCCCCAGCTAATCAAAGCAAAATAGACAGTGTGGAAAAGGCCAATACCATTCGCCACGGCCTAAAATCCTTACAACAGGAAGTAAAACTGAGCCACAAAGATAAACGTCTAGACAATAAACAGGGCAAGGATTTATTGGTGGAGGTTGAGCTGAAAATGCTAATGGCCGCTGGGCATTTTTATCGTTTAATGGCCGAACGCTCCTTCCAAGCCACGGACTACAAAAACGCCTATGCTGCCTGTCAAAAGCTGCTTGATACCTACCAAAAGAGCAAACACAAAGATCAATTGCAAACTGAAATCCTAAAGGCCAAGGGCCTGCTAAAAAACATTCATAACGCTTGGTTAGGGGAGCGCCAGGAAAAAGACAAGGCCGATGCCGAGGTATTAGCTTCTCGAATGTTGGAATGGGAAAAAGATCAGGACAGCTGGAAAAAATCTCAGCTCTATGACGACTGAGCAACATCTAGGCCCCACTCAATGCACCATTCATTAAAAAACACTAAAATTCTGGCGTGAATTCACTGCCAAGGCCTAACAACTAAGCCAATTTTTCTCTTACCACCCGCATTGGCCATTCCACTATGGCATGGCCTCGTTTATGATGATGTCCCATTTTTAATACTAGCTCGCAAATGAGGCATCTCCATGACGGAAATCCGCAAATCCAGTAAACTCGCCAATGTGTTTTATGATATCCGTGGGCCTGTGCTGGAAGCGGCGCAACGCTTGGAAGACGAAGGCCACCGCATTCTCAAACTGAACATTGGCAACACCGCACCCTTTGGCCTGAATGCGCCCGATGAAATCATCACCGATGTGATCCGTAACCTGTCCTCTGCCGAAGGCTATTCCAGCTCCAAGGGCATCTACAGTGCACGCAAAGCCGTGATGCAATACTATCAGCAAAAGCGCGTGCGTGGCGTGGATGTTGAGGACATATACCTTGGCAATGGGGTATCGGAACTCATTACTCTGGCCACCCAAGCCCTGCTTAATTTGGGCGATGAAGTCCTAGTGCCTGCACCGGACTACCCGCTCTGGACAGGGGCCATTACTTTGGCAGGTGGCACTCCTGTGCACTACCGCTGCGACGAACAGCAGGACTGGTATCCGGATTTAGACGACATTCGCAGCAAGATCAGCAGCCGTACCAAGGCTATGGTCATCATCAATCCTAACAACCCCACGGGTGCGGTTTATCCTGAGTCCGTGATCAAAGAATTGATTGAGATTGCTCGCAGTCATAATCTGGTGATCTTCTCAGACGAAATTTACGACAAAATTCTCTACGATCAGCACAGCCACACACCGACCGCTGCACTCTGTGAAGACATTCTGGTACTGACCTTCAATGGCCTGTCCAAGGCCTACCGCCTACCCGGCTTCCGTTCTGGCTGGGTCATGGTTTCTGGCCCTAAATACCGTGCCAAGGATTTCATTAGCGGTCTGAACATGCTGTCGAACATGAGGCTGTGCTGTAATGTGCCTGGACAGCTGGCCATTCAAACCGCTTTGGGTGGCTATCAGTCGATCAATGACCTGATCCTGCCCACTGGCCGCCTCGGCTTGCAGCGTGACATTGCTTACAACATGATCAACGACATCCCAGGCCTGTCCAGCACCAAGCCTGGCGGTGCCATGTATCTGTTTGTCAAAATGGACACTAAAAAATTCAATGTCCACAACGACGAACAGATGGTGCTCGATCTGTTGCAGCAAGAGAAAATCCTGCTAGTACATGGCCGCGCCTTCAACTGGCCAGAAGCCGACCACTTCCGCGTGGTGTTCCTGCCCGACCCAGAAAGCCTGCAAGAAGCCATCAGCCGCATGGCGCGCTTCTTTAGCAGCTATCGCCAGCTGGCATGACCCCTATCCAAGCCTTCTTTTATGACCAGAGTGCGATTTTGCATCGCCTCTGGCAGAGCTTCCCAAGACCCTGTTCACTCTGGGTGGTCGACTTCGTTGGTCAACTTGAGTTGGATGAGTATGGTCTACAAGCCGACCGCCACCTGCGCTGCCTGGCCTGTATGCAATGGTTGGCCGCAGAAGGCTGGATTCGCTTTCACGACATCGAGCGTGAGCTGGGCGTCAATCAGGCAGTTTTGAGCCAGCAGGCTCTACAAGCTCTGCTCAAGCCAGTGGGTGAAATCAGCCTGATTCAGGCCATCAGCCAACAATTGGCCGAACCCGTCAGCCAGCAAAGCTTGGGCGAATTACAAAATCTCTGTATGCAAATGATGCAAAACTAGACATCCAGGCCTATCAAAGCCCGCATACGCGCATCCAAGCCCTGCCAAGGCAAACTGGCCCACTCATGACGCTCCTGGTACTGGCGGCGAAGCTGATCAAATCGACTGGCGCGCAGTTCAGAATCCAAACCATAAAGGGCCGCACGCATGACACTGTCGTCACGCCGAGGATGGTAATGAGCAAGCAGCACCCGAGCGCAATCACTGAGGCTCAACTGCTCAGCCAAACCAATGGCAGACCAAGGCTGCGGGCTAAGCGGCATGGCTTTGAGTGGCCAAGCAAAACGCTTAGCCAGACTTTGATACAGCATCCAGGTGCCTCGCGCCTTGCCCTCAAAGCTGTAGCCAGCAATGTGCGGCGTGGCCAGGTAACAGAGCTGCAGCAGGGCATCGGCCACCTGAGGTTCTTGTGGCCACACATCCAGAATCAAGTGCCCCTTTATGGCTGGCCAATGCTGCTGCAAGGCTTGACCGTCAATCACCTCACCCCGACCAGCATTGATCAACACCGAGCCAGGGCGCATACTGGCAAATTGTGGCCCGCTGATCATGGCACGAGTGGGGAAAGGCCCATCTGAGGTTAAGGGGGTATGCAAACAGATAATTTGTGCTTCGGCCAAGGCCTGCTCAAGGCTAACAAAGCCAGGCTCAATTTGCGCCCGAATGGGGTCAACCAACAGGGGCTGCATGCCCAAGGCTTGCAAGCGTTTAGCCAACTGCCCGCCGACATTGCCCACACCAACAATGGCCAGCGGCAATTGCCAAAAAGCGATGCCCTGCTCTAACCAAAGCAGTAATAAACAGGCCAGCACATAGTCAACCACGCCTTGCGCATTACAGCCAGGGGCATTGGCATAGGCAATGCCCTGTTGCTGCAAATAATTCTGGTCGAGATGATCCATACCGATGGTGGCGGTGCCGACAAAGCAGGGCTTGGCGCTGGCACAGAGCTGGGCATTGACTCTGGTAATGGAACGCACCAACAGAATGTCATTGTCCTGCAGATCACTGGACTGGAGCTGGCGACCGGCAAAGGGCAGAAGAGGCAGCCCTAGGTCAGCAAAGAAATGCTCGACCAAGGGCATGTTTTGATCATAGAGAATCCGCATTAAGCAGGGCTTTTCGGCCCTTGATCAGGCGCTTGCTGGTCGCTGGGCTTCTTCGGCTCTAACTCGGGTCGCATGGCCTCAGCCTTGCTTTGCTCGCCTACAGCTGTAGTTGACTCTTCTAGCTCTACCGCTACGGGTTGATCGCTGCTGGTATCAGGTACTAACTGGGCCAGCAATTGCTCTTTAGCCTGTTGTTGCAGTTGGTCATCCATTTTTGTGGCCGCAAGCGGCTGATCCGCGGACGGCTTTGTTTGCTCTGGCGCAGCAGTTTCTTGAGTCACAAGCTGTGTCTCTTCTTTGGCCGCTTTACTAACCTCTTCTTTAGTCTGAGGCGCTGTGACCTGTGCCTGCTCAACAACAGGCGGAGCCTGATCCACTGGCGGAGCCTGATCCACTGGCTGAGCAACCGTCTTATCGCCGATCAGGGCAATGCCATTTTCCAGCAAATCCAAGGGCGGGCGCTCCAGCTCGATTTTGCGATTCAGGTAGTGCTCCAGCTCTGGAATCAAGAACGAGTCATCTTCACAAGCAAAGCTGACCGACAGACCGCGCGAACCGGCACGACCGGTACGACCAATGCGGTGTACATAGTCCTCTGGGTCGTCAGGCAGAGTAAAGTTAATCACATGGCTGATGCCGTCGACATGAATGCCACGACCGGCCACATCGGTGGCCACCATGACTTTAACCTTACCAGATTTGAAGCGATCTAGCGTTTTTACCCGCTTGTCTTGCGCTACTTCACCAGACAGCATTACGCAATCAACGCCGTCGCGACGCAGACGTTCAGTCAGATCACGCACCAGGTCACGGCGGTTGGCGAACACGATGCCTAGCTCCAAATCCGGGGCACGCAAAATGGATAATAACAGGGGATACTTTTCATCTGCGGTGGTGATGTAAATATGCTGCTCGACTCGATCCGAGGTTTTGACCTTGGGCTCGATCTCAACTTTGCGCGCGTCACGAGTCCAGCTTTGCGCTAGACGCATGATGTTATCGGAGAAGGTCGCGGAGAACATCAGGGTCTGGCGCAGCTCTTTACGCGGTGTGGCACGAATAATGGTGCGCAGATCAGGAATAAAGCCCATGTCCAGCATGCGGTCGGCTTCGTCAATCACCAGCACTTCAACCTGGTCTAAAAAGGCCGCCTTGCGGCGAACGAAATCAATCAAACGACCTGGAGTGGCGACCAGCAAATCAATTTTCTGTGTTTGCAACTGTGATTGCTGCTTATCAAAGTCCATGCCGCCGACCAAAGACAACACCTTTAACTTGGCGTGCTTGGCCAACTGCTCGGCATCGGCTGCAATTTGTAAGGCCAGCTCACGAGTGGGGGCCAAAATGAGCGAACGCGGCTCGCCCACATACTGCTCTTGCAAGGGGTTTTCCAGCAAATCGGTCATCACCGACAGTAAAAAGGCTGCGGTCTTACCAGTGCCGGTTTGTGCCTTGCCAATCAGATCATAGCCGGCCAGAGTGATGGGTAGGGCTTCGGCCTGAATTTGCGTACAGTTGGAAAACTCCAGATCGGCCAGTGCCTGCATCAGAGGTTTGGGTAAAGCGAAGTCCTGAAAACTCACTGGCTTGGTTGTAGATACTGCGGTCATGTAGTGCGTTTCCTAGCATAAACAATGGGATAAACCGGCCTGCACTCTTTGTTGTGCCACTGGCCATAACGAATTTTGGCAAGCCTGATCCAGCTTGCTGATCAAGATGGCCGCACGCGGCGGCAATCGCTCAAGTAACAACTGAGCTTGCTGCTCGATTCTACGGCTAAATGGCCCTAGGTCATAGTCTGGATAGGACAAATTATCGGCACTGGGACGAAATTCCAGGCCACAGGCCAAATGCAACAGCCATTCTAAGGCTTGCGGCCGAGCCTCAAACTGCTCAAAACGCTGCTGGGCGGCTAAATCACGCTCGCCCTGATACCAGTAACCATAATCGTCCTGCGCCAAACGCCCAGGGCCCACCAAACACCAATGCGCCAGTTCATGCAGCGCACTGGAAAAATAATCATCACGATAACGGATTTCACCCCAGGCCTCGCCCTTGGGCGCCAGATAGAAGGGCTCACTAAAGCCCCCCACCAGCAGAGTGCGGTATTGAGCAGCAAAGGCCTGAGCAAAGAGCTGTGACAGCTGCGCCAAACTCAGACTCATTTTTTAACCACTTGCAGTAAATAATAATAATGCTCTTGCTCCTGCCATTGCTGCAGCAATTGATGGCCCAAAAACTGACAGAACTTAGGCACATCGCGCAGGGTGGCAGGATCGGTAGCCTTGAGTAAGATCTGTTGCTCAGCGGATTTTTTACGCACCAGGGCATGCAGCATCATGATGGGTTCGGGGCAACGCAAACCGCTGGTATCCAGCAAATGAGCATTAAAAGTAGAGTCCGTGGACATAAGGTAGTGTTTTAACCAATCAATATCAATGTAACCGCCCCATTGTACTGCAAATCCAGAGAGGCAGAAACGCTAACAGGGCCTCAATCAAGCCTCAACAAGACTTCATATCTAGCTACAGGCTTGAGACAGCCAAGACAAGCTAGCCCGGCCTGTAAATGCTAGGCAGCCAGCGCCATTAGTAACGGCAGTATGAGCGCAATGAATGGCAAACAGAGCAAAGTCGAGCCAAACACCAAGGCCGCCATCTGCTCCTCTTGACCCACATAGGTCTTGGCCAACAGATAATTGATGGCCGCCGATGCGGTGCTGGCCTGCAAGATAACCACTGCCATGGCCAAACCAGACAACCCTAACAACCAGGCCACCAGCCACCCCAAGAGCGAACCACCCACTACCCGCAGCAGAGCAAAGAGCATGGGCACCCTGAGTCCAGACAGCTGCAAGCCAGCCAGACTTACGCCCAGCATCACCAGCATCAGCGGATTGGCCACTGCCCCCATAAAGCTCAGGCTGCTCTCCAACCAAAGCGGCCAACTGATGGACAGGAGCTGACTGCTGATGGCTATCAAGGCCGACCAAGCAATGGGGCTGCGCAGCAGGGGAGCCAGCTGGAAACGGCCACTGAATAGCATTAAACCCAAACTGAAATGACTCAAAGCCACGACCACAAAATAGACCACGGCCAGAGCCAGCCCGGCATCACCAAAGGCAAAAAAACAAATAGGCAGGCCAATGTTGCCATTATTGGAGTAGACCACACCTGGCACATAGATGCGTCGCTCGACCTTGAGCCGAGCCGCCAACCACCAAGCCAACAGCCCCGACAGCAGCATCACTAACACCGCAGCCAAGCCAATGTCCAACAACTGCCGACCATCCAGCTGGGTTTTGTTCAAAGCTGACAAAATCAAACAGGGCGTAGCAATGTTAATCACCAGCTTGCCCATGGCTGCAGTGTCAACGGCTTGACGCTTAGCCCATAGATAACCAATCAGCACCCCACTGAGCAC
The DNA here is from genome assembly GCA_007116635.1 of Saccharospirillaceae bacterium. GTDB lineage: Bacteria > Pseudomonadota > Gammaproteobacteria > Pseudomonadales > Natronospirillaceae > SKIB01. The sequence continues at coordinate 22,538 of SKIB01000020.1, forward strand.
CGGCGCCATAACGGCAAATAACTGATACAGCATTAGAGTAACCAAGCCAAAATGAAGGGTAATAATAGAAAGGCCAGCAAAGTACTGGTCAACACCAGTGCCGCCATGTCCTCTGGCTGACGCGAATAACGCTCGGCCAACAGCCAATTCACCACCCCGCTGGCGGTACTGGCCTGAACAATGATCACGCCGCGCAACACTCCCTCGATGTTCAACAGATTAACCAAAAGCACAGCCGCAGCAAAGCCACCCACCACCCTGAGCACTGCAAACACCAAGGGCCTGATACTGATCTTACTGGGCATACGAGCCAGACTGGCACCCAACAGAATGAGCATCAAGGCAGGCACGATCTGGCCAATGAGCTGGGTACTGTTGAGCAGCCACTCAGGCGCAGGCAAGGCCAATAGATTCAACAGAGCCACCACCGACAAACTCCAGACAATGGGATTCAACCACAGCTTACCGCCCTTGGCACCAGAGCCAATGATGCGATCGCCCAGGGTATAGTGGGTAATGGAGACCATGGCATACCACAGCATGGCATAACTCAGGCCCAGATTACCAAAGGCAAAGAAACACAGTGGCAGCCCCATGTTCCCCGTGTTGGCAAACATCACCCCAGGCACATAGATTCGCCAAGGGGCTCGACAAATTTTTGTCACCAACCAGGCCAGACCTCCGGTTAGGGCAAAAATGCCCAACAAGGCAAGCGCCATGGGCTTGAGCTGACTTAACTCCAACTCATTGCCCATCAGCGTGGCAAACATCAGGCTCGGAATCCCGACCTTGGTCAATAACTGCGATAGAGGCGCGGTGGACAATCCAGGATTGCGTTTGGCCCAGCCCATACCCACCAAGATACAGGCCACTAAGGGAAAAAGAATGCTCGCCATGTCTGCAATCATAAACATCCAGCTGCAAGGGGTTGCGATGGGTCGCCATTGTAGGGCTAAGCAGAGTAAATGTCTTGATGCGAATCAGCCAGACAGCAAATGATGCAACCAAGGCGAATCAATGGCAGAGGTTAGCAAGCAAGGGGGTATGGTCTATCGAGCCAAAGCAACGGAATTAGGGCAAAAACAGGACAATGAGACAGAACAGGCTTTAAACTAGAACAAACCTAGAAGATGGCTCCCCGAGCAGGACTCGAACCTGCGACCAATAGATTAACAGTCTACTGCTCTACCAACTGAGCTATCAGGGAATATCGAAATGGCTCCTCGAGCAGGACTCGAACCTGCGACCAATAGATTAACAGTCTACTGCTCTACCAACTGAGCTATCGAGGAAAAAGGTTGTTGGCTCCCCGAGCAGGACTCGAACCTGCGACCAATAGATTAACAGTCTACTGCTCTACCAACTGAGCTATCAGGGAACAACGGTGCGAATATTAAGGCCCCACCCAATCAGTGTCAAGCCTCGGCGCTTAATTTGTTGTTTTTACAGTGATTTTTAGGTTTCACTGGCTTGGCCTAACTTGGCATCAAAATTGAATATGACATAGACAACTACATTTTGCGTCAGAAATTGGACGGTCACTATGAACATCACAATCGAAATGATCGACACCGCTGTCAAAATATTGATGGGTGCTATGGCCAGCAGTCTGTTTTTTGTTTGGTATTGGCAAATGGTGCGCAAAAAGGGCGAACACCTGACCCAAGCTCAGCAACGCAGACTTAGCCTTTTAGAGAAGGTTGCGGCCGATGTTGGCAGGGTGCATCATCATTATCAGCAGTTTCTGGTTTTGGCTCTGGAATTCAGTCGTCATGGCCGCCACTGGCCACCCTCAAGACGCCAAGAACTGCGGCGTCAAGCAGACGAACTGGTAGACATCTTCGCCGCGCTCACCGAGGCAGAATCCACCCTGCTGTTATTGGGTGAAAAGAAGTTGGAGCGCGCACTGCGTATCTATGGCGCACGCATTGTCAGCTTGCGCCGTCTGGTGCATGCCGACAAAAACGAATTCAATGCCGAAGAATTGCAAATGCTGGATGATTTAAAAAAGGACATTTCGCAGCTGCGCGACACCTTTTATGAAAGTCTCAGCACTCGGTTTTCGGCGGTTACGGCCTAGAGATCCTGCGACTGAGCGCAGGATGACATGACCTACTAAAGCAATTCGGCCCAAAGGTCGTAATGGTCACTGTCAATGATACGCGCCTGAACCATCTCCCCTACTTGCAGATGAGTGGCACCATCAATGAATACCTGACCATCAATGTCCGGCGCATCCGCCGGACTGCGGCCAACCGCGCCCTCAGCCACCACTTCATCAATCAAAATTGGCATCACTTTGCCCACCTTGGCCGCCAGGCGCGCAGCACTGATTTGCTGCTGCTTGGCCATGAAGCGATCATAACGCTCTTGCTTGATCTCTTCTGGCACCGGGTTGGGCAATTCATTGGCGGTGGCACCCTCCACTGGGCTGTACTTAAAGCAGCCAACACGATCAAGCTGTGCCTGATCCAAGAAATCAAGCAACTCCTGAAAATCTTCTTCAGTTTCACCAGGGAAGCCGACAATAAAGGTCGAGCGCAGAGTTAAATCCGGCACCTGCTGTCGCCATTTGTGAATACGCTCCAACACCTTCTCACTATGGGCTGGCCGCTTCATGGCCTTAAGCACTCGCGCCGAGGCGTGCTGAAAAGGAATGTCCAAATAAGGCAGGATTTTACCCTCGGCCATCAAGGGCATCAGGTCATCCACATTGGGATAGGGATAAACATAGTGCAAACGCACCCAGATGCCCATCTCAGCCAAGGCTTGGCACAGACTTTGTAACTGGGTTTTAACCGGCTTGCCATCCCAAAATCCGGTGCGGTACTTAACATCCACACCATAGGCACTGGTGTCCTGACTGATGACCAGCAACTCCTTAACCCCTGCCTTAGCTAGGGCTTGGGCCTCGGCCAGGACATTGCCAATGGGGCGACTGACCAGATCTCCCCTAAAGGACGGGATGATGCAGAAGGTACAGCGATGGTTACAGCCTTCGGAAATCTTCAAATAGGCATAGTGCCTAGGCGTCAACTTCAGGCCCGCTTCAGGGATCAAGCTGGTAAAAGGGTCATGTTTAGGCGGCACTACTTGGTGCACCTGGTTGACCACCTCTTCATAGGCGTGCGGCCCAGTAACGGCCAAGACATTGGGGTGCACCTGACGAATTTGATCGTCTTTAGCACCCAGGCAACCGGTAACAATCACCTTGCCATTTTCATTTAAGGCTTCGCCAATGGCGTCCAAGGATTCCTGCACCGCGCTATCAATAAAACCACAGGTGTTAACCACCACCAGATCGGCATCCTGATAGCTGTTACCCAGCTCATAACCTTCACTGCGTAGTTGGGTAATGATTCGTTCAGAATCCACGGTATTTTTGGGGCAACCCAGGCTCACAAAGCCAATTTTTCCGGCCATAGCTATTCTCATCACTGCTGTGTTTGTGCTGGCAGGCATTTTAGCAGCAAGATGGCTAAAGTAGCAGCAATGGTTAGCAAAACAATCAATCAGACAACAAGCAACAGGTGCACAACAGGGATAAGACTAGCCAAATCCAAGGCCCGTCAACTACACTAGGGCACCCCAAACACTCTGAGCCAAGGCTCATCTCAGCCTGCTCAGTCTTCTTTAGAACAGATTCAAACGGGAAATAGCTATGCCAAAGGCAGTTGATGTAAAAGTGGGCTTCATCGTGAACTATGAAGGCAAGATCGCGGCAGTAAAGAGCGTGGAAGTTCGCTCCCCCTCAGCCCGTGGCGCAGCCACGCTCTACAAACTGATCATGAATGTGCTCAGCACCGGGCAAAAACTGGAAGCCACTCTCAAGGGCGACGACATCCTAGGTGAGGTGGATTACCAGCGCTGCCAACTACAGGCCCTATTTGGTGATGGCAATGAGTGGACCTTTATGAATGTTGAGAATTACGATCAATATCAACTGTCCAACGACGACCTCGGGGAACAAGCCAAGTGGATAACCGATGGCTTGGAAGGATTACAGGGTATGCTGGTGGATGACAGACTAGTCAGCATTAGCTTGCCCAGCAAGCTAGTACGCAAAGTGATGGAAACCGCTCCATCCCTCAAGGGAGCAACGGCCACTAAAAGTGCCAAGCCAGCCCTAATTGAGGGTGGCATCAGCATCATGGTTCCTGACTACATCAGTACAGATGATCTCATAGAGGTTAGCCCTGAAGAAGAGCGCTATATGGGGCGCGCCTAACCAACTGAAGGCGGTTAAGGCTGGTTATCTGACACCTGATCAGCCTCAATTAAGCCTATCTTTCTTTCCTCTTGCTCCATGGTTGCCAGCATTGCCTGCGCAGCTTTTCCAGAGCCCATAAGTACCGCAATCCACTTAGTGGCCTGGTTATGTTCTAGAGCTAATTTAAGAATCATGGTTATTGGGATAGATAAAAACATACCAATAATGCCGAACAGCCAACCCCAAACGATCAAAGACAGGAAAACCACCAAGGGCGACAAGCCTAGATTGTCCCCCATAAAGCGCGGCTCAATTAGGTTACCCATAATGGTATTTACGGCAACATAGCCTGCAGCCACGATCAGCGCATCAGGCAAACCAAACTGAACCAAGGTTAATAACACTGCCGGAATGGCTGCCAACAAGGAACCAACATTAGGAATAAAATTCATCAGCATGGCGACCAAACCCCACATCAAAGGGAAGTCAACACCACGCCACCATAAGAACAGGGTTACCAGGGTACCCGTTATGAAGCTTATAATGCCTTTAATGAGCAAGTATTTATTAACCTGCTTCATAAATGCCAGGACACCAGCAGTGGGTTTGAAAGCATTTTCTCCGAAAGCCAAGCGTACTTTATCACTCAGCACTGCGCCTTCAAGTAACAAAAAAATTACAATAAATACGATTAAAAAAACATTGGTAAACATCGCACCCAAGCTTCCGAGCGCAGAACGCGCAAAATTCACCATGATGCCACCACTCAGATATGACATTATTTCATCTCGACTAACGGGAAAGCCATGCTCAACCAGAACAGGGATTAAGGCTTCAAACCTCTCCAACAAGCGTTGCTGGTACTCAGGCAGACGCTCGCTGAGGGTATCCACCGATGCCCCAACGAAGATCGCCATCAAAGTTCCGAATAAGAACAGAACTACTAAAATAATGACTATGGCTATGGAGGTCGGCAGGCCTCTCTGTGTCAACCAAACCAAGAAGGGTGCACAGATGATACTGATGAATAGCGCCAACATAATGGGAACGAAAATGGCTTCAGCAGACTTAAGCGCTGCCAAAATGATAAAAAAGGCTGCCACTCCCAACAACCACTTAAGCCCAACAGATGATTCCGCTTGCATATAACCTGACTCCTACAATGATCAGGCTCACTATAACGCATGCTTTTAATGGACTCTAGAATAAAAAAGAGGTCGAGCTAGAAATAAAAAAAAGCTGGGCAGAGCCCAGCAAAGTCGCTACACAACAAAAAAACATTCAAATTAAAATTTGTGGGTTAATGCCTGACGCAGCTCATCTGTACCCATAGAGTCAACAGTCTTCATGCTTTTCAGTGCTTCGCTGTCAACCACAGCCTGTTGCAAGCTGAGGGTGTAATACATTGCCATCAACAGGGTTATCAACCAAGCCTGCCAAATAAAGAAGCCCAGTATGCACATCGCAGCAAAAACAGCTAAGGCTGGCTTCTCTGGCAATAGCTCACTGTAGTCAGTCGGCATCTTAAAGTCATCATTATCCATCACATAGGTCATCATCAAAACCAGAGCGAGCCCAAGTGCTGGCCAATAGAAAAATCCCAGAACTGATAATAACAAAATCAACTTTAGCATGACGCACCTCAATCATAGTCAGTCCAAGTCTGGATAATCATCGCATTGATTAGCCTCTTAATGCTTAGCCTAGCAAAAGAGACAAGACGCACAAGCAATAAGTGACAATCATCACAAATATATCAATTTCGTCAAATTTATGACTGTATTTTCGCCTTTAAGCCTACTTCATGCCCCTTAGAATCCCTTATTCCTGACAAGCCTAATTGTGATGAGTGGATGATGAGTGGGTTATGTGTAGGCTACAACTGACCTATATCAACAGCCTCATCATAAGAATAAGTTATGATTTGGTGTTTTTCTTGAGAACCTTGACCATGACTACCTGTGAAACACTGCTGCCATACATACAGTGGAATGAATCCATGGAAATGGGTTTTGCTGAACTGGATACCCAGCACCAGCTACTCGTAAGGCTGTTTAATCTTCTAGTCAAGGCAAACTGCGAACTCAAGGACAACGAACTAACATTGGAGCAGTTACAGTTATTCATAAGCCACTGTCGCATGCACTTTGCTGTCGAAGAAAGCCTAATGCGCGTTGTTGGCTATGAGGACTTCAAAGAGCATCAACTGCATCACCAACTGCTGATTCGTCAGATCCTGCAACTACAGGCTAACATCGAAGAACAATTAGAAGAGCCAGAAGAACAAAACCCAGAAGAATTGATGGCCATGAACTCCCAGCAGTTGCTCTTCCTTCAACGCTGGCTAGTGAAGCACATGATCAATGATGATCCTGAAATGATGCCCTACTTCCAGAAGGCCAAGCTTCGCATGAAGTATAATAACGCTGACTGGCTCGAAGATCTTTGGCAGCTTGACTAGAGCATTCACTGCGGGACAGCGACCTAACTCAGATTATTTCAATCCATAGGGAAGGCCGCCTTAATTACTTTGCTTCGCTTATTACCCTGCTTTCGCCTGGTAGTTTAATTTCTGCTAAAATGGACCTTTAACATGAATTAGTTGCCATGCTTCCGCCTTACAGTTGCCCGCTTTGCAAACACCCTCTTTACGCCAATCAACAGGGACTATCCTGTGTCAATGGCCATCAATTTGACCGCGCTCGTCAGGGGTACTTTAATCTTTTGCCGGTTCAGCATAAAAAATCGAAACAACCTGGTGACAACCTTGAGATGGTCAGGGCTCGCAGAGATTTTTTACAATCAGGTCATTATCAACCCTTAGCAAAATGGCTACATCAGCTTAGCCAGCAACTTCAGCCTCAACTAGCACTAGACATCGGATGTGGCGAAGGCTATTACAGCCATCACATGCAGCAAGGGCTGCAAAGCGGACAACTGGTTGGGCTGGATATCAGCAAAGAAATGATACGCCTAGCCAGTAAACAATACCCTAAACAAAACTGGCTAGTAGGGAGTAGCAAGCTTTTACCCTTTGATGATCAGCAAATCGACCTGCTCTGCTGTATTTTTTCTTTTTATCAACTGGATGAATTATTAAGAGTGCTAAAACCCGGCGGCCAGTTAATCTGGGTCAATGCCGATCAAAGACACCTATGGCAATTACGCGAACGATTGTACCCAGAGGTTCATACCAAGGAATGCTCATTGCCTGCAGAGCTGATACAGCATTTCCATATTCAAAAACAAGAGTCTCTGCATTGGCAAATTCAGCTCAACAAGGATCAAGCCCTAGCCTTGATGAAAATGACGCCACATTATTGGCGAGCTAAAAAAGAACGGCGCGAACAGGCCAGCCAAGGTGGGTTTGATAAACTTGAAGTAGCCGTTAAGACCTGGCTAATGACCAAGTTAGCCTAATCACTTTCACCCCCTAGTTGGTTCATGGCCAAGGCCAGCCATTGCTCTGCCACCTGAGCCATACTGGGCGTTTTATCAACTAAAATTTGCTGCATGCTGGTCATTTTTTGCCCTGAATAACCACAAGGATTAATTCTACTAAAGGGTGCCAGATCACAGTCCACATTCAGGCCCAAACCATGATAACTACAACCACGCTTGACCCTAAGGCCCAAGGAAGCAATTTTAGCCTCTGACACATAGATGCCAGGGGCTTCAGGTTTTGCATAAGCCTGGATGTCATAGCTAGCCAACAACCTAATGGTGGTTTGCTCTATTAGATCCACCAAAGACCTAACGCCCAATCCATGACGCTTAAGATCTAATAACAGATAAACAATCAACTGCCCTGGCCCATGATAGGTTACCTGACCACCTCGATCACTCTGCACCAAGGGAATGTCACCCAGTTGCAGCAGATGCTCAGGTTTGCCAGCCTGCCCTTGGGTAAAAACTGGCTGGTGCTCCAGCCACCAAATTTGGTCTTCGCTCTCTGCAGTACGTGCCAGAGTGTAGTCCTTCATCTGCTGCAGGCATTGAGCATAGGATTGCGACCCTAAAGACTTAACCCTAATACTCATAACGTTTTCTGACCATTAAAGTACCGTTTTGGTTCTCGGGTCTGCGCGCAAACGCTCATTAATTAACTCCAGCTGCTCAGGACTTTGCGCTGTTATACGAATGCTATAAGCACAGTAGGTGCCTGCGCTACTGGGACGCACACTGATACTGTCGGCATCGAATTTAACCTGTAAATCATGCAAGGCAGCAATCACAAATGCGCGGTACTCTTCACCAGCCATACCAACTACCTTTATAGGATAATTAGCCGCAGGAAATTCAATTTTAGGTGGTTGCTCTGACATCAATTAAACATCTTCCAAAAAAATAATCTTACTGAATCCCAAAGCCGACCAAAAAAACCAGCCTCAGTTACCTCAGTCATGGCGATTACAGGCCGCTCAGCTATCACTTCATCGCCATTCATCACCACTAACTGACCCACCTCTTCACCCTCCGCAATGGGAGCACGCAAGACAGGGGGAACATTAACCACAGCCTGTAAATGATTTTCAGAGCCTCTAGGAATAGTCACGAATAACTTATCCTCAATGCCCAGGGTTACTGCCCCCTGATCGCCACCCCAGACAGTGAAATCATCTAAAGACTGATCTGCCTCATAAAGCTGATGTGTCTTGAAATAGCGAAAACCATAGGACAACAGGGTTTGCACTTCCTGAGTACGAGATTCATCCGAAGCCGACCCCATAACAACTGCAATCAAACGCATGCCATCGGTTAAGGCAGATGCTGCCAAACAATAGCCAGCAGCGGAAGTATGGCCGGTTTTTAAGCCATCCACGTCTGGATTCCGACGCAACAGCAAATTGCGATTATTCTGGGTTATGTCGTTGTAGGTAAAGCTTTGCTCGGCATAAATGGGGTAATATTCAGGGCTTTGCTGAATAATAGCCTGAGATAAAATAGCCATGTCATAGGCTGTACTGAAAAGATTATCATCTGGAAGGCCAGTAGAGTTAGTAAAGTTGGTATTACGCATACCAATGCTGTCAGCCACTTGATTCATCATTCCGGCAAAGGCTTCTTCAGTGCCTGCTATATGCTCAGCCATCGCAACACTGGCATCATTACCAGAAACAATAATAATACCCTTTAATAAGTCACCAATACTGACATTGGTACTCTCTTGGATAAACATTCTTGAGCCACCTGTTCGCCAAGCCCGCACACTGACCCTTGTGGTTTCGTCCCAGTGAATGCGTCCTGCCTGTAGCTCCTGCTCAGCAACGAAACTGGTCATCAATTTAACCAGGCTGGCTGGTGGTAAAGGCTCATGCTCATTTTTGGCAACCAATATTTCACCGCTATCGGCATCCATTAGGATATAAGCACTGGCAGCCAATTCTGGTGGTGCGGGAATAATGACATTCTGTGCAAATACTTGGCTCCCCAGGGTCAATGCCAGGGTAAAGCCCAGGATGATTTTTTTCATAGCCATAGATTAATCCTCAAAATTCAATCACGCATTGTAACAAAGTATCAGGTATTGTCAGCTTAATTGCTGCGCATCAGTAAGGGTCGATCACCGGTCTGGGCATGAATCTCGGCTTGCATACTTTCGGCTTCGGTTCGCCCCATGGGACCAATGCGTAATCGATGTTGTTGTGAGCCAGACTCCAACCTTACCTGATGGTTAGGGTAACGTTGCTGCCACAGTTGCTGTTGCTCGCGCGCTCTAGCTAATTGAGAAAAGGCTGCTATTTGCAGCTCATGAGTTGGATGCTCAACCCGGGGTAGATTTAATGCTTCAACTCTAACTCTTGCCATCCCCTGACGCTCCATGTCTAGCTTGACCGCCGCAGCATAAGAGAGGTCGATCACCCGATCGGGGTGAAAGGGGCCACGATCATTGACTCTAGCAACAATAGACTTGTTGTTTTCAAGGTTAGTTACTCGCACCCAGGTTGGCAAGGGTAGACGAGTATGGGCAGCTGAGATGCGATACATATCGAAAATCTCACCATTTGAAGTCTTATGGCCATGAAATTTTTTACCATACCAAGAAGCAATTCCCTCTTCGACAAAGCCATCAGCCTTAGGCAAAACGTGATAGGTCCTACCCCGCACCTGATACGGGCTCTGATTACCAGCTCTCCCAGGCGGCTCCCAAAAAGGGGTCTCTTCCTTAATTTCAGCGGCAGTCAATTTACGGTCAGAGCCCCGATCTTGGGAAAGCTGATATCGACTTGCCTGCCTTCGATCTGCATCAGACCAAGCCCTAGCATCAGAGCCAGTCGCTCCAGGTTGCTCATTAGCAATGCTGTCAGGGCCTCGAAAATTTGCACAGCCAGCAAGTAAAAAAAGCATAATAATGAATGAAACAGCAGACTTCATTGGATGCGCTCAGCAAAAATCTCACTCATCAGAGCAACAGTCATCGCATAACGTAAACTTGGGTTATAACGTGCCACTGCTCTCATATTAGCAGTACCCAACCAATACTCATAACCATCTTCAGCATCCATTTGCAGTGGACTGACCATGGTACTGTCAGGAAGATTGGTACTAAACTCCCAGCCTGTAGACCTAGCCTCAGCTATATCAACACTGGGCACAGTACTACGACGTAAAATAGAGGCATAGTCACCACTGACTTGAGCAGAAATGATCTGTGGCAGATTCGCTTGCCAGCCATGAACAGCCAGATAATTTGCCACACTACCAATGGCGTCTGCAGGACTGGTCCAGATGTCGACCACTCCGTCTTTATCATGATCCACGGCATAGGCTAAATAGCTGCTAGGCATAAACTGGGGCAAGCCCATTGCGCCAGCATAGGAGCCAACTAAAAGCTCAGGTGACAATTGCTGCTCATGCATGATTTGCAACAAAGCTACTAACTCACGGCGAAAAAAGTCACTCCTGCTGGGATGATCAAAGGCCAGAGTAGCCAGGGTGTCAAAGGTAGGGTGACGACCAACAAAACTACCAAAATTGGTTTCCATTGCAATGATGGCTAGAATTACATCAGGTTCTACACCATATTCCTCATAAGCCTGATCAAACCAGGCTTTATTTTGCTGGTAAAAGTTCAGTCCTCTGTTGATGCGTATGGGCTCAATAAATATTGGATTGTACTGACGCTGACTGAGTTGCTGCTCAGGCACGCGAGTAAATAAATCCAGAGCTGACTGCTGATATTCCATCACCTCAAACAGCTCACTCAACCACTGCTCACTGTAATTGTCTGTTTGCTCAGCAATAAATTGCTGCACCTCAGGGCGCTGCTTAAAGTCGGGTGCAGCCAAAGCCAAATTTATATTCAAACAGAGCGCTAAAAATACAGTAAAAAGAAGCCAAACCCTCATGCCAACCTCCTGGTTTTGGTTACAGCCATCATCAAGCCAAAGCCAGCCATTAGGGTGACGATAGCAGTACCGCCATAACTTAGCATAGGCAAAGGCACTCCGACCACAGGTAAAATACCGGCAACCATGCCTGCATTAACAAAAATATAGATAAAAAAGGTCATGGTGATCGCTCCTGCTAACAGGCGACCAAAAACGCTTTCAGCTGCTGCAGACAACATAAAACAACGAGTCAGGATCAACAAATAGAGAGACAATAAAACCAGAACACCGACAAAGCCCCATTCCTCAGCCAAAACAGCAATGATAAAATCCGTATGACTCTCAGGCAAAAAAGACAGCTGTGACTGTGTACCCTCCATAAAGCCCTTGCCTCGCAGGCCGCCTGAGCCAATAGCGGTGGTTGACTGAATGATATTCCAACCCGCACCCAAGGGGTCAGTTTCAGGATCAAACATGGTCAGCACCCTTTGCTTCTGATAGTCACGCATCACCCAAAACCACATCACGGGTGCCATACTGAGCCCAGCAATGCCGGCTAAAATCAACCAGCGCCATGCAATACCTGCCAAAAACACAACAAACAAGCCTGAACTAATAACCAACAAGGAGGTACCCAGATCAGGCTGATTGAGAATCAGCAAAGTAGGCAACAAGATTAATACCAAGGCCAAGCAAGCGTGCCAAAGACTCAACGGCATAGGTTTACGACTGGCATACCAAGCAATTAACAATGGCATCGCTAACTTCATAATCTCAGAAGGCTGAAAACCAATACCTGCCAGGCGAATCCATCGTTTTGCGCCCTTGGCTTCAAAGCCAAAAAAAGGCACCATCAACAACAGAACAAAAGCCAACAGGTATGGCAACCAGGCCAAGCGAAATAGCAACCTAGGGCTCATTTGAGCGATTAGCATCATGGCCATAAAACCTATGGCCATGCGTATGGCTTGCCTTTCAACCAACAGAGTAGACCCGCCACTGGCGCTGTAAAGCACCACCAACCCAAGCCCACACAGAGCAAATAACAATAAGGTTAAGGGCCAATCAACGGCTAAAACAGCACGCTGTAGCCAGTGCCGCCTGGGAGCTGGACTATTCAAACTCATGGTCGAAAACGCTCCTGATTATTTAAGTGAGGGCCTAGCCTTGCCTCTGGTGGCCCGAGTAAAAAAGCGTCTAGCACCTCTTTGGCAATAGGCCCCCCTGCCCGGCCACCACTTTCACCATTATCCACGACCACCGCGATGCTAATTTTGGGGTCCCTAGCCGGTGCAAAGGCATTAAATAGGGCATGGGAACGTTGTCGTTCTTCGAGTGTCTTTGGATCCATGCGTTCGCTGCCATCTGGGCGACTGACCGCTTGAGCAGTGCCTGTCTTAGCAGCAATGTCATACTCTGGACTCTGAATGTGCGGCCTAGCAGTTCCCCTGGCACCATGAACAGTTTGTCGCATGGCGGCGAACATTTGTTGCCAGTCGTCAGAATTACTTAGCTGAATGACTTCTGGTTCAGGAATAATCAGCGGCAACTCACCACTATGGGTGTTTTTTAGCAACCTTGGATGTACCACTACACCTTCATTGGCCAAGATATTAGTAGCACTGGCTATTTGCAAGGGTGTAGCCAACATAAAGCCCTGGCCTACGGCAGTATTTAGGGTATCACCGGCAAACCAAGGTAATTGTCGGTGCTGACGCTTCCATTGCCTGCTTGGGTTAAGACCTGCAGCCGGGCGAAAGACATCCAAGGCAAGGTTGCGACCAAAGCCAAACTTATCATACATTTCATGCATGGGTTCGAGCGTCATGTTGTAAGCCAAATCCCAAAAATAGGTATTATTGGATTCAGCAATGGCCTGTACCATATCGACACGATCACCGGCACCACCTCGCCTGGTAGCCCAAGTCCAGTTGTAAAACACTCGGTCTTCATTTGGTAAACGATAAAAACCAGGATCACGTATGGTCGTCTGCCAATTGACAACCCCTTGCTCTAAGCCGGCCAAGCCCACAAAGGGCTTGACAGTGGACCCTGGCGGGTATATCCCTCTGGCCGCTCGATCTAAAAAGGGGACATCAATGGAGTCGCGCAAAGGATTAAATACTGAAGCCGGTATGCCACTGACAAATAGGTTAGGATCATAGGAAGGCGCAGAAAGCATGGCAACAATGCCTCCGGTTTCCACCTCTATGGCAACCACAGCACCTCTGCGCTCGCGAGTTTTCATTGCATCAAAGGCTGCGCGCTGAACGTCAACATCTAGATGCAAAATTAAGTCTTGCCCAGGTATGGGAGGCTTACGCTCTAATTCACGAATAATACGCCCATGCACATTGGTTTCTACTTTGCGAAACCCAGGTGTACCATGTAATACATCCTCGTAAGTTCGCTCAACACCGACCTTTCCTATCACGTCCATACCGGCATAGCGACCACGATCAAGTACGCGCATTTCTTCTTCATTAATACGCCCGACATAACCAACAGAGTGAGCAAAGAGTTCACCGTAGGGGTAGTATCGGACCAGAGTTGCCTGGGTGTCTACGCCGCGCAGGTTATGACGTTCTAAGGCTAGAGCTGCCATTTCACTATCGTCCAGCCCATCTCTCAATACCACCGGAGAATGAGGCCGTCTAGCACGACTAAGGCGTTGATAGAAAACCTGAATTTGGTTGTCATCCAGTTGGATCAGCTGTTGTAGGTCTTGCAATAACTGGGGCAAATCCTGCACCAATTCAGGAACCAAAACTAGCTGATGGCTGGGTCTATTCTCTGCCAGCAACCGACCATGACGGTCATAGATCAAACCTCTCCTTGGCGGAATCGGAATAAGCTCAACCCTATTACGCTCAGATTTGGTTGCAAAACCTTCATGCTGAACCACCTGCAAGTGAAAGTATCGGTAGCACAACAGGACCAACAACACTACGACCAGAGCAAAAGCCAGCCAAAGCCGATTAAAAACAATCCGTTTTTCTTGGATCTGTGACTGCACCATGGCCTTGATTACTCTTTGTGGTATGGATGACCTTGATTGATGGTCCAGGCTCGATAAAGTTGCTCAGCCAAAAGCACCCTAACCAAAGGATGAGGCAGGGTTAGTGCCGATAAAGACCAGTGCTGATTCGCCTTGGCTGATAAAGAGGGCAGAATCCCATCAGGGCCGCCTATGATAATCGCAACATCCTTAGCCGCCAATTGCCATTTATTGAGTTCAGCGGCTAAATCCTTTGTGCTCCAGCTCTTACCCAGCACTTCCAAAGCCACTAAATGATCATTATTAGCTAAGTATCGTTCGATTCGCTGGGCTTCCTGTTGCTGAGCCCTGGATTGATCATACTGGCCTGTGCGCTTACTGGCTGGAATTTCAATCCATTGAACCTGAAGCTCGCGTGGCATTCTCTTGTGATAGTCCTGAACACCTGCTTGCAGCCAGGCTGGCATTTTTTGTCCTACCGCCAAGATTTTTATTTTCAAGCCAGGCCTCCAGGGCGAACACCCCCCCACAGCTGCTCAAGATCATAGTAAGCTCTTGCCTGAGGTAAAAACAAATGCACGATTACCGAGCCCAGATCCAGTAACACCCAATCGGTTGCACCTGATCCCTCCACCGTACCACGAGGCTGATCATGCTCTTGCATCACTTCTTGCACTCGAGCTGCTAAAGCTTGAATATGGCGACTAGACGTGCCACTGGCAATGATCATGCTGTCGGCAAAATCCGCCTTGCCTGCTAAAGAAATCACGGTTAGGTCCTGCGCTTTTTGATCTTCAAGCGCCTTAATGGCCAATTGTTCTATCTGACCCTTGGTCATGAATAAATCCTATGTTGTTGACAATATTTAAAAATAGGCTCGGGCAGCCAAGCATAGCCCAAATCCGGTTGCTGGCGAATCTGACTACTTGCAATGGCAGAGGGGCAAAACTGCAGATGCAACAGTAAACCGCTAGGCTTGCTTAGCGCATGACAGGGCTCGGCAACTGGCCAGTGCTGCTGGGGCCCTGAAATGCCGGCCTGGCCTGCACGTGGAAACCACAGTATATGAGCCAAGGACAACAGCTGCTGATAGCCATGCCAGTGATGCAGTTGCGAGAAGCTGTCGCCACCCATAATAAAGACAATAGGCCTTTGCTTGGCTTGCTCCGCTCGAATTTGAGTTAAGCTGTCTAGTGTATAACATGGGCGCTTGGCCCGTATTTCTCGCCAATCTACAGAAACAGACGCCATTTCTGCGAAGTATTGCAGCATTTTAGTCCGCTGCACAACACTGGCTTGCGCTTTGGCCTTATGCACGGGCTGAAAAGTCGGCAGCAAGGTCATCTCAATGGACTCAGACCATAACCCTTGCAGTCTGGCAAGCAACTGTAAATGACCAAGATGAGGCGGGTCAAAAGTCCCGCCCAAGATTACCAAAGGAGAGCAGATCACTGACGAATATGCCCCTGACCAAAGACAAGGTATTTTTGTGAAGTCAAACCATGCAAACCCACTGGACCACGAGCATGAATTTTGTCAGTGGAAATTCCAATCTCAGCACCCAAACCATACTCAAAGCCGTCGGCAAAGCGAGTCGAAGCATTAATCACCACCGAGCTTGAATCCACTTGCTGCATAAAGGCCCGGGTTTTATCATAATTCTGAGTCAAAATCCCATCCGTGTGATGGCTGCCGTACTGATTGATATGAGCAATGGCTTGATCCATATCCGCCACCTGCTTTATTGATAAAACTGGTGCCAAGTATTCGGTAGACCAATCCTCCTCATGAGCTGCATGGTAACTGGGGTATTGCGCCAGTAACTGTGGACACAAACGCAACTCCACACCCATGTCGGATAATTGAACAAACATACTGGCTAACTGATCCTGCCAATCTTGATGTACCAAAAGGGTTTCCATGGCATTACAAACGCCATAACGATGGGTTTTGGCATTGATAATGACGGGTGCTGCTGCTTCAAGGTCGGCTTCATTGTCTAAATAAAGATGACAAATGCCATCCAAGTGCTTAATCACAGGCACCTTTGCATCATTACTTATTCGAGCAATCAACCCCTTACCCCCACGGGGCACAATCACATCCACATAGTCAGGCATCTGAATCAAATGCCCTACCGCCTCACGATCCGTGGTCTCCACTACCTGAACCGCCGCCAGAGGTAAACCAACCTCCGCCAAGGCCTGATCAATTAATTGTGCCAAGGCTTTATTAGAGTGAATGGACTCACTACCACCACGCAAAATACAAGCATTACCTGACTTCAAACATAGGCTAGCTGCCTCAATGGTAACATTGGGACGGCTTTCATAAATGATGCCTATGACCCCCAAAGGCACACGCATTTTACCGACCTGAATGCCACTGGGGCGAAAACTAAAGTCCGTCATTTCACCAATGGGGTCAGGCAATTCAGCCACTTGACGCAGGCCGGTCGTCATTGCGGCAATTCGAGCTGGAGTAAGGGCCAAGCGGTCGAGCATGGCATCGTCTAAGCCTTTGGCTTTTCCTGCTTCAAGATCCAGTTGATTAGCTTTAATCAGTTTATCTTGCTGCTCGTTAATACGATCCGCCAAGAGCAAAAGCACCTGATTTTTATCATTGGTGTTGGCTCTGGCTAAAACAGCACTGGCTGCTCGAGCTTGCTTACCCAGCTGCTGCATGTAGATTTGTATGTCTTGCATGGCTCTACTCTTAGAATTGTTGGTAAAAAAAGGATTATAGCCATCTGTGTTGCGCAAATCGAATAAAAGCGCACTCTATCCTTGAAACAAACCTTGGCAGCAGCAAGGTTTTCAGCTTTACTAGAAAGGGTGCGTTTCATGTCTCTGGAGTAATCTTTGGCCAGCCTCTATTATTTGCAACCCTGGCAACTGCTTAGCCTTGTATTTCTTGGCATTGTCGCCCTGATGCTGGCGATTTTATGGTTAGATCAGTTCTTGGCCAAGCATCATACTAGCCCATGGGTAAGGCTTGGGGTTCTTGGTAGCATTGGTATTTTACTGTTTAGCATACTGTATCTAAGCCAACCCTGGCCATCAGCCATTCTGCTAGAACTCGTCTTAAGGCCCGAGCGGTATGATTTAGGCATTGACCTTTGGTTACACCTCAGCTTACTCAGTGACCCAAGCCTGCTTATTATGCTAGTGGTGATCATGGGTATCTGGCTGGTGGTACATGGCCAGCAACAATGGCTGGTATGGCTAGTAGCTTGCTTAGTACTTTGCTTAGCCACTGTCTTTAGCCTGCAACAGTGGCTTCAGGTCAGCCCCCCTGCCAGTATGATTGGACGCACCCTTAATTTCAGTTTGCCATCAGGAGCCATCACCGGCTTTGCGTTAATAGCAGCATTAGTAAGCATGACTTTAACCAGGCAGTGGCCTGATCTAAAACAGAACTTCCAAGCCTTAGCCGCTCTGAGTGTGGCCTTGGCAGCATTAGCAAAACTCTACCTTGGGTTTCATTGGTTAACCGACGTCTTGGCTAGCCTAGCCCTTAGCCTAATACTTTATGTTTGCTGCCTGGCCTGTTTTCGCTTGTTAAAATTAGAACAAAGTAGCTTTAGACTCTGGCAAGGGCCTTTGATTTGGTTATTGATCATCACGGTGTATAGCCATCAACTAAGCTTTGCACTGTACTACAAATTGGACTACATAAGACTATTGTCTTAATACAAATTTGTCCTTACACAAATTTTGCCAAGTTTTTTTACCGCCAGCTCTTAGTATGACTAATATAACTAAACCTCTAATCCTGTAACTGTACCCAACGAGTAATAAGCTCAGCGCGCTGGGCACTGCTTTGACAATTGAGTAGCAATTGTCGGTCCGTTGCATCAAAGGGCAAAAGGGTAACCAACCAGTTCAATGCTTGCTCGCTGTTTATCTCAGCAGGCAATACCAATGACAACAGATCTGGATGCTGGCGCAGGCCCTGATATAATTGATCCACTTTGGCAGGCATGTCAGGCCGCCAAGCATCATCGAGATCGTGCAAAGGCTTGGCTTGCGCCCACCAAAGACTACTTTCATCCTGCTCTAACTGCTCCAAGCGATAAAAGCCCTCACCACGAATCTGTATCAGCAATTTGCCATCCACCTCAGGATCAAAATCCGTCACCCGCACCAATACTCCTTTGGGTTGTTGCTGAGGATTATCAAAGGGTAAGCACATCAAGAATTGCTGTTCCTGAGAAGAAATTTTTGCCATCATGCCCAAATATCTGGGTTCAAACAGCCTTAACTGGGTCCAACAACCTGGCATTGGTAAATGATTTAAAGGAAAAAGAGGTAAATTTAGCATGGTGTCTCAACTCAAATGGCTTAAAAAAAGTTTAATGATTTGCACAGTCCTTTGCTTCTTCAGCCCAGGCTTTGCCCAGCCCCTTTATCAGATCAGCTTGCCGGACAGAGAAATTCTTTTATATGGTACGATTCATATCAAACCCGAGACCATTGCTTTGGCTCCTGAGTTGCTCGCCTTATTAAATGAAGTGGATCAAGTCTGGTTTGAAATAGAAGCCATGGAATTAGCCAGCGCAGGCCTACTGATGGCACAAGCGGCGCAACGCCCAAATAATGACCTGCAACAGCAACTCGGCGATGAACTAATGCTTAAGCTAGAACAAAGCCTTGCCGAGCTAGGTCTTGCTGACTTTCCTTATGAACAATTTGAAAGCTGGTTCATTGCCAACCTTATGACCATGCAAAAAATGATGCAACTAGAGTTTTCCAGCGAATATGGCAGTGAGCAACAGCTCAAAGCACTTCTAGGTGATCAGCCGATTAATGGCCTTGAAAGCGTGGAGCAACAGCTTGCACTCTTTACCAAGTTACAACAAGAGCTAGGCGAACAAGAGTTGATCAAAAATAGCCTAGACGAGTTAAAGACAGTAGCGCAACAAAGCCAAGTTCTACTGCATCTTTGGTTGACAGCAGATCTAGATGAGCTGGATCTATTAATGCAAGATAGCCTCACGGACTATGGCTACCAAATCATGCTTAGTGATCGTAATCAGGCTTGGCTAGAGCAATTACTGACACCAGAGCTTGCTGATCTACAACTATTAGTCGCGGTAGGGGCTGGTCATCTAGGTGGCGATCAAGGTCTGCTCAGGCTTTTTGAGCAGCAAGGCGCCATTATTACTGCACTGACGGCTGCGGCCAAACAGCAAGCAGAGCAGCAATGATTTCTTGATTGGCAGCAGGGAAGCTGTATTGATCCAGTTGGCCAGCAGTGACCCAGCGCACCTCTTGGCCTTCCAGTCCACTTGCTTGGCCTGAAAAGCGAGGCAGCAGGTAGCAATGCAAGCGAATATAAAGATCTTCGTACTCATGATTAAGTACAATCAGGCCCTCAGCGACTGAGGCATCCAGCGTCAGGCCTACCTCTTCCTCCAACTCTCGTGCCAAGGCCGCCAAGGGTGACTCCCCTGCTTCGATCTTACCACCGGGAAACTCCCACTTCCCGCCCTGATGCTTATGCTTGGCACGCTTGGCAATTAGCACCTGATCTTCAGCCAATAACAGACCAACAGCTACCTCGAGCAGAGGCTTAGCAGGCCTGTTAGGCTGGCCGACAGCATCCATATATTCACTGTTACTAGCTGCGGTATTCTGCATTGATTCTAACGTATTCGTTTGACAAATCCGTGGTCCAGACCGTTTCGGCATGCTGGCCTCTGCCCAGTTGCACCCTAATACAAAACTCTTCTTGGGCCACCACCGTACTACCAGCTTCTTCGCTATAGCAAGCCGCCCTAGCACCTGAGTCAACGATCTGCACCTGATCCAAAAAGATGTTAACAG
Source organism: Saccharospirillaceae bacterium (assembly GCA_007116635.1). GTDB lineage: Bacteria > Pseudomonadota > Gammaproteobacteria > Pseudomonadales > Natronospirillaceae > SKIB01. The sequence continues at coordinate 42,905 of SKIB01000020.1, forward strand.
CCTCGAGATTGAGCTGCGCCACACCAGCGCGGCCCACCGCCGCCAGAATTCGACCCCAATTGGCATCACTGGCGGTTAAGGCCGTTTTAACCAAGGGCGAATGAGCAATGGTGTAGGCCACGGCCAGGGCTTCTTCTTTGTTTACCGCTTGTTCAACAGTGATGGTGACAAACTTGGTCGCCCCCTCACCGTCTCGCACAATGGCATGGGCTAGGTGCTGCATCAGCTCAAGTAAGGCTTGCTCAACCAGAGCCAATTCTTGCTCGGACAGTTCCAGCTGAATCTGAGCCGTACTGACCAGCATACAGGCATCATTGGTCGATGTGTCACCATCCACAGTGATACGATTAAAACTAAGCTCGTTGGCACGGCTTAACATGGCTTGTAACTGCTCGCTGCTCAGTGCCAGATCGGTGGCCACAAAGCCAAGCATGGTAGCCATATTGGGGCAGATCATGCCAGAGCCTTTAGAAATACCACTAAGGGTAATGGTCTGACCCTGCAACTCCAACTGACGACTGGCCCCTTTGGGCCTGGTGTCTGTGGTCATGATACCTTCAGCAGCTGCCGCCCAAGTATCCGCTGCCAGCAAGCCTGGCAAACTAGGAATGGCCTGCTCGATTTTATCCATGGGCAAGGGTTCGCCAATCACGCCGGTAGAAAAAGGTAACACCTGCTCTACTGGAACAGCAAACTGCTCAGCCACGAGGGCACAGCAGGCTTTAGCATCCGCCAAACCTTGAGCTCCCGTACCCGCATTGGCATTGCCGGTATTGATCAACCAGTAGCGAGGCTGTTGCAGCGCCAAATGCTGCTTCGCCAGAGTCACCGGCGCAGCACAAAAAGCATTCGTCGTAAAGACTGCAGCACACTGACTGCCTGGCGCCAACTCAAAAAGCACCAGATCTTTACGGCCTGGCTTTTTAATGCCCGCACTGCTAACAGCAATACTTAACCCAGAAACGGGCAAAATGGATAAAGGTAGACTTCCGCCAACAGCCATATTATTTAACTCAATTTACCATGACAATGTTTGTACTTTTTACCCGAACCACAAGGACAGGGATCATTGCGGCCAGCTTTGGGAAGATTATTTGCATTGGATTGTGCCGCAGTTGACTGGGCTTGACCGCCCTGTTGCATTTGCATCTGTTTAGCCATGGCTGCTCGGCGTAATCGCTCTTCTTTAGCTACTTCTTCTGGTGATCGCACCTTTACATTCGCTAAGACTCTTACTGTGTCACGCCGCACTTGATTAAGCATGGCCTGAAACAGCTCAAAGGCTTCACGCTTATATTCTTGCTTAGGGTTCTTTGCCGCGTAGCCACGCAGGTGAATACCTTGGCGCAAGTAGTCCATAGCATGCAGGTGATCCTTCCAATGCTGATCCAGCACCTGCAACATGATTTGCTTCTCAAATTGACGAATGACTTTGGCACCAACCATCTCTTCTTTATTTTGGTATTTCTTCTGTGCTTCGTCTTTAACCAATTGGCGCAATTGTGACTCTTTGAAAGATTTGTCTTCTTCAAAGCGTTTAGCCAGAGGAATGTGCAAATCAAAGTCTTTAGCCAGCGACTGCTCTAGTTCAGCCACTTTCCATTGCTCAGGCAAGCTGGTGGGAGGTAAAAACTCATCAATGGTCTCATCCAGTACCGATTCTCGCATTTGCTCAACCGTATCACGGATATCCTCCTGGTCCATTAATTCATTACGCTGGTCATAGACAACCGAGCGCTGATCATTTGCCACATCATCGTACTCAAGCAATTGCTTACGAATATCGAAGTTACGCCCTTCAACCTTACGCTGAGCTTTCTCGATTGAGCGTGTTACTAAGGGTGAATCAATGGACTCACCAGGCTTCATACCCATTTTTTCAAGCATGGCTTTCATGCTTGGTGGCATAAAGATTCGCATCAGCGGATCTTCGAGGGACAAGAAAAATCGCGAGGAGCCTGGGTCGCCCTGACGACCGGCACGACCACGCAATTGGTTATCAATACGACGTGACTCATGACGCTCAGTACCAATGATATGCAGGCCGCCAGAGTCTTTAACCTGCTGATGGCGCTCTTGCCATTTGACTTTTGCCTCGGCTATCTCAGCCTCTGACTTGCCCTGTTCTTGCATCTTATACAGCTCAGACTCCCACTTGCCGCCCAGAACAATATCGGTACCACGGCCTGCCATGTTGGTGGCAATGGTAACCGCACCTGGCAGGCCTGCATCAGCAATGATTTGCGCCTCGCGCTCGTGCTGCTTAGCATTAAGCACATTATGCTTGATCTTAGCTTTCTTCAAAGCATTGGAGAGCCTCTCAGAAGCCTCGACCGAAGCCGTACCGACCAGAACAGGACGCTCATTACCTACTTCGGCAATGATGTCTTCAATTACAGCCGCGTATTTGTCGTCTTCGTTAAGGTAGATCAGATCATTCATGTCTTGACGAACAATGGGCTTATTGGTTGGGATCACTAACACATCTAAGCCATAAATCTGATTCAATTCAAAGGCTTCGGTATCAGCAGTGCCCGTCATACCGGATAGCTTATCGTAAAGACGGAAATAATTCTGGAAGGTAGTTGAAGCAAGAGTTTGGTTTTCACGCTGGGGCTGTAGCCCTTCTTTGGCTTCAACTGCCTGATGCAAGCCCTCACTCCAACGACGACCAGGCATGGTGCGACCAGTGTGTTCGTCAACGATGATGACTTCTTTATTTTGCACAATGTAGTCAACATCTTTGTGGAATAAGGCATGCGCGCGCACAGCCGCATGAACATGATGCAACAGTGGCAAATTGGCAGATGCATAAAGAGACTCACCTTCAGCAAGCAGGCCAAGAGAAATCAAACCTTGCTCTACCTTTTCATGACCATTTTCAGTCAATTCTATGGTTTTATCCTTTTCATTTACCAAGTAATCACCGACCGGCTCGGGCTTATCAACACCTGGTAAATTAGGAGTCGTTTGCTCTTCAACAATGCCAGCCTCTAAACTAGGGATTAGCTTATTGATCTGAATATAGCGTTCAGAGCTGTCTTCAGCAGGTCCAGAAATGATCAATGGAGTTCGAGCTTCGTCAATTAAAATCGAGTCCACTTCATCGACAATGGCGAACACATGATCACGCTGGTAACGATCAAGAGGCGAGAAAGCCATATTGTCTCTTAGATAATCAAATCCATACTCGTTATTGGTGCCATAGGTGATATCAGCATCATAGGCTTGTTTTTTACTGTTGGCATCCTGTTGAGCATGAATAATGCCAACTGACAAACCTAAGAACTCATAGAGTGGCCGCATCCAATTAGCATCACGACTGGCCAGGTAATCATTCACTGTTACCACATGCACACCCGTGCCAGGCAGGGCATTCAAATAAGCAGCCAGGGTAGCAACAAGGGTTTTACCCTCACCAGTTTTCATCTCAGCAACCTTGCCAGAATGCAGGGCCATACCGCCAATCAACTGGACATCAAAGTGGCGCATACCCATGACCCGCACAGAGGCTTCACGCACGGTGGCGAAGGCTTCAGGTAATATTTTGTCTATGGATTCGCCAGTTTCTAAGCGTTGGCGAAAAAGATCGGTTTGCGCTTGCAACTCTTGGTCAGACTTTGCCTGCATTGAGGCCTCAAGCGCATTAATACTATCAACGATTCTACGTAATCGTTTTACTTCGCGTTCATTCTTGTTGCCGACAATGCGGCTTATTAGTGTTGTGAGCATCTTTACCTTATCCGGTCAGAGAACCAATAGCGGCTACTATAAAGGTTGCAGGCTCTGCTGTCTTGGTCTGCACCACAAAAAGCAAAGACGACCCTAGCCTGTTTGTTGTTAGATCAATGAATGTTCATCTTTTAGATATAAGGGCAGGATTATTGAATTCAATGACCTAGATAGAATTATTTTCCTGCCACCTGACGCTGAATAAAGGGCATGGGGTCAACTCTACGACCATTGACCATGACCTCAAAATGCAAGTGGGGTCCAGTGGAGCGACCCGTACTACCAACCAAGGCTATAAGATCGCCATTTCTCACCAAATCGCCCTCCTGTACCAGCAGTTCACTGGCGTGGGCATAGCGAGTGATCACCCCGCCACCATGATTGATTTCAACCATCAAACCAAAGTCTCCCTGGTCTGATGCTGTAATCACGACCCCAGAAGCCACAGAGACGATTTCTGTGCCACTGGGTGCTGCAAAATCAACACCTAGGTGATTGGCTACCCGACCAGAAAAGGGGTCCGTACGCCTGCCAAAACGCGATGAAATCCAAGCATTTTTAACCGGCCTACCAGCTACAAAGGTTGAATGGTCAAAATCACGCAACTGCACCATTTCTTGGAGTATACCAAGTTGTGATATTCGGTCCTGAACTCGAGACTCCATTTCTTCGAGTACGGTTACAAAACTGGGTGCCTTCCAATCAGGACCTTCAGACTCAACTGGCCCGCCTAGTGAAGAAAGAACACCAAAATTGAATTCAGCTCCTTCTAGCTCTAGATTATTTAGCATTTGCTCAGCCACAGCATCCACGCGCTCAAGCTGAGCCTGCAACTGAGCTAAGCGAGTAACCATGGCAGAAAACTGACTGCTGCTGGCCTCATTAGCTGCCTGTAGCTCGTCATAAACACGTAAAAAACCATCTTGCCAAGTATCAATCAGGCTTAGCAACTCTTGATCATTAAGAGGCTTATCAGAACGATAGCTTGTTTCCGTTGATTGCGGCTTGAGCAACCATGCTAGAGGCAAAGCAACAGCTAGTACCAAAGCCAAGAAAAGCATTCCAAGCAACCGCTTGGATATAACCCTACTGGTACCATACTTGCCACTGACAATAATTATCTGCATTTAAATTGCTAGCGCTCCCGACAACTGCTGTTGGTCTTGAGCTGATTGTTCAAAACTGACTACCTCATAGCAACTGGAATCACTCAAAACTTTGCGCACCAGCAAATTATTTAAGCCATGACCTGACTTTTGACCATGAAAATGACCCACCACCGGTAAACCCAGTAGGTAAATATCACCGATGGCATCCAGCATTTTGTGCTTTACAAACTCGTCTTCATAACGCAGACCTTCGTCATTTAAAATACGATGCTCATCCAAAGCAATGGCATTTTTGACACTGGCACCCAGAGCCAGACTATTGGCACGTAAAAACTCAAAGTCTCGTAAAAAGCCAAAGGTCCTCGCTCTACTGATTTCACGTACAAAACTACTGACGGTCAATTCCAATTCAGCTGCCTGGCCAGTAGATTTGATGGTAGGATGATCAAAATCGATACTAAAACTTAATTTAAAACCATCATAGGGCTGTAAACTGACATAACGATCGCCCTGCTCAACTACCACAGGCTTAGTGATACGGATAAACTTCTTGGCCGCCTCCTGCTCTTCGAAGCCCGCTGATTGCAAGAGAAACACAAAGGGAGCTGCACTGCCATCCATAATTGGCACTTCTGGCGCGCTCACCTCAACTTTGATATTGTCGACACCCAAACCAGCCAAAGCAGACATAAGGTGCTCAACGGTGTCCACCCGCACCTCACCCTTGGCCAAAGTTGTGGACAGAGTGGTGTCAATGACATTTTCACCAGCAGCAGCAATGGCAACTACCGGCGAAAGATCAGTACGGTAAAAGACAATCCCATGATCAACCGGAGCTGGTTTTAATGTAAGGAAGACTTTTTTACCCGAATGCAATCCTACCCCCATGGCACGAATTACATTTTTAATGGTTCGCTGCTTAAGCATATAAAATCCTATTGAGAAATCCTAACTATGCACGCGCTCAACTGAACACGAGATTAAATATCACTTTAGTTTACTACAGAATGTGCACTTTCTCATGCTTTTGTCCATTAACATAAAAAAACGATGCCAGATCAGGGCATCGTTTTTTTAACAGCAGCCGAAAATTTGCAATCAATCAGCTTGCTTGCGCAAAAAAGCGGGCACATCAAAGCGATCAATTTGGGTGTCGCTGTAGCCAGAGGGTGACTGCGGGCGAGCAGGCCTTGATTGGGGTTGATGCGCTGCAGGCTGACTGGATGGGCGCTGTCGCAACGGCTGAGCCTGGGGCCGAGGATTGGCCGAACCACCATAGGGTGGCTGAGTGCGAGAACGAACAGCAGGGTTATCTACTACCACTGTCGGCTCTGGACGATCTGCCAAATGATCGATACCAGTAGCCACTACCGTTACTCGCAACTCGTCTTTCATGCTAGGGTCTACTGCGGTACCGATAATCACGTCAGCCAATTCAGAGGCAACATCATGCATGATGTTACCCACCTCGTTAAACTCTCGCATGGCCAGATTAGAGCCAGCAGTTATGTTAACCAACAAACCCTTGGCATTAGACATAGTCATATCTTGAAGCAAGGGACTGCTTAGTGCCATCTCGGCGGCGCGCTGAGCACGGTTTTCACCAGTAGCCTCACCAATACCCATCATTGACAAACCATTACCGCGCATCACTGTCTCTACGTCAGCAAAGTCAACGTTAATATCGCCCTTATGAGTAATCAGGTCTGAAATACCCTTAACTGCGTTTGCCAAGACATCGTTGGCACTGGCAAAGGCATCCTGTACAGTAACATCATCTCCCAAAGCAGACATTAGCTTGTTGTTCTCGATTACAATCAGAGAATCCACGCGCTCTTCCAGAGACTCAATACCCATGTTAGCAATGTTCATGCGCTTTTTGCCCTCAAAGGCAAATGGCTTAGTCACTACACCCACGGTCAGAATTCCACGTTCACGTGCAAGCTCAGCCAGCACTGGCGCTGCACCCGTTCCAGTACCACCACCCATTCCAGCGGTGATAAACAGCATATTTACGCCGTTAAGCAACTCAACGATACGCTCTTTGTCTTCAAGGGCTGCTTGTTTGCCTTTTTCGGCATTTGCTCCTGCCCCCAGACCATTAGTAACGGTTGCACCAAGTTGAAAAGGAATGACTCCCTCAATGTCACGCAGGACCTGGGCATCGGTATTGGCACAGATAAATTCAATGTCAGTAATGTTTTTTGCGACCATGTGCATAACAGCATTATTGCCGCCACCACCAACACCAACCACCTTGATCACTGCCTTACCGATAGGCTGATCGTCCAATCCAAACATTCCATTATTTTGTTGCAGGCTATCATGCGTTGGCATAGTTCGCTCCCATTGATTTGAGTCGACAGTATAACAAGCCTAGTTAATCAAGTCCGTTACCAACTGTCTCAAAATTTTGTTGTTTCATTATTTGGGGGTAATTTGTAAAAGACTAACACTTAGTCGCCCCCTTTTATTCATTCCATTGTACTCGGATTAACAAAGTCTTAAAGTACTTTTTGTTAAATAGCACTCGTTTTTTACAAAAATCAGAAATTATTTTTTAGCCAACTCAGAGTTCGACTAACAACCCCTTGGTTTGGTCTTGGCAGACGTGACCTAACCTGCTTTACTGGTTTGACAGGGCGATTTTTTACCCAGCTCGCCCCTGCCCCCTCGTGCTGAGTCATGGCATGCATCAACAAGCCTACCCCTGTTGCATATATGGGGTTGCCAACCTGATCGATCAAACCACTGATGCCCTGAGGAACAGCCAATCTAACTGGCACATGAAAAATCTCTTCTGCCAATTCAACAGCACCTTCCATCTTAGCGGTTCCACCAGTTAACACTATACCAGCAGGAATTAACTCTTCATAACCACTACGGCGCAATTCCGATTGCACCATATTAAAGATCTCTTCATATCTTGGCTCAATAACCTCTGCTAAGGCTTGACGTGATAATTGCCTTGGAGGTCTGTCACCAACTGTTGGCACGTTAATGATTTCATCTTCATGAGCCAACTGAGCTAAGGCACAGGCATATTTAATTTTAATTTCCTCAGCAAACTGTGTAGGTGTGGCAAAGCCCATTGCAATATCATTAGTCACCTGATCACCAGCAATAGCAATCACGGCCGAATGACGAATAGCACCTTCAGTGAATACTGCAATATCGGTAGTACCCCCACCGATATCAACCAAACACACGCCTAATTCACGCTCGTCTTCAGTCAACACAGCATAGCTTGAAGCCAATTGCTCAAGAACAATATTCTCTACCTGTAAGTTACAACGCTCAACACACTTTTCAATATTCTGTACTGCATTATCCGAAGCACTAACCAGGTGCACACGAGCCTCAAGACGGACACCTGTCATCCCCAAGGGATCACGTATACCATCCTGATTATCAATTACAAACTCTTGGGGAAGAACATGTAATATTCGCTGATCCGCTGGTATGGCAATGGCTCGAGCAGCATCCATTACGCGCTCAACGTCATTTTCAGTAACCTCTCGATCTTTGATGGCCACAATGCCATTGGAATTTTGAGAATAAATATGACTTCCAGCAATGCCAGCATGTACTGAGTTAACTACCACATCCGCCATTAACTCGGCTTCTTGGACCGCTCGCTGAATGCTACCGACTGTGGCTTCGATATTATTTACCACACCACGCTTCATTCCTTTTGAAGGCGCACTACCAAGGCCTATCACCTCAAGTCCACCTGCCGCAGTCGTACGACCAACAATACAGACAACTTTTGAGGTGCCAATGTCCAAACCCACTATCAAATTATCAGCGCTCTGGTTTGCCATACCCATTCCTCATTAATCAATTCTCGTGGCGGAAGGTTACCGCCAAGCCGTTTTCATACCTAGCGTCGATTACACTGACCTCAGGCAATTTGAGATGCATCACCTGCATCCAGTCTCTCACTCGTAACAATCGAGCCATGGTTGGATCAATTCCTAGCAAAACCTGCAATTCAAGCTTGTCAGCTTCAAAGCCTAGAGACCAAGCACCTCGATTTTCCATGCGCACCCATCTAAGAGGGGCTTCAACTTCAGCAAGTAGTTCGCTGAACCATAAAAACTGATTCATGATCTGTGCAGAGCTATCATCAGGTCCGTACAGCAAGGGCCATTCTTGAGCAAAGGCTTCAGGCTTGAATAAGTGGCCAGCGTCATTAATAAGCCATTGATCATTCCAAATAGCTATGGGACGCTGTTCCTGCAAATCAATCACCAGGGTGTCAGGCCAGACAAACTGCAGAGTTGCAGACTTTATCCAGGGCAAACCTTCTAATTGTTGCTGCATCTGTGGTAACTGACCATCCAATAGGTTACGACCATGCCAGAGGTATAATATTTGTTCAACCTCTTTTTGGCCTTGGTACACCAAGGGGTCTTGAACCACTAATTGGCGTATTGGCCAATGAATAAAATGCCAAGCAACCAATAAAGCCAGAACCACCATTGCCCACAGCAACCAAAGCGTAGGCAAAATAGGCTGAATCGGCTTCTCAGCGTTTACCCTTGGCAAAACCCAGCTCCGCAATTCGACAAACCAAATCCGAAAATGACCAACCCTGAGCATGGGCCGCCATCGGCACTAGGCTGTGGCTGGTCATTCCAGGCACAGTATTTATTTCCAAAACCTGTAGCTGCTCTTTGCTATCCAGCATCATGTCTACTCGGCACCAGCCCTGAATAGCAAAGCATTTGAAAATGCTCTCAGCCAAGACTTTTGCCTTAGATTCCAATTCAGCCGGCAAGCCTGAGGGCAATAAATACTGTGTCTGATCACTGACATACTTGGACTGATAGTCATAGAACTCGGCCGCAGGCTTAACACCAATAACTGGCAAGGCCTGACCGTCAACCATAGCCACGGTATATTCTTTGCCTGGCAAAAAGGCCTCCAACATCAGCTTGGTATCGTATTTGAAGGCCAACTCAATGGCAGGCAGCAGCTGCTCTGGCTGGCTGACCTTGGACATACCAATGCTGGAACCTTCCTGAGCAGGCTTAACAAAGATGGGCAAACCCAAGTGCTCAATAATGGCCTCGACATCAATGCTCTGCCCCTGAAGCAGAACTCTAAATTCAGCCGTGGGCAGGTCGTTGGCCAACAGTAGTTGCTTGGTCAACACCTTATCCATGCACAGTGCTGAGGCGCAAACGCCTGAGCCAGTGTATGGCAAGCCAAGCTGCTGCAATAAACCCTGCACCTCTCCGTCCTCACCACCGCGGCCATGCAGCGCCAAAAACACCAGATCTGGCTGCTCCTGCAGCAACTGCTGCCAATAATCACCCTTAGCATCCAACAAGCTGACTTGATAACCACTGTCACTTAGAGCCTGAGCCACCGCTTGACCACTCTGTAACGAAACCTCTCGCTCTGCAGAATTGCCACCATAGAGCACTGTTATGCGTGCTAAAGACATCCAACACCTCAGTTTTGCGTAAATTGAGCAATGATTTTTTGTGCTAAGCCAGCCACATCACCGGCACCCTGAGTAATCAGAATGTCCTCGGATTGCAGCAGCGTTTCTAGTTGCGGCAAAATTTTAGCCTGGTCATCTAAGTAAATGGGCTCTACTCTACCTCTGGCACGCACAGCTCTCGCAAGGGACTTACTGTCAGCCCCAGATATTTGCGACTCACCAGCAGAATAAACGTCCAGCAATAATAGGGCATCAACCTTAGACAACACCTCAGCAAAGTCATCTAATAGATCACGTGTACGGCTGTAACGGTGTGGCTGAAACAGCCAAACCAAGCGCTGATCAGGATATGCTAGACGTGCAGCTTCTAGGGTCGCTTGCAGTTCAGTAGGATGATGCCCGTAGTCGTCGATTAGAGTAAATTTCGTGCCACTGGCAACCAAAGGATGATAGCGCTGAAAACGACGACCAACGCCGGAGAAGTTGGCCAAGCCCTGAACAATGGCTTCATCGGCCAGCCCTTCGTCGGTGGCCACCGCGATCACCGCCAGACTGTTAAGCACATTGTGCCGACCCGGCATGTTCAGCCGAACCGGTAAATCTGCGTGACCAGAGCGCTTAACCACAAAACTACTGGTAACCCCCTGATATTCTATGTCGGTAGCAAAAACATCGGCCTCTTCAGTAAAGCCATAGGTTAGATAGGGCCTGGATACCTGCGGCAGAATGGCGCGCACATTGGCGTCATCCAAACAGAGCACCGCAGTGCCGTAAAAGGGCAAATTGTGCAAGAAGTCGATAAAGGTCTGCTTAAGCTTATTAAAGTCGCCACCGTAGGTTTCCATGTGGTCGGCATCAATGTTAGTCACCACCGAGACCATGGGCTGCAGATGCAAGAAAGAAGCATCGCTCTCATCGGCTTCGGCGATCAGGTAACGGCTTTTACCTAGCTGGGCATTAACCCCTGAACTGGTCAGCTTGCCGCCAATGACATAGGTTGGGTCTTGACCGGCAGCGGCAAAGACAGTGGCCATTAGGCTGGTGGTTGTGGTTTTACCATGTGTACCGGCAATGGCAATGCCATGACGGAAGCGCATCAGCTCAGCCAGCATCTGTGCGCGCGGCACCACGGCAATGCGCAATTCGCGTGCAGCCAATAATTCAGGATTGTCCTCTTTGATGGCGGTGGAGACCACCAGCACATCGGCTTGGCGCACATTGGCTGCCTGATGACCAATGAATACATGAGCACCTAATTGTTGCAACCTTTGGGTAACGGCTGAGCTGCGCGCGTCCGAGCCCTGAACCTGATAACCCTGATTGAGTAAAACCTCGGCAATGCCGCACATGCCCACGCCACCAATACCCACAAAGTGGATGGTTTTGACGCGACGCATTTCTGGAACTTGGTAAACCTCTGTGCCCTGTAACACCCTAGGCTCCTATGAGTTGTAATGAATAATCCACCACTGCTTGAGTGGCATGGGGTTTGGCCTGAGTCAGTGCGGCCTGAGCCATGATGTGCCTGTGCTTGGCATCGCCAAGCTGTAACAGCAGAGGCAGTACTTGACTGGGTTGCATCTCGGACTGGCGCAAACAAAAAGCAGCACCTACGGATACCAAATATTGAGCATTAGCGTATTGATGATCATCAACAGCATAGGGAAATGGGATGAACAAGGCTGGCAAGCCTTGCGCAGCCACCTCACTGACCGTAAGGGCCCCTGCACGACAAACAATAACATCCGCCCAGGCATAGGCCTTGGCCATGTCTTGTATAAAGGGCACCACACTGGCCTCAAGCGCCAATGACTGATAACGCTCCTGGGTAGCACTCAAGTCCTGCTCACCACACTGATGCCAAATACAGATGTCTTGCTGCAATTGCCACTGGCTCATGCACTCAGGCAGACTCTGATTAAGTGCGCGCGCGCCCAGGCTACCACCAATAACCAAGACTTTCAGCTTGGACTCTGTTTGACGCACGGACGCATGAGCCAGTTGCTGACGAATAGGATTGCCAACAGTTTTGGCCTTTGGCAAGGCACCATCAAAGGCCTGCAAGGATTTGGCACCCAAGCGCGCCAACACGCGATTGGTTAAGCCTGCCCTAGCGTTCTGCTCATGCACCACCAGAGGCAGGCGCAGCAGCAAGGCCGCCAGACCACCCGGACCGGAAGCAAAGCCACCAAAACCAATGATCAAGTCCGGTTTGATGCTGCGCACCAACGCCAACGCCTGACCCACCGCATGCAGTAGACGAAAAGGCGCCAATAACCAACCCAGAAGCCCCTTGCCACGCAACCCCTGAGTACTGATGCTGTGCAGCCTAATACCGGCCTTGGGCACCACTTTTTGCTCTAGACCGCGAGCGCCACCCAACCATTGCACTGAATGCCCCTTGGCTTGCAGCGCTTCTGCTACGGCCAAGGCGGGAAACACATGCCCACCAGTGCCACCGGCCATCAATAAAATCTTAGCCACGTGCGACCTCTTGTTGCAATTCATGATGAATACGCTGACAGAGCATGACCATCAGCACCGAGATCAACAGGCTCGCACCGCCATAAGAAATAAAGGGCAAAGTCAAACCCTTGGTGGGCAGTAGACCAATGTTAACCCCGGTGTTAACCATAAACTGCAGGGCAAAAACCGTGGCCACACCATAGCAAAAATAGGCTTCAAACAGTTTGTTGTTACACTGTGCGCGCCAACCGATGGCCAAAATACGCCAAATGAGAATGCTGAACAGAGCAATGATTATCAGATGACCAGCAAAGCCAAGCTCTTCACCAGCAATGGCAAAAATAAAATCGGTATGGGCTTCAGGCAAAAAAGCTAACTTTTGGATGCTATTACCCAAACCCTGACCCCACCAGCCTCCACGACCAACGCCAATGAGCGACTGAGTTAACTGATAGCCAGCGCCATGTATGAACTCTGGTGCCCAGGGATCACGAAAGGACATTAGGCGTGCCACTCGGTAACCCTCTATGGACAGAGCCAAGTACATCAAAAAGCCAACCACCGACAAACAAAGCATGAACCACAGCAAACGAGCCCCAGCTAAAAAAAGCATGGCCGCCGTAGCACCCACTAAAATCGCTGTCGCACCCCAGTCAGGCTGAAGCAAAACTAAGATTGCATAGGCACTCATAACAATCAATGGCTTAACAAAGGCGAAAAACTTGGTAAAGACCTCGGCCTGCTGCCGCTGCAAATAGGCTGCTAAAAACAGCACTAGAGTAAACTTAGCCAGCTCAGAGGGCTGCAAATTAAACAAACCTAAGGGCAACCAGCGTCGACTACCATTAACCTCTATCGCTAGCCCAGGAATGAATAGCAAAGCCAAAGCAAACAAACCCACAAAGAGCAAAACGGTACTACTTTTGTAAAAAAACTGACTCGACAAACTGAGCACTGCTAAACCAACAAACACAGCCAACAACATAAAAATCAGCTGTCGTTGCATAAAAAACCAAGGATTATCAAAGTTAACCGAGGCAAAATTAATGGATGCTGTGGTCACCAAAACCAAGCCCATCAGCATCAACCCAATGGTAGCAAAGAGTAAATAAGGGTCCAGGTACTTGGGTTGCTTGAAGTCAGACCAATAGGCCTCAATCCCTAACATCATGATAGCCCCTCTACCAAGCGACAAAAGTGCAGCCCACGCTGCTGATAGTTAGTGAACTGATCCAGACTGGCACAGGCGGGAGACAGCAACACCAGATCGCCAGGCTGTGCCAGTTCATAGGCCTTGGCCACGGCTTGATCCAAATCCTCGAACAAAAAATGCGGCAAGGATTGCAGCTGAGCACAGAGCTTGCCAGCGTCCTGACCATAGGCCAACAACAGGCCTCGCTTGCTGGCTAGTGCCGGCAGCAAGTCAAAAAAATCAGCCCCCTTGCCATCGCCGCCGGCCAACAGAATCAAGCGCCCTTCAGGAGACAGCCCCTGTACCGCAGCCAGGGTTGCACCCACATTGGTGCCCTTAGAGTCATTAAACCATTGCGCGCCCTTGCGCTCTGCCACCCATTGGCAGCGATGCTGCAAACCTTGATAAGTGCGCCAGCTTTGAACAATGGCCTGATGCGGTACGCCCAGAGCATCAGCCAAAGCAGCCGCCGCCAAGGCATTGGCAATGTTATGCTCACCGGGCAATGCCAGCTCACTGCTGGCCATGACGGGTTGCTGCTGATGACAAAGCTGGCCAGCCATTAGTTGCCAATTGGCTGCTTGGTACAACGAAAAGCTAATGGTTGGGGCTTTTTCTTCTGGCCAGGTGGACGGGTCATCCAAATTAACAATGGCTTGAGCCGCCATGGACCAGAGCCCTTTCTTGCAATCGATGTACGCCTGGTAGCTGGCATAGCGATCCAAGTGATCTGGACTGACATTAAGAATGGTTGCGGCTCTAGCCTTAAGACTATGGGTGGTTTCCAGTTGGAAACTGGACAGTTCCAGCACATAAATGCCAACCTGATCGCCAAGCAGATCCAAGGCAGGCAAGCCCAGATTGCCGCCCACGGCCACCTGAATGCCAGCCTGTTCGGCCATGTCTGCCACCCACTGAGTAACGGTACTTTTACCATTGCTGCCGGTAATGGCCACCACAGGCACGCCTTGCTGGTGCTGTGCCAAATGCTGAGCAAAGAGTTCAATATCACCAATGATTTCATGCTCAGGCCCAAGCTCACTAAAGGGCGGGCGCTGAATGCAAAGACCTGGGCTGACGATCAAACGCTCATAGCCACTAAGCAAGTCTTTGCTCAAGGGGCCGAGAAAAGACTTGGCTTTAGGTGCATGCTGTTGATACCAAGCCAAGTTGGGCAACTCAGTACGGCTATCGGCCAAATCAAAGGCTTGGCCCTGAGCCAACAAATAGCGCGCCACGCTTTGGCCACTGGCGCCCATGCCGACGATTAATGTTGACTTCATCTTACCTCAGCTTCAGGGTCGCCAGACCAATGAGAACCAGAATCACGGTGATGATCCAAAAGCGTACAATGACCTTGGGCTCCGCCCAGCCCTTGAGCTCATAATGGTGATGCAGAGGGGCCATACGAAACACCCTCTTGCCCCGCAGCTTAAAGCTGGCCACCTGAATCATGACCGACAGGGTTTCGACCACAAAGATACCGGCCATGATGAAGAAGACAATCTCTTGACGAATGATCACCGCCACCACGCCCAGTGCACCACCCAGGGCCAGAGCACCCACATCGCCCATGAATACCTGAGCCGGATAGGTGTTGAACCACAAAAAGCCAAGACCAGCACCGACCAGGGCCGCACAAAAGATCACCAACTCACCCGAACCGGCAATGTGAGGCACAAAGAGGTAGTTGGCAAAGTTCACATGACCGCTGATGTAAGCCAATATGCCCAGGGCACCACCCACCAACACCGAGGGTAGGATGGCCAAGCCATCCAGACCATCGGTAAGGTTAACAGCATTACTGGAACCCACGATCACAAAATAAGCCAAAAGGATAAAGGCTGGCCCCAGAGGGATGAGCACATCCTTGAAGAAGGGCACAATCAGACCAGTGGCTTCTGGCACCGAGGCATAGAAGTAAAGAATAATGGCCGCCGCCAGACCAACCACCGTTTGCCAAAAGTACTTCCAACGGGCCGGCAAGCCTTTGGAATTCTTTTCGATCACCTTACGGTAATCGTCTACCCAGCCGACCAGACCAAAACCCAGAGTCACCAACAGGGTTACCCAGAGATAGACATTGGTCAAATCGCCCCACATCAGGCTGGCCAGCAGAATGCAGACCAGAATCAGAGCGCCGCCCATGGTTGGCGTGCCCGCCTTAGACAGATGCGACTTAGGGCCATCATCTCGCACACTCTGACCAATCTGGTAGGTCTTGAGCCAGCGTATAAAAGGAGCACCCAACCACATGGACAGAACAAGGGCGGTCAAGGCAGCCATGATGGCGCGCATTGAAATGAATTGAAAAGCGCCAAAAGCACTATGGAATTGGCGTAGCCATTCGGTTAACCAATAAATCATTGAGTTGCCCAGTCCTGTCGTAATTGTTCCGCTAAATGATAAATACCACTGGCATGCGAGCCCTTAACCAAAACAACCAAATTGGGCAGTTTTAGGCTCTGCAAGTGGTGGTACAGTGCTTGGCGATCCACAAAGTGCTGCCCTTGCCCTGCAAAGGCCATGAGCGCGTGTTCGCTGTCCTTACCCAGAGTCAGCAACTGATCCACCCGCCCTTGGGCATAGCCGCCCAAGCGAGCATGGATCTCAGCCGACTCTTGGCCCAGTTCCGCCATATCGGCCAGTACCATGATGCGTGTGCCTGATTGCAGGCTTAGCACATCCATGGCCGCTGCCACCGATTTGGGGCTGGCATTATAGCTATCATCAATCAAGCATGCATGAGCAAATTGATATTTTTGTAACCGACCGGCCGAGCCTCGATACTCAGACAGGGCATTGACCGCCTGCGCCAGCGGCAAACCCAACAAATGAGCCGCAGCCAGCACCGCGCAAGCGTTGAGCAGATTATGCTCACCGGGCACCTGCAGGCGCAACTCAATTTGCCCAGAGGGATAGTGGAAGATGGCTTGACTGCCAAAGGCATGCAGCTCAAGGGCCGATAAATAATAATCCGCCTGCGGGTCTTGCAAGGCAAAACTATGGGCTGCTTGACGACCAGCCAGCAAAGCCTGCCAGTAAGCTGTGCCCTCATTGTTCAGGGGATACAGCGCCATGCCCTGCTCCGCCAAGCCACTGTAGATCTCAGCCTTTGCTCTAACAATGGCTTGCCGTGAACCAAACTCGCCAAGGTGAGCATCACTGGCATTGAGCAGGATGGACAGCTTGGGTTTGGCGGCAGCCACGGTGC
>SKIB01000028.1 GCA_007116635.1 Saccharospirillaceae bacterium
GTATGTCCTGTTGAGTATGTCCTGCTGGATTTGTCCTGCTAGGTTGGGGCTGTTAACTTTGTTATGCTTGGCTATTCACTGACCGAGTAGTAACCGTGGCCCTAAAACCTGTGATTTATAAGCTGAACCTCAATCTGTCGGATCTTAATCGCCAGATCTATCAAGATTACCAGCTTACCATTGCCCTGCACCCTTCGGAAACCATTGAACGCATGGTGGCCCGTATTCTTGCCTTTGCCCTGAACGCTAATGAGGACCTGAGCTTCACCAAGGGGCTGAGCAGTACTGACGAACCGGATCTGTGGCAACATTCGCTTGATGGCCAAACCCTGCTCTGGATTTAATTGGGCGAGCCCTCGGTGGATCGCATCAAAAAGGCTTGCCGTTTGGCGCAGCAGGTCAAGATCTATTGCTTCAACAGCAAGGCCGGTGTTTGGTGGCAGCAGGAACGCAGCAAACTGGAACGGCTCGAAGCCTGCTGCATTCAGTTCCCCTATGAGCAGATTCAGGCCGCCAGCCAGTTGGTTAGCCGCAGCATGAAGTGGTACATCACCCTGAGCGACAACCAAGCCAGCATTCACTGTGACCAAGGTGCCTGTGAGCTGCAATGGCAGGTGCTATTGGGTGCGGCCACACAGTAAATCCCTGTCGTCCTTTGCCTCGTACTCCTTGGAGGTGCATTAACCAAGGGTACGACCATGATTTCTTTGTTTTTTAAGCTTAGCCAGCGTTTGATTCTTGTGCTGTTCACCACTCCCTTGCTGGCCAGCCCTGAAAGCCGCTTTGCCCCTGAAGATCCCTCTTTGTCGGTGGCAACCTTTGCTGGCGGTTGCTTCTGGTGTGTTGAGGCCGGTTTTGAGGCCGTACCGGGAGTGGTGGAAGCCGTTTCTGGGTTTACTGGCGGTGAAGAGCCGAACCCTAGCTATCAACAGGTGGTGTCTGGGCAGACGGGGCACACCGAGGCTGTGCAGGTCTACTATGATGCCAGCATCATCAGCTATGAGGGTTTGTTGCAGGCCTTCTGGCGGATGATGGACCCAACGGACGACCAAGGCCAGTTTGTTGATCGTGGGCTGCAATACCGCCCAGCCATCTTCTATCACGACGCTCAGCAGCGCGAGCTGGCAGAGCAATCCAGAGCCGAGCTGATTGCGGCCCATCGCTACCCCAAGCCGGTGGTGATTGAGATTCTGCCGCTTGGCCCCTTTTATGAGGCCGAAGAGTACCATCAGGATTACCACCGTAACAACCCTGTGCGCTACTGGTTCTACACCCGCAACTCTGGCCGTTATCAATTCATTGATGCCATCTGGGGCGAGGAACGATACCTGGATTTTAATCAATTCCGCCCGCAAAGAGTTGGCTTTGACCCTAGCAGCTTTCGCAAGCCTGACAGCAACAGCCTCAGGCAACTGCTGACACCCTTGCAATTTCGTGTCACCCAAGAAGACGCCACCGAGCGTGCCTTTACTGGCGAGTATTGGAACAACTGGCGTGAGGGTCTGTATGTGGATCTGGTGTCTGGTGAGCCGCTCTTTTCCTCGGCGGATAAGTTCGACTCTGGCACCGGCTGGCCCAGCTTTACCCGGCCCATTGAGCCCGATGCTGTGACTCGCCATGAAGATCGCAAGCTGTGGATGGTACGCACCGAGGTACGCAGCCGCTACGCCGACTCCCACCTTGGCCATGTGTTTGATGATGGCCCTGCCCCCACTGGCCTGAGGTACTGCATTAACTCGGCGGCGTTGCGCTTCATTGCTAAGGAAGACATGGAGGCTGAAGGCTATGGCGCTTACCTAGATCGAGTTGGCCCAACCCAATTTTAAAGCCCTAAAACGACAAAGAGCCGCATTGCGGCTCTTTTTTTACCCAGACTGGTTAGTCTTTCAACCAGCTTGGCAGTTCTTCGGTGAAGTCGTCTTCTTTTGGCAGTTCTTTAGGCATCATGTCTTCACGCTTGAGCTTCATCAGCAGCAAGACATTGGTCACCACATAGAGCGAGGAATAAGTACCCACGATCACACCAATGAGCAGAGCTTCAGCAAAGCTGTAAATCATCGAGCCACCAAAAATCATCAGGGCCACAACCACCATAGCGGTAGTTAAAGAGGTAATGATGGTTCGTGACAAAGTCCCACTCAAGGCCACATCAATGATCTTCTCGGAGTCGTCTTCACGGCTGGTGGTGAACTCTTCTCGAATGCGGTCACTGACCACAATGGTGTCGTTCAGGGAGTAACCAATGATGGCCAGCAAAGCAGCCAGCACCGTGAGGTCAAATTCCACCTGGAACAAAGCAAAGAAGCCAACAATGATGATGATATCGTGCGCTAGGGCCGCCACCGCACCAATGGCAAAGCGATATTGGAAGCGAAAAGCAATGTAAATCATCACCACAAGCAAGGCCGTAAGCAAGCCTAAGCCGCCCTGCTCGCGCAGCTCTTCACCTACCTGCGGGCCAACGAACTCGTTGCGCATCAGCTCAGGGTTATGCCCTGCGTCACGCAGGTGCTGCAACACCTCAATGGCAATGTCTGGGTTGTCATCGGCCTGGAAGCGAATCAACACATCATTAACCGAACCAAAGGGCTGCACCATCACATCGCGGTAATCGGCATCGGTTAGGATTTGGCGGATTTCGCTAATATTGGCTTCTTGCTGATAGCGCACTTCGATCAGTGCACCACCTGTAAAGTCCAAACCGAAGTTTAAACCACGAACCGCGATGGCCACAATACTGAGCAACAGCAAGGCTACCGACAAGGCCAAGGCGGCCTTGCGGTACTTCATGAAGGGTAAAACCTTAGTAATAATCATAGAGCCTCCTAAATGGGCAACTTATCCAGTTCACGACGACCATAAACCAGATTCACCAGGGCTCGAGTACCCACCAAGGCAGTGAACATGGACGTGATGATACCGAAGCTCAGGGTCACGGCAAAGCCACGCACTGGGCCAGTACCAATGGCAAACAGGATCACCGCCACGATCAGAGTGGTCAGGTTGGAGTCAAGAATGGTGATAAAGGCTCGGTCATAACCGGCTTTGATGGCCGACTGCACCGGAGTACCCGCCTTAAGCTCTTCCTTAATGCGGGTAAAGATCAACACATTAGCGTCCACCGCCATACCTACTGTCAGAACGATACCAGCAATACCAGGCAGGGTAAGTACCGCACCAATGCTCGACATCAGAGCCACAATCAACACTAGGTTGACTAGAATAGCCAGGTTGGCAAACAGACCAAATACCTTGTAATACGCAAGCATAAACAAGATAACCAAAGCCATGCCCAGTAGCAGCGAATTCACACCACGCTCGATGTTTTCCCGACCAAGGCTGGGGCCAATGGTGCGCTCTTCAACGAAGAACATGGGCGCAGCCAGAGCACCGGCACGCAGTAGCAGCGCCAGCTCAGCCGCGTCGTTATAGGTGCCAACACCGGTAATTCGGAAGCTGTTACCCAGCGCGCTCTGCACCGTGGCCAGACTGATGATTTCACGCACTTCTTCACGCACTAACTCTTCTACCCACTCGCCATCGACCTGACGCAGCTCGGAGCGGGTGATGTTCTCAATGAACAGAGTACCCATTTGCTGACCCACAGCGTTACGTGTCACCTGGTGCATGCGTGAGCCACCGGCAGAACTCAGGGAGATGTTTACCTGGGCACGGCCATTTTCATCAAAGCCTGGCTGAGCATTGGTGACGGCATCACCACTGATGATCACTTCACGGCTCAGATTAGCAGTGTTGTTCGGGTTATCACGGAAAGGAAAGGTCACGAACTCAGAAGGTGCGGCACCAGGGCGGGCCTGCATGCGGAACTCAAGGTTGGCCGAACTACCAATGATGCGCTTGGCCTGAGCTGGGTCTTGAATGCCTGGCAACTGCACCACGATCCGGTTAGCACCCTGACGAATAATGCTCGGCTCGGCCACACCCAGGGCATTAATACGGTTGTTAAGCGTGGTCAAGTTTTGGCTAACGGCGTAATCTTCAAGCCTTGAAATCTCATCGGCAGATATGCGCACCTGAATGCCTGGCAGCTCACCGCTGTTGATGTTAGTGCGCGTCAACTCAGGGAAGTTACGGCGCAAATAGGCATCACCTTCTTGACGAGCGTCGTTATCACGGAACAAGATTTCGACATTAGAATAATCATCTGCCAGATTTACTTGACGAAAGGCGATACGCTCATTACGTAGTGAGTTTTGCAGACTTACTGAGTAGTCTTCCATGCGGCTCTGCAGATACCTAGGCATGTCAACTTCCATCAAGAAGTGCACACCACCCTTGAGGTCCAAACCCAAATTCATTGAACGAGCACCAATAGCGGTCAAAAAGGCTGGTACGGTGCTGGCCTCATCCAGTGCCACCACCCACTCACGACCAAGCTGCTGGTCCAATAGAGTTTTGGCCGGTAATTGATCATCGGAATTCTGTAAGCGCACAATGATGCTGTTCTCGGTGCGCTCAATGCCATCAACATGCAACTGTTGCTGACTAAATATGTCTTCAACGCGCTCGACCAACTCTTCAGTGATCTGCAAACGCCCGGAGGCAGGGGAAATTTGTAACGCCGGATCAGGACGATAGATATTAGGCATGCTATACAACAAACCAAAGACCACCACCGCCAAGACCAGCATATAGGTCCATATAGGAAAGCGATTCATACTGTCACCAAATAATTTGCCAGACCGAGGCCTGGCAAAACAAAGAATTAGATGCTTTTCAGCGTGCCCTTAACCAAGGTGGCGCTCACGGCATGGCGCTGAACCTTAACCTGAACATTGTCCGCCAGTTCAACCACCAGAAATTCTTCGCTAAGTTTGGTTACTTTGCCAGCCAGGCCGCCAGAGGTGACCACTTCATCCCCTACCTGAATGCCGGACACCAGATTGCGGTGCTCTTTAGCACGCTTGCTTTGCGGGCGAATGATCAACAGATAAAAAATCACAAAGAACACCACCAGCATACCAATGCTGATGAAAGGCGAGCCCTGAGGCACTGGCTGAGCAGCCATGGCAGGAACGCTGGCAAGTAATGCTAAGAGAGCAAGTTTATTCATTTACAAAAACTCCAAGTTCAAGATAAGGGCGGTGTGGTTTGACCGCGACGCTGATAGAAATCATCAACAAAGGCCGACAATGTACCCCTTTCGATGGCGTCACGCAAACCGGCCATTAGGCGTTGATAATATCGAAGGTTATGAATGGTCGCCAGTTGCGCCGACAACATTTCGCCGCATTTGTCTAAATGGTGCAAATATCCACGGCTAAAATTTTGACAGCAGTAACAATCGCACTCGGCCTCTACCGGGCCGGTGTCCATTTTGTGCTTGGCGTTGCGGATCTTGACCACCCCTTCGCTGGTGAACAGGTGGCCATTGCGCGCATTGCGGCTAGGCATGACGCAGTCGAACATGTCAACGCCGCGGCGCACGCCTTCAACCAAGTCCTCTGGTTTGCCGACGCCCATTAGGTAACGCGGCTTGTCTTCTGGCATTTTAGGGGTGATGTGATCCAACACCGACATCATGTGTTCTTTGTCTTCACCAACCGACAGGCCGCCAATGGCATAGCCATCAAAGCCGATCTCGGTCAGACCTGCCAAAGACTCATCACGCAGGTTGTTGTACATGCCGCCCTGAACAATGCCAAACAGTGCATTGGGGTTGCCCTGATGCGCCTCTTTGGAGCGCTTGGCCCAGCGCAGCGACAGCTCCATGGATTTGCGCGCGCCCTCCTCACTGATGGGCCAGGGTGTGCATTCGTCAAAGATCATAACGATGTCTGAACCCAGCGCTGCCTGCACCGCCATTGAGCTTTCCGGGGTCATGAATACCTTGGAGCCATCCACTGGCGAGCGAAAACTGACGCCCTCTTCGGTGATTTTGCGCATTGCGCCCAGGCTGAATACCTGAAAACCGCCCGAGTCGGTAAGAATTGGCCCTGGCCATTGCATAAAGTCATGCAGATCACCGTGCTCACGAATCACTTCGGTGCCGGGGCGCAGCATCAGGTGAAAGGTATTACCCAGAATGATGTGCGCGCCAATCTCTTTGATGTCACGCGGCAGCATGCCCTTAACCGTGCCATAGGTGCCGACCGGCATAAAGGCTGGGGTTTCGACCTTGCCACGAGCAAAGGTAAGAGTACCGCGTCTGGCTAGGCCGTCGGTGCGGTGAAGCTGAAAAGTCATGGCCATGATTTATTCCTCTGGCAGCAGCAGCATGGCATCGCCATAACTGAAAAAACGGTAGCGCTGGTCAATGGCATGCTGATACGCCGCCAGTATCGACTCGCGCGAACTAAAGGCACTGACCAGCATCAACAGGGTGGATTCTGGCAAGTGGAAATTGGTGATTAAGCCGTCTACCACGCGGAACTGATAGCCGGGGTAGATAAAGATGTCGGTATCCAGTTCGCAGGCTTGCAACTGGCCACTGGCAGCAGCGGATTCCAGCGCACGCACACTGGTGGTGCCCACGGCAATGACTTTACCGCCACGCGCCTTAGTGGCGGCAATGGCAGCTACTGTCTCGGGCGACACCCAAAGCCGCTCTTTGTGCATCTTATGGCTGGTGACGTCCTCAACCTGCACCGGCAAAAAAGTGCCTGCCCCCACATGCAGGGTAACAAAGCACTGCTCGACGCCCATGTCGCTTAACTGCTGCAGCAAGGGCTGATCAAAATGCAAGCCCGCCGTGGGCGCAGCCACCGCACCCGATTGTTTGGCATACACGGTTTGGTAACGCTCGTGGTCGGCCTCAGTTTCCGGCCGTTTCAAGTAAGGTGGCAAAGGCATCTCGCCCACCTCTTCCAGCCAAGGCAGCAAATCGTCGCAATCAAAGTTGAGTATAAAAAGATTGTGGTCACGACCTGTAACCTCGGCCTGCAAACGGCCATCCGCCAAAATCAATTTTGCACCTGGTTTGGGCGCTTTGCTGGCACGGACAAAACAGAGCGCCTGCTGCTGAGTCAACAACCGCTCAACCAACACCTCAACCTTACCGCCACTGGCCTTTTGACCATGTAAGCGCGCCGGAATCACCTTGGTGTTATTAAACACCAACAGGTCACCAGGCCTCAACACTTCTGTTAGCTGCTTAAAGACCCAATCCTGCAACTGGCCAGACTGGCGACCCATGACCAGCAATCTGCTCTCTGAGCGCTCTTCCTTAGGAAAGCGAGCAATCAGCTCATCAGGCAATTCAAAACTAAAATCGGCAAGCTTCATTCGACTACCCTAAAATTTAACGGTGCATTTTACTCACTTTGCCCTAGACGGGGCAAACTCCAGGCTAACCTATTGGCAACCCTACTCAAAAGACAACCAACCAAAGCCTGTAAAACAAGGAAAATGCCAAGTCAGGAAAATAATTTCAGTTTTTTGCCTTTTTTTTCGCTAAGCTATTGCTATCAAACGAAAAATCCCTAAAATGCACACCCATGCCAGAGTGGCGAAATTGGTAGACGCAGTGGATTCAAAATCCACCGGTAGTGATACCGTGCCGGTTCGAGTCCGGCCTCTGGTACCAAATCGCAAATAAAAGAACCAGCCCAGTGCTGGTTTTTTTATGCCTGCTGGAAATGAAAGCTGACAGCCTGGATCCTGCGACTGCGCGCAGGATGACTGGCTCAGAGGCACTGGCATACGAATGACATGTGACGGATACCAAGGGTAGAGGTTATTAAGGTAGGACCAACTCTCATTTTTTTGCGTAAAGTCAGGCGCGAACCTCAGCTTTTGGTCTAAGCTTAGTCCATTAAGGATTTTGCTTGAGGCTGCCATGCTCTACCTAATATTTTCACTGCTTACATTGTCACTGGTGTTGAATGCTTGGCAAGGGTGGCGCATGCGCAAACCAACCACAGCAAGCCAGCCAACCGTCACCAACAACCAGAACAACAGCGGCAATCTTAAGCTGTTTTTAAGCTCGCTTTCTTCTTTAGCAAACTACCGCCTAACCAAAACACAAAACATTTTCCACGACCTCAGCCAGCGCGCCAGCCAGAGTTCCACCAAATGCAGCAGCACCATTTTGGCCATCAACCAAAGCCTTGAAAGCCGTCAGCAGCAGATTACCGAGCTTAGAACCCAGGCATGCGCTCTCAAGCAGCAAAATGAAAACAGCAAACAACAAAGCCATGATGCCAAGGATCGCCTTGAGCAACTGCTGCAAGCTCAACAACAAATGACGCA
>SKIB01000060.1 GCA_007116635.1 Saccharospirillaceae bacterium
AATTGATGCTCGCCAATACGGCATGGCACAGCAATATTTGAGAGACTTAATAAAACTCTAAAAGCAACTCAATGCCAACCCGCACAGGCTGGTTGTCATCCCGCATGGATTCGGTGTGATCCTGCGCGCAGTCGCAGGATCTACTTACTACTTTGCAAAGACCCTGCGACTTCGCGCAGGGTGACAGGCTTACTGCCCTACAGCGCTCGCAGACTGCTGATTTGCTGCTGCAAATCCAAGGTAGCCTGGCGTACAGATTCAGCAAAGTCCTCGCCCTGACTGGCAAAGATGATGGCGCGGGAAGAAGAAATGATCAAACCAGCACCATCGGCGGTTTTACCGCGCTTCATCACTTCAGCCGCATCGCCGCCCTGAGCGCCCAAACCAGGCACCAAGAAGGGCATGTCGCCGACAATGGCACGAATCTCGCTCATTTCTTTTGGCCAGGTAGCTCCGACCACCAAACCTAGATTACCGTGTTCGTTCCACTCACCCGCCGCCTGATAGGCCACCTGCTGATACAGGGTACGGCCATTTTCCAGACGCATGTTTTGCAGCTCAACCGCCGAAGGATTGGTGGTGCGGCATAGCACAATCACTCCTTTGTCACGATAGCTGGTAAAGGGCGCAATGGAATCCACACCCAGGTAAGGGTTAATGGTGACCGCATCGGCTTGAAAGCGCTCAAAGGCTTCCACGGCGTAGCGCTCGGCCGTGGTGCCAATGTCACCACGCTTAGAATCGAGAATCACCGGCACCTGAGGTGCCACTTCCTTAATGTAGCGGATCAGGTCTAGCAGTACATCCTCAGCGCCCAGAGCAGCAAAGTGGGCAATCTGCGGTTTGTAGGCGCAGCAAAGGTCTGCGGTCTGATCGACAATGGTTTTGCCCCAAGCCAGAATGGCGTCTTTGCCCTGGCCAAAATGCGCTGGAATACGGGCGAGATCTGGGTCAAAGCCAACACAGATCAGAGTATTGTGTTTAAACCAGCGCTGATGAAGGTCGTCTATAAAAGACACGGTTGTTGCTCCTAAGGGATGTCATGGCCGTCGGCGGCCTGGTAGAGATCAAACCAATCTTGGCGATCCAATTGAATTGTAAGGCTTCCCAAGGCTTCTTGCACTCTTTGCCGATTACCAGAGCCCAGAACTGGGACGATACCCGCAGGATGAGCCAGCAGCCATGCCAGAGCCAGTTGCAAGGGGCTGGCCTGATACTGTTGCTCCAGGCGCTGCCAAACCGGCTGCAGGCGAGCGAAGCTGGGGTGCTGAGGTGAAAAAATCGCCCCGCCAGCCAGAGGCGACCAAGCCATGGGTCGTTGGCGCTGCTGCTGCGCATAGGCCAGAGTGCCGTCCAAAAAGTGCTTATGCTCAAGTACAGAAAGCTCCAACTGATTGGTTTGCAGGGCAAAGGGCAAGCGCGACTGCAGCAACTGCTGCTGGTGAACATCGTGATTCGACACGCCAAAGTAACGCACCTTGCCCTGCTGCTGCAGATCGATGAAGGCGCGCGCGCAATCGTCGGCATCCATAAAGGGGTCAGGGCGATGCAGCAACAGTAAATCCAGATAATCGGTATTGAAGTTACGCAAGGACTGCTCGACCGAGGCCATCACATGCTGATAGGAGCTGTTATAGCAATGGCGGCGAATGTCGGGCCGAGCCGGTGTCTCAAGACAGATGCCAAACTTGGTCACCAGCTGCATGCGTTCACGACGCGCTGGGGTCATCACCTGACCAAAGATGGCCTCAATGCTGTAGCCGCCATAGATATCGGCATGATCCAGGGTGGTAATGCCCCAATCCAACAGCTGGTCAACCAGACTGGCCAGCTCCGCTTGGCTCAACTGCCAATCCAGCAGACGCCAAAAACCAAAAGCCAGGGGCGAACCCTGTAAGCCGTTCGGGCTGTATTGCACGCTGTTCATTCGTCCTCCAAGGTTTATCGATAGGTCAGGTAACAAGGGGTAAGGCTCCCTTGGCCACTGTGACCAAAGCTACAGGAACGGCAGAAAAGAAGCCCCTAGACCTGCAAAATAATAAATTTCAACTATAGTCAATAATAGTGACCAACAGAAGTAAAAAAATGCTAACCGACACCCTTAGCCTTTCTGACCTGCATCTGCTGCTGATTGAGCCTTCCGACATGCAGCAAAAAGTCATTCGCCGCAGCCTCGAAGAGCTTGGCGTGCACAAGATCGATTCGGCGCACAGCTTTGCTGAGGCTTGGCAATTGATGTACAGCGCCAAGCCGGATTTGATCGTTAGCGCCCTTTACTTACCGGATGGCCAAGCGGATGATTTTTTACTTCAGCTAAGGCAAGACCCAAACTGGCAACAGCAGGCCTTTATGCTGGTGTCCAGTGAGCGCAACCGCGAGCACTTAGAGCGCATGAAACAATCCGGCGTGCTGGCCATTCTGCCCAAGCCCTTTGCAGCGCAAGATTTGTTGCGCGCCGCCAAAGCGACCCTAGATTTCTTGCATCACCAAGAACTGGAGCTGGAGCTGTTTGACATCACTCAGGTGCGGGTGCTGCTGGTCGATGACAGCCGCATGGCCAGACGCCACATCCGCCGAGTACTGGAAAACATGGGCGTTGAGCAACTGTTAGAAGCAGAAAACGGCAAAGAGGCCGCCAATTTACTCAATGAACATAATTTTGATCTGGTGGTCACAGATTACAACATGCCGGAAATGGACGGTCGCGAGCTGGCCGAATTGATTCGCCAGCACCCCAATCATTCGCACCTTCCCATCTTAATGGTCAGCTCAGAAGCTAATGACCAGCATCTGGCCAACATCAGTCAGGCCGGCGTGGATGCCATTTGCGACAAACCCTTCGAACCTGCGGAAGTGCGCCAGCTGTTGCAACGACTGCTGTCCTAACGGGTTGGCTTATTTTCAGTGCTTTTTTGGCATTTTTTCGTATTTACCTTTGCCCCTATGCAATAGATAGGCGACAATATTCGGCCTTAGCCTTTTGCAGCCTTATCTGGAGACCTTCATGCCTGCTCGTCATCAATTAGCCAATGCCATCCGTGCACTCAGTATGGACGCCGTTCAGCGCGCCAAATCTGGCCATCCTGGTGCCCCAATGGGCATGGCCGACATTGCCGAAGTGCTGTGGCGCGACTTCTTGAGCCATAACCCCAAGAACCCGAACTGGCCTAACCGTGACCGCTTTGTGCTGTCCAATGGCCACGGTTCGATGCTGCTTTACAGCCTGTTGCACCTAGCCGGTTACGACCTGAGCATTGAAGACCTGAAAAATTTCCGCCAGTTGCATTCCAAAACCCCAGGTCATCCTGAATACGGCTATGCGCCAGGCGTTGAAACCACCACTGGCCCCCTGGGTCAGGGCATCGCCAATGCCGTGGGTATGGCCATTGCGGAAAAAGTACTGGCCGCGCAGTTTAACCGCCCCGGCCATAATGTAGTTGACCATCACACCTATGTCTTCCTAGGTGATGGCTGCATGATGGAAGGCATCAGCCACGAAGCCTGCTCCTTGGCTGGCACCCTTGGTTTGAGCAAGCTGATTGCTTTCTATGATGACAACGGCATCTCCATTGATGGCGAAGTGGAAGGCTGGTTCACCGATGACACCGTTAAGCGTTTTGAGTCCTACGGCTGGCAAGTGATTCCGCGCGTTGATGGCCACAACCCTGAAGAAATCAAACAAGCCATTGAAACCGCCAAGGCCAATCACGAAGGCCCAACCCTGATTTGCTGCAAAACCATCATTGGCTTTGGCTCTCCGAACAAAGAAGGCAAAGAAGAATGCCACGGCGCCCCCCTGGGTGACGCTGAAATCGCCCTGACTCGCGAGCGTTTGGGCTGGAACTACCCGCCCTTTGAAATCCCACAGGACATCAAGGCCGCATGGGACGCCAGCATCAAGGGTGCCGCCGCTGAAGACAAGTGGCAGCAAGCCTTTAATGCTTACCAAGGTGAATTCCCTGAACTGGCCGCTGAATTCCAACGCCGCATGGCCGGTGAACTGCCTGCTGACTTCGCACAACTGGCACAGGACTACATCGCTCAGGTAGCTGCCAAGGGCGACACCATCGCCAGCCGCAAAGCCAGCCAAAACGCCATTGCCCATTTTGCTCCAAAATTACCTGAAATCTTTGGTGGCAGTGCCGACCTAGCAGGTTCTAACCTGACCCTATGGCCTGAAGCCAAGGGCGTAAGCGCCGCTGACGCCAGTGGTAACTATTGCTTCTATGGCGTACGCGAATTTGGCATGACCGCAATCATGAACGGCATCAGCCTGCATGGTGGTTTGCGTACTTATGGCGCCACATTCCTAATGTTCATGGAATACGCGCGCAACGCGGTGCGTATGTCGGCGCTGATGAAGCAGCCGGTCATTCATGTCTACACTCATGACAGCATTGGTCTGGGTGAAGACGGCCCAACCCACCAGCCAGTGGAACAGGTTGCCAGCCTGCGCGCCACGCCTAACCTAAGCACCTGGCGCCCTGCCGATGCAGTGGAAAGTGCTGCCGCCTGGGCCTTTGCCTTGCAAAACCTTGCTGGGCCAACGGCGCTGATCTTCTCGCGTCAGAATTTGCCACACCAAGAGCGCAATGCCGAGCAACTAAGCAATGTGCTTAAGGGTGGCTATGTGCTGTTTGACAGCACTGCGCAGCCCGAGCTTATCCTAATTTCTGCAGGCTCGGAAGTAAGCCTGGCAATGGATGCGGCCAAGGTACTGGCTGAGCAAGGCGTAGCGGTACGGGTGGTGTCCATGCCTTCGATGGATCGCTTCTTGGCGCAAGACGCTGCTTACCAAGAGTCGGTATTGCCAAGCATGGTTCGTGCGCGCTTGGCTGTTGAAGCCGGTGTACCGGAGTCCTGGTTCCGATTCACTGGTTTAGACGGCGATGTATTGGCCATGACCAGCTTTGGCGAGTCGGCTCCTGCTGGCGATCTGTTTAAGCACTTCGGCTTCACGGTCGATAATGTCATCAGCAAGGCCAAAGCCTTACTGGGCTAAGTCCGCGCTTCCACCTGTCACCCTGCGCGTAGTCGCAGGGTCTCCTCAGGTCTGCCGTTTCCCGCCCAGTCGCTGGTCTAGCAACTGGGCTTTCGGGGACGCTGTTCGTCATCCTGACCGCTTGACGGCGTCCATCCCTGGCCGCCGACACCCCTCAATCCCAGTTCCCAGCCCGCTCCTTGAGCTGGTTTCATAGCTCTTGTAATTGCACATATAAGACCCTGCGACTTCGCACAGGGCGACAAAATCTCGTGAGCCACAATCGTAACTCCAGCCTGCCTGCGACAGCGGGTGCTGGCTTGTGGCCGTCGGCGGCGTCAGGAGCACAGGGATGTGCGGATGCGAATGCCCATGGACGGCGCAAGCGCGAAAGCTAAACGATCATCAGCGGCCAGAAACCACAGCAGCGCGCCGCGAATGCTCGCCAGAGGCCACAAGGCAGCAGCCGCAGCAGGGCGGGCGCAGCCAGGAGACCCTGCGACTACGCGCAGGGTGACAACTGGGCTGAGCTGAGCTGAGCTGAGCTGAGCTGAGCTGAGCTGAGCTGCACAGTGACAACTGATGCGCTTAATGACAAGAATTACGCAGGAACAAGGCTGAATAAAGACTCGCCAAGGCGAACAAGGCTAGCTAAGATGGTTAGGTCTTTATCAGCAAATTTCGGAGCAACAAGATGGAAGGTTTAATCGTCATCGGTCTGATCGTGTTAGTGGTCATCGTCATCGTCTCGGCTGGGGTCAAGATCGTGCCTCAGTCAGAAGAATGGACAGTGGAGCGCTTTGGTCGCTACACCACCACCCTGAACCCCGGCCTCAACATCATTACCCCCTTCATCGACAGAGTGGCCAACCGCATCAATATGCGTGAACGAGTGCTGGACATTCCGCCGCAGGAAGTCATTTCTTCCGATAACGCCATGGTTACCATCGATGCCGTCTGTTTTTATCAAGTAATGGACGCGCCTAAAGCGGCCTATCAGGTAGACAATGTGGAGCTGGCGATCAAAAACATCACCATGACCAACATCCGTACCGTACTAGGCTCGCTGGAACTGGACGGCATGCTAAGCAAACGCGACAATATTAATGAAAAATTAATGCAGATTGTTGATGCCGCAACCAACCCCTGGGGCATCAAGGTTACTCGGATCGAAATTCGTGACATTCGCCCACCTAAGGATCTAGTGGATGCCATGGCCAACCAAATGAAGGCTGAGCGCGAAAAGCGCGCCTCCATCCTTGAAGCCGAGGGCTTCCGAGCAGCGCAAATCCTACGTGCCGAGGGTGAAAAGCAGGGTCAAATCCTACGTGCCGAAGCTGCTAAGCAAGAAGCCTATCTTGAGGCAGAAGCTCGTGAGCGTACTGCAGAAGCCGAAGCCAATGCCACCCGCATGGTTTCTGTGGCCATTGCAGAGGGTAATATGAACGCCATCAACTATTTCGTGGCAGAAAAATATGTCCAAGCATTAAAAGAAATTGGTTCTTCCGAGAACAGCAAAATGGTGTTCATGCCACTGGAAGCTTCTGGCATCATTGGCTCTCTAGGTGGAATGGCCGATATGCTTAAAGCCATCAATAAGTAAGGTCGAATTATGGAATGGTTAGCTTACTGGCACTGGTTGGCATTAGGGCTACTGCTGTTAGTTGCAGAGAGTCTTGGGGCAGCTGGCTTTTTAATGGCATTCAGCGTGGCAGCCATCATCACTGGCACCCTTGCCTTTGTGTTGCCTATTGGTTGGCAGATTCAACTACTACTATTTTCAATTATGTCACTCATTAGTGCTTACTTCTGGTGGTTATTTTTGCAAAAGCGCGCCAAGCCAAGTGACAAACCAAATCTAAATCGCCCGCTCAGTGGCTTTGTGGGTCGAACTACCAGGCTCACTGAGGCCTTGGTCGATGGTAGGGGCAAGGTGCGGCTGAATGATTCTAACTGGTTTGTCACTGGGCCGGATGCGCCCATTGGCTCTCAGGTTAGGATTATAGGGACCGATCAGGACTTGTTGGTGGCTGAGATCCTAAAGACAGCGGAAGCCTCAGAACAAGATCACGGGCAGCAACAAGGGCAGGCCAGTCCTGATGGCGTTGATGAACCCTAGTTGGTTTGGCTAGACCCTGCGACTTCGTGCAGGGTGACTGGCTAGGTAGCAAGGTAATTGGCTAGATCGCAGGGGGACTGGTCAGGTCGCAGGGGACTGCCCCTTGCATTGCATAATGCTGAACCATCTTTTAACCCCCTGCACAAACAATCGCGCAAAAAATGTGCAGATAATCACACCTTGGACTATCTTCAAAAAGTCAAATAGTCAATGTGGGTTAGATTTATGCGCAGATTAATATTATCAGTCGCTGCTTTAGCCGGTTTTTCTTCTGCTGAGGTTTTAGTGGTGGGCTATCAGTCAGCTTGGTCCCCGCCCTTTTTAATTCGCGATGCCGATCAATTAACGGGCATGATGCCAAGAATTAGTCAAGCGGTAGCGGAACGAGCTTGTCTTGAACTTAAGGTGCTTGAATTTCACGAGCTCGTATTGACGCCGCTCTACTGGAAGGCGAAATCGACATCAATGTGCGCTCCAGCCCTTACTGGACCGGTAATGCAGAGCATTATGAGTTTTCGTCTGTCATTCATGCTGAGTACAGCCAAATTATTACCACTCAAGCCATGGCACCGAGCATGAACAGTTATGCAGACCTTGCGGGCAAGGTCATAGGCGGCCATCTTGGCTTTGTGTATGCTGCTGAGTTTAATCAAGCAGTTGAGGCGGGGGTTTTTACCAGAGAAGATGTGCAGACTGCCGATCAAAATTATCGAAAGTTACTCAGTGACCGTATCCATGGCTTTGTGCACACGGACATTTCACTTTTGTACGATCAGCAACAAAACCCTCAGTATGCAGGCTTGGCATTAAGCCCATTAATCATAGCTCTGAACAATATTCACATGGCCATGCGTAAAGACAATCCTCTTACAGCTAGAGTGTTTGAAGCTTTGGATGAACTGCTGGCCGAGGGCGTGATTCAGGAGATTGTTGCTTCTTATCGTTGAGGATAATGAACTGCAATTACCCTGGGTGTCTCTTATGCAGCCTACATTGTTGGGTGGGCTGAATATGGCTAGGCTTCGGCATTTGAGATCCTGCGACGGCTTTTGAGATCCTGCG
>SKIB01000078.1 GCA_007116635.1 Saccharospirillaceae bacterium
CAGTCCTGAACCCAGCATCAGTCCTGAACCCAGCATCAGTCCTGAACCCAGCATCAGTCCTGAACCCAGCATCAGTCCTGAACCCAGCATCAGTCCTGAACCCAGCATCAGTCCTGAACCACTACTGGGTGCCTATCAGCAGATAGACTTTTCAGGCCTGGCCAACGGCCCACTCGACAACCAACAGTTTGAGCAGCTATTTGGCTTCACTGCCAATAACAGCTCTGGCCTGAATCAGGGCCGCCTACATTTAGTCGGCCAGCCGACCGCCCTAGAAGTGACCTATCTAGCCGGTAGTATTGGTGGCAACTCAGCCAGCGTCTTCAACATGCCATTGGCCCTTAGCCAATCTGGCGAGCAAGACCTTCAAGCCAGTGACCAACTCTGGCTGCAATATCAATTGTACTTGCCAGTGGATTTCGATTGGGTGCTGGGTGGCAAACTGCCAGGCCTTGGTGGCGGAGGCAATCCAACGGGCTGTGGGCTGGTCGAGGATGGCTTTACCGCGCGTCTGATGTGGCGCGAACAGGGCTTGTTAACCCAATATCTTTACTACCCAGGCAAGAGCGAACATTGCGGCCATTACCTAAGCACAGGCAAACGCCTAACCAGGGGTGAGTGGCACAGCATCACTCAATTTATTCAGCTCAATACCCTTGGCCAGGCCGATGGCATTTTGCGCACCTATCTGGATGGCGAACTGGTGCTGGAATCCCTTGACCGAGTGTGGCGCACCAGCGCCAACACTCAGATCGACAGCCTGGCTTTCCACACCTTCTTTGGTGGCGGCAACCTCAGCTGGGCACCTGCTAACGAGCAACGAGCACGTTTTAGCAAACTCATCATCAGTCAGGAGTCACCTCTGCACTTGGTCAACACCCACAAACCTAGTCCAGAGCTGTCTCACCCTGTGGCTCCTTATCAGGCCTGGCAAGAGACAGCGGCCTACCCAGAGGGAAGCCTGGTCTACGTCAAGGATCAGGAGGGTGACTATCATTATTTTGAGGCACGCTGGTACAATCGCGCTGGGCTTGTGCCATTAGAAAATTATATTCTAGATGTGCATCTAGGCTTTCATCTGTTTGACAACAGCGAACGCTGGATTAAGCGCACGCTTTGGCCCTAATAGGGCATTCCTAATAGAGCATTAGAGTCAAAGAGTAAGGCTGTGAACACAGCCTTTTTGGTGTGCAACCTGCAAACCTCAGAGTGGCAAAGCATCCAAGGAGTCGAGCAATTGGTTCGCTGGAATCTCAGCAGGTAGGGCTGGGCCATAGCCGCCGGTCAAAATAACCGCGTCCATCTGTGCTGCCTGCGCTGCGTGCCAATCGTGCACTGAATCGCCAATCATCAGGCACTGCTCAACCGATAAGCAAAAATGTTCGGCTGCCTTGAGCAGCGGCATGGGCTTAGGCTTGGCTTCAGGCAAAGAGTCACCGGCCAGCACCAGCTCAAAAAAGGGTGCTAAACCATGCACCTCAAGCAAAGGCTGGGTAAACTGCATGGGCTTGTTAGTAATCAAGGCCAAACGATAACCCTGAGACCGCCACAGAGCCAAGCATGCCAGAGCTTCTGGCCGCACCTGAGTAAGGCCATGATCACACTGGGCATAGGCCTGATTAAAGGCCGCCAAACAGTCTTGTTGCAGCTCAGGTTTACCTGCCCAAGCCAAGGCCTGAGCAATGAGCATGGCCGTGCCACGCCCCACCCAGGCACTGACCTGAGCCAACTCCAACTTTGGTAAAGACAGCTGCTCAAAGGCCTGGCTCAAGCAGGCATGTAAATCAGCAATGGAATCCACCAGGGTGCCATCCAGATCAAAAAACAGTGCCTGATACTTTTGAGTTGCTGGTGCGTTCATTTCAGCTACGGCATTCATTTCAGCTACGGCCTTCATTTCACAGGCGCCAGCTCAGCGCGCATCTGTTTGATCACCTGTCGGTAATCTGGCTGACCAAAGATAGCAGAGCCAGCGACAAAGGTGTCAGCTCCTGCCAAGGCAATGTCTTGAATGTTATCCACCTTAACACCACCATCCACTTCCAAGCGGATGTCACGTCCACTGGCGTCGATGATGGCTCTGGCTTTACGCAGTTTATCGAGGGTGCTCGGAATGAAAGACTGACCACCAAAGCCAGGGTTAACACTCATCAGCAAGATCACATCCACCTTATCCAATACATAGTCCAAATAAGACAGGGGCGTGGCAGGGTTGAACACCAAGCCTGCTTTACAACCGGCACTGCGAATCAATTGTAAAGAACGATCAATGTGCTCCGACGCCTCAGGATGAAAGCTGATAATGTCAGCACCGGCCTCAATAAAATCGCCAATCAGCCGATCAACTGGTTTAACCATCAGGTGAACGTCAATGGGAGCCTTAATGCCATATTGGCGCAAGGCTTTACAGATGCTAGGGCCAAAGGTTAGATTGGGTACATAATGATTATCCATGACATCAAAATGCACCCAGTCGGCACCAGCGGCCAATACCCGAGCGACATCTTCACCTAAACGCGCCAGATCGGCTGACAATATTGACGGGGCAATGATATGTTGCGACATACTAATACCTACAAAACAAAAAGATATGGCGGCATTGTACCCCTGTTAAACACAATAATCGCCCTCCTGTTACTAATTTTTATACCAGTTCATGGGCAAATCAGTGCAGAGGATTTTCAACAACGCATAACCAATAGCCCCTGGCAAGACGAATGGCTGTGGCTGGATCAAGAATTGGACAGCTTTGGTCTTTGGCAATGGCATCGAACCCCTAGTCCCAAGGGCTTGCTGATCATATTCCACGGCCCAGGCCAACATGCCGATTGGCCAGATTTAATTCGTAATATTCGCTTAGAACTACCTCGCTCCGGCTGGGCTACCTTTAGCGTGCAACTCCCCGCAAATCTTAGCCAAGATCAGGTCAACCGCTTGATCAACCAGGCCCTGCAGCAAGGGGCTGAGCGTAACATTTTAAACACTGCCCTAATGGCGGTAGGTGCACAGAGCAACCAAGTTTTGAGCTTTGGCGTGAACCAAGCACCCAGGCTGGACAACTTTGGACTTTATTTTATTAGTTATTATTGGCAACCCTTGGAAGGCTTCGATGCAGCCGATCTGATGGGTCGACTGCAATACCCCCTGCTGGACATTTGGCATGGCAACGACTGGCATCGTGTTCAAGCAGTACAACGGCGCGGCGCTGCCACCAGGAGGCAAAACCCAAACTACTTGCAGATTGAAAATACCCACCCTCCAGCACGGACCGGCGTTCAAGCCGACCGCGACATGAGACGA
Organism: Saccharospirillaceae bacterium; assembly: GCA_007116635.1. GTDB lineage: Bacteria > Pseudomonadota > Gammaproteobacteria > Pseudomonadales > Natronospirillaceae > SKIB01. The sequence goes on from SKIB01000078.1 coordinate 3,301, forward strand.
GTTTGGGGCTGGCTGCAGAGCAATTCCCAGGGCACTGAGGCACGGCGTGCCAATTAACCCTCATCAGCCAAGGCTCAAAAACCATCACGCAACAGTCGATAGGCCTGATTGATTTCGCGGGCACGATGCTCCATCTGCGCCTTAACCTCAGGCTGAGGGTAACGATCCGGATGGTATCGACTGATCAATCGTTTGTAAGCCATACGGATGTCTTGCTCGCTGGCACCAGCTGGTAACCCCAACTGCTTAAGCGCCTGAAGTTTAGCCGGAGCCGGACGATGTTGTAATTGATGAGCTCGCTCAACTCGAGCTTTAAGGATAGAAAATTGCAAGCTAGAGATGCGCAGCAGATGAGCCATGTCTTTGAGCAATATCAACTCTGCCTGAGTCAATGGCCCATCTGCCATGGCGGCACGGAATTGCAACTCAAGAAAGAGTTGTCGAACCCAGGCGCGCTCTTTGTAGCGCCGATACAGCTCATTAAGACCAGGGCTTATTGACCACTGCGGCTGTTTTCCTTCATTAAATGCCTGCATAGCTAAATTAGTGGCCCTAGCACCCAGACGCATTTTTTGCATTAACTCTCGAGCATAGGCAATTTCGCGCATATCGACATTGCCGTCCTGTTTGCACAATTTGCCCATAACGCGAAAACTAAGGTCGACAAAACTATTTTCTTGTCTTGCCTGCCCTAGATCAGCCTGTTTCAGAGCAGCAAAGTTATCACCATCCGACTTAGCATGCACAGGCAAAAAAACGTGATACAGATCGCGCAGCCAACCACCTATTGGCAATTTTTTTTGCAATGGGTTCAACTAGGGTTCACTCTTAGCAGGTTATACTAAGCAAACATACTCTTGAGGAAGTGTATATGCAACGTCCAATTATGCTAGTTGCAGCCGGACTGGCCTTAAGCCTCACCGCTTGCGAATTTGAAACCGTCGAACAAGAAAGCTCTCTTCAAGAAGAGCGCCAATGGGTTAGCCTAGGGGTTTGGGCAATGGATACCCTTGGGCTTGGTAGTCAATTTTATTTCGCTCATCCAGCCGATGAACCATTAGCAGAACAGCGCATCCTGACGGGTCTAGCCAGTAGCCTTAGTCAGGTCACAGGCAGCCCAATCCGCCTCAATCATTATCCCACCGCTCAAGGCCAGGCCACTAGCTGTGAACAGGGTTCTTTTGAGATCAGCGGCCAACAGCAACCGAATAATTATGTCTGGAGTAGTAACGGCAGCCTAAACGCTAACCTGCAAGCTCAGTTTCGGGAAATTCGCTTCGACAACTGTGTTCAGGGTGATTGGCGAATTAATGGTGACTTTAAAGTGACTAATGGCTGGTTTTTTAATTATCACCAAAGTCCAGCATACAGTCATAATACCAATCAATTAAGCGCTGATTTGCAACTCACTCAATTAAGCAGCCAAGAGAGCCTTGGTTTACAAATCCATCAAGCCAGCAGCAAGGCAAGTAGCAATCAGCAGGCTGAATTACAGGCTCTTAGCGGTGCACAGGTACGCATACTACGGCCAAATCAGAGCAACCGTCAGATGCAGATTCATTATCAGCCAACTTGGAACTTTCCCCACCTGGGTTACCAACTAGGCAATACCCTGCCACATAAAGGCAAGCTGGAGTTAAGAGATAACAGTAACATCCTATACCTTAGGGTCGAGGACTATCAACTTGAGTATCGCTTAAATCAGCAGGCAAGCAATAGACTCAATTGGTCCGAGGCTAACTGGGTAGCGGCGCAAAGGTAATGGTAAAGCGAGCACCACCTAAAGGGCTGGTGCTAATTGCCAATTGCGCACGATAGCTGGCCAAGATATCAGACACAACTGCCAAACCGATGCCTTGGCCGGGCTTTAAGGTATCCATGCGCACGCCACGCTGCAAGACCAGCTCCCGCTGGTCCTCAGGGATTCCTGGACCATCGTCTTCAACACTAAAGCCATGCTGATGACTGGTCACTAGAATTTGGCCATTGCCATACTTGGCGGCGTTCTCTAGCAGATTACCTAGCACTTCCATACAGTCGTCCTCTGCCATAGGCACCTTGAGCTGCTCATCTACTTCAAGGCTCAACTGAGGCGATGGGTCAAAAGCATGCTGTAACACGCGAAACAAACGCTCAGTGGTACTTGCCAAGGGCGTTAACTCCAGGTGCACAGCCTGCTCACCTCCCAGAGTACGCTTCAGCTGATACTGCACGATCTGGTCCATTCGCATCACCTGTTCAGTCATGCTTTGTTGGATATGCTCAGGTAAACCCGTTGTTTGAGCAGATAAATTGGCCAAGGGGGTTTTAAGGCTATGAGCAAGATCACTCAGACGATCACGATAGCGACGCCTTTGATCCTGCTCAGCAGCAAGTAATAGATTTAGGTTCTGGGTAACCGACTGCAATTCTTTTGGATAAGGAAGCAGAATTTTATCCGCTTGGCCACTACGAATGGCTGACAGTTCTAGGCTCAGAGAGCGCAGTGGCAACAGATTCCACCTTACGAGTAGCAGTAGGCTGAGCAGCAGGGATAAACCACAAAAAAAGAATCCAAGCCACAAGGTAGTACGAAAACCACTCAAGGTTGCCTCCCTCAGCCTTGAGTCCTCCATCACCATAAAGGTCAAGTTTAGAGTACCAGACTGCCTGATCCAGTTAACTGGATAACTCTTTACCAACCATTGATTATCCCCATGCTCTAACTGATGTGTTTGAAACTCTCCAGCGGCTGCCGGCTTCAATGTAAGCGCCAAATTAAGTACTTCTGGAACAAAAGAGGAAGACTGAGATTGCCAAAGAATTCGCTGATCGCCATCCAGTATCACCGCTAGAACGCCAGAATGAGGGTCGTTCAACTGCTGGTCTTGATTTAATAAGGGCATGGTCACTCGACCTTGATCTGCCTCAACCTCTGACATTAATGAATAGAGGCGAAGCCGTAATTCACTTTGTGCCGCCTCCATCACGCTGGTGGTCATGGCTCTGTCTAACACCAAGCCTGTTATGCCCAAAAACAGCAGCAGAGTCAGAGCGACTGACAACAGCAGTCGCAATCGCAAAGACAAAGAAAAGAGCTTAGTCATCTAGATCCAAACGGTAGCCCTGACCGCGCATGGTAGCAATGGGCTGAAGACTGCCATCAGGGTCAAGCTTCTTGCGTAATCGACGCACAAAGACTTCAATGGTATTGCTATCGCGATCAAAGTCTTGTTCATAAAGATGCTCTGTCAACTCAGTTTTACTGACCACCTTATTACGATGCAAAACCAAGTACTCTAAGGTGTTGTACTCATAAGAAGTAAGAGGGACACATCGCTCATGTAAGCTGACTTCCTTCTTGGCCATATCCAGGGTCAAGGGGCCTACAGTCACTAATGGGCTTGCCTCTCCAGCTGCGCGGCGAAGTAGAGCTGCAACTCTGGCTAACAGTTCGTCTGCCACAAAGGGTTTACCTAAATAATCATCGGCCCCTGCTTCCAAACCTGCCACACGGTCTCGCCAATGTGCCCGAGCTGTTAACACCAAGATGGGCAGGCTTTTGCCTTTAGCACGCAAAGTCTTAACCACCTCTAGGCCGTCCAGTCCTGGCAAGCCCAGATCGATAATGGCTAAGTCATAGTTATATTCTTGGGCTCGGAATAAGGCATCCTTACCATCAGCCGAATGATCCACTGCATAACCCTGCTTACGCAAGGCTCGTTGCAGGTGTTCAGCCAAACCTTGATCGTCTTCAACCACTAGCAAACGCATGCTTAATCCTCTTCTGGCTCCACAGGGTCCCCTGTGGCGATATCAAATAGAATGTCCTCAATCCCAGAGTCTTGCAACAATCTTACCCAGTAATATTGCTCATCCTTAGCAACAATACGCAAAATACGACCTTCAGGAAATTGACACTGAACCGCGCGCACTAAATCTTCCTCTTTATCTAGCGGCAAGGGCTGAGAGGTACAGGACTGCAGATTGCTCTGGGCAAAAATAGTTGTGACAGCAGCAAAGCATAGGACAATAACGAGTAAACTGTTTTTCATCAGGCTATTCAATCTCGGGAATAAGTACTAGCTGTAACTTTAATCGCTCAGCCGGTGGCTTGCTAGTAATTGTTTCATACATTTGCCCTCGATAAATAAAGCGCACCTGATAACCTCGATCAACTCGAATAATTTCTGGTTCGAGCCTTAACCAACATTGCTGCCAAGGCTGGCCTGGCAAGGTAAGCTGAGGTGAGAGGTCCAGCTGGGATTGAGCGCCCAGTCGCCAAGGCTCCAAACCAAAGCTATCGTTAGGGGCATGACATACTAGGCGCTGCCGCTCAATGACTACCTCTTCAACGACTGGCTTTACTCGCAGCACCTGAGCGTATTCATGACGAACAAAGAATGCCTCCGAGGCATAGGAAACTGAAGATATAACCAGAAAAAGTAAACTGTAAAATAAACGCATGACGAGCACCTCAGGTCTGACCCTCCCAGACTAGAACCCACAGGCTGAACTCGGGCTTAATTTTTGCTCAGGATACAGCAAAATTGACCAGCAGTTGTGAAACAGCGCACGGAGGCTTATCCATAAGTCTCTAGAATAAGCAGCATAATTATTAACAGCCTCACTTCTACAGCTTATTTGGAGCCTAAACTCATGCGACATCCAATTCAATTCGTCGGCTTATTAGCTTTAGGCATAGCCCTAAGCGCTTGCGGCAA
>SKIB01000029.1 GCA_007116635.1 Saccharospirillaceae bacterium
AGCTTACAGCTGTTTTTCGAGCTTACAGCTCGGGGCCAATTTTGGGTTTACGCTTCATGCCGACCATGCCCGAGCGTTGTTCATCGGTTAATTGTTCGGCGCTCACTCCGCGCGACGCTGTCTTGGGCTTTTGGGCTGGCTTGGTGGCTGTGCTGCTGGCTTTGCCCTTAGCTAGAGTTTTGCCCTTGCCACTGTCCTTTTTCTTTTTGCCTGCGGCTTTGCCCGACGCTTTTTGTTTTTTCGGCCCTTGATACTTGGCTTTTAAGTCCTTGAGGTTGCGGCGCTCAAAGTGTTGTTTCAAATAACGTTCAATGCTGCACATCAGGTTCCAGCTGTTGTGATCAATTAAGGAAATCGCTAGACCCTGTTCGCCGGCCCGGCCAGTGCGACCAACACGATGCAGGTATTCATCGCCACGTCTGGGCATGTCAAAGTTGATTACTAGGTCTAGGCCATCTAGGTCTAGGCCGCGAGCGGCCAGATCAGTGGCCACCATGACTCGGCTTTGGCCCTGCTTAAAGTTGCGCATGGCGTTTTTGCGTTCAGCTGGCTCTTTGTCGCCGTGTAGAATATAGGCTTTTAGCTCTTGTTGCTGTAGCAGGCCATAAAGCCGCTCGGCGGTGACTCTGGTGTTGGTGAACACCAGTGCACGCCCGTACTCTTCTTGTTGCAGCAGTGATAGCAGTACTTGTTCTTTGTGCTGGTCGTGATCAACGGTAATGATTTGCTGGCGAATGTTTTCAGACATTTGCTGCACCGCGTTGATCACCAACTGCAAGGGCTGGTGCAATACTTTATTGACCATGGTTTTCAGTGCTGGGCCACCTGTGGTGGCCGAGAACAGCAAGCTCTGTGGTCGGTGGCCTTCTTGCAGGCAGCAGGCCTGATAGATATTGCTCACATCTTCGGCAAAACCCATGTCCAGCATGCGGTCAGCTTCGTCAAAGACAACGAAGTCTACTTCAGCCAGAGGCTGGCCCAGGGCAATGTGCTCCATCAATCGCCCTGGGGTGGCCACCAGTACGTCCGGCATGCGGCGTAATTCGGCAATTTGTTTGTTTAGGCTGTCGCCGCCGGTCACCATGGCAAACTTTAGCTGAGTGAACTTGCCTAACTGCTTGAGGTTGTCCAGGATTTGCTTAGCCAGTTCACGAGTAGGAGATAGTATAAGTGCACGGATTTCGTGATGGTTAGTTGGATTTTCTACCAGTTCGTGCAGTATGGGCAGTAAGAATGCAGCAGTCTTACCACTGCCGGTTTGCGCTGTGACCCTAAGGTCTTGGCCGGAGAAAATGGCAGGAATGGCTTGTTCCTGCACCGGTGTTGGTTGTTGGTAATTGAGCAGCTCAATGGCTCTGTTAAGCCGGTCGTTAAGGCCAAAACTGGAAAAGGGCACAAGGCAATCCTTCAATGATCAAGATGATGGCAGTATAACCGATAACCTGAAAAATCGCTGCTAAATTGCCAGCCCTCTACTAGACTGTGAATATATTTTTTGGAGTATAGGTATGTCGTCAATGTCAAAGCTGAAAAAGAAAGCCTACGAAAAGACCTTGAAAGATCTGCAGATAGAACTTGTGCGCATGCAAGAATGGGTTAAGGAAACCGGAGCTAAAGTTGTGGTGGTGTTTGAAGGGCGTGATGCCGCTGGCAAGGGTGGCGCTATTAAGCGTATCGCGGAAAAGCTCAATCCCCGGGTGTGCCGTATTGTGGCCCTGGACAAACCCACTGAACGCGAACGCAGCCAATGGTATTTCCAGCGCTATGCTGCTCAACTGCCTGCTGGCGGTGAAATCGTACTCTTTGACCGCAGCTGGTATAACCGCGCCGGGGTAGAGGTGGTGATGGGGTTTTGTAGCAAGGAAGAACACCAGGAGTTTCTGAAGGAGGCGCCCATTTTTGAACAATTATTGATTAGCTCTGGGATTATCATGGTCAAGTACTGGTTCTCAGTATCTGATGATGAGCAAGAGCGACGTTTTCAAGAGCGCATTGAGAACCCCATGAAACGCTGGAAGTTCAGCCCTATGGATTTGGAGTCTAGGAATCGTTGGGCTGAGTATTCCAAGGCTAAGGATCAAATGTTTGCTGCAACCGATACCCAGGATTCCCCTTGGTGGGTGGTCGAGGCCGATGACAAAAAACGCGCTCGGCTCAATTGCATTGCTCATTTGTTGCGCCAAATACCCTACAAGCCGGTGTCTCACCCGCCAGTCAAGCTACCCAAACTAAAAAAAGCCGACTATCAGCGCCCGCCCTATGAAAAACAGCGCTTGGTGCCGGAGTTGTTGGGTTAGTTGCATTACGTTCAGGGAAGATTCTCTCTCTGCTGCGGCAGGTGTTTGCTGCTGTAGGGTGCAAAAGCTCTACAAAATAAGTGGTTTTTCAATGGCTACTTTAGTTACATAAATACAACAACTTTCTGTGATCCATTTGGCAATCTGGTCTAGTCTGAAGAATGAATAATTCGTAAGGAGATCGGTAATGTCTAAATGGCTCTCACCCGCCGTCATCAGTGCAATCTGTTTGGTGGCCTGCTCCCCTAACAAGAAAGAGGAGCCAGATCCTTCGCCCGACACCAGACCCAGTACCACTATTTCCCCTACGGTGACGCCAACGGTGACGCCAACGTCTACGCCAACGTCTACGCCAACGTCTACGCCAACGGCTACACCAACGCCTACACCTACACCAACGCCTACACCTACACCAGACCTGATCCCTCCCGTAGTGGAAGACCCTGCGGTTGAATTAGTGACCATTCACCTCAGTGGTCAGGTGGCCCAGAGCCTGTCTGGTAGCAATCCGGTGGCCGATGCCTTGGTGCGTGTTCGGGTGATCGATCAGCCACCAGCCGAAGCCAAAGCACCGTCCTCGGAAGCAATTAAGACTCGAACTCGTGAATTTGTCGCTGAAACCGATGAGCAGGGGCGTTACCAGTTAATGATTCGTGATTTCTTGCGCACCGCAGACAATGCCCGCATTGAGATCAGCGCCCAGCGCGACGGCATGACCGAAGCGCATCGCAACTTGTTACGGTTCGGTGAAGCAGAAGTGCAGATGCTGAGTGCCGATCTGGTGATGTCACCCGAGTTACAGGCGGTTCAGGCGGTGCAAGATGAGGATGTTGCCTTCAGCAGCAGTACGCAAATGATCCGCTTTGGTCTGTACCGCGACCCAACAGGCCAGGCCTTGCTGGTGGCCGGTGATGAAGGTGCGCAGGCCATGGCTTCGTCCGGTCAGCTGCCAGAGGTAGATGTGCAGTTGCCAGTCAACAGCCTTGGTAGCAATGTGAATCTGATTCAGGCTGGCATTCAGGGCTTTACGCCCTCCGACCCTGACGAGGCTCAGTTTTTCCCTGGTGACTTCATTGGCCGAGGTGATGAAGAAGCAAGGGAAGCAGAAGTTAGCTTTGCCGCACCGCCAGCAGCAAACGAAGAGGATGAATACCGTTTGATTTCTACTGCCTTTGCTCAGGTGCGCTTGCAAGACCAAGAGGGTGAGCGCCTGCGACTGGATTTGGCGAACGAGGAAAGCGCTTTAGCCAGCAGTGACAGCCGACCAGCGGTTTACATGCGCGTGGCCAAAGACAGCTTGCCAACCATTACCGAAGATCGTTTGCTCGATAAAGACGGCATTCAGGTACCCATTTATTTGTTCCGCAACGGTCATTGGGACTTTGCCGGTGATGCCACCTTGATGACATTTGATTGGTCGAACTGGCAAGAGGGTTATCAGCTCTATACTGACGGGCTTCCCATAGGCACAGATCGCGATGACATCTACGCCCGTCTTGAAGTGGCCGAAGGTAATGAATGGGTGACCTGGCTGAACATCGACTGGCCAGTGCGAATTTTGGACGATGATGAAGTCGCACAAACCCCATATTGCTTGGCTGGCCACCTGCAGTACGCAGGCACGGCTGAATTGGGGCCAGAAGACTTTGTAGGCTATCTGGATTTGAGCATGCCTGATGGCTCGCGCACCACCAGCTATGTGGCCAATGGTCAGTTCCGCTTGCAGGGGGTGCTGAACGGCGATCATGACTTCCCAGCAGGCTGGAACCTGAGTCTGGTGAATCGTTTGTTGGGCCAGCGTGTGAGCCTAGAATTGCCAGAACAATTGGCTGGTAGCGATGGTTGTGCTCAATTGCCTGAGCAATTCTTAACTAACCCCATGCAATGCACCCTTTATGGTCAGGTTGTGCGTGGCGTGGAGCCAGTACCAAGGCAATTGTTGCAAGTCAGTGGCCAAGATTTTTGGCGCCAGGTGCGCTCGGATGCCAATGGCAACTACCGCATGAACATTCCTTGCCAAGAAGAACTGGAACTGCGCCGCAGCGCCCGTGACCCAGATCCACTGCGCTTTAAGGCTGACGGGGCTATTGTTGCCCCTGAGCTGGATGACGCAGCAGCGCAGTTCGGCTACCGAGTGCAGTTGGATGTGCCCATGGTTAACCAGCCGCCAGTGATTTCCGGCGTTGACGGCCCAAGGCAAATCACCTTGGCAAAAGACGAATCAAGCCGTGAGGTTGCATTCCGCGTCACTGCCTATGATGTTGATAGCTCCGAGCTGACTCTGGATTGGAGCTGTGTGAAAGAGGGTGACGATGACGAGGTGCCAGCTCAATCTTCAAGGGTCGAGCTGGATGAGACCAAGCTATGTGTGGTCAATGGCGAAGGCCTTTATCGTTGGACTGCCACCGTTAGTGATGGTGCCGAAGAGGACGTGCTCAGCGGTAGCCTACGGGTGCACAGTGCCGCGGTAAATCGCCCGCCGCGCTTGGCCTTTATGCAGCGTGATGGTAGCAACCTTAGCTGTACTCAGGTTAATGCTGATGGCCACGACATCCTCTGTCGTGATTCGCTGCGCTTTTTGTCAACCGACCTGACCTATAAGGCCACAGCCTTTGACCCAGATGGCGACAAATTGAGCTATGCATGGACGGCGGCTGCATCAGATGTTGAATTGTCTGATACGGCCAGCCTTGCTATTAAGCTTTCCGCTGGTGCCGGCAACCAAGCCTACTTGCTTACCATAGAGGATCAGCCTAAGGCTCAAGAGGAAGGCCAAGATGTTCCAGATTCAGCCAGCCTCAGGGTACGGCTGGAGATCAATGAGCAAATCAATCTAGCGCCGAGAGTGCTGCAATTTGGCTTGCTGAATCCGCCGAGCGATATGCAAGCGGGATTGTTGCCCTCAGTGCGACAAGGGGACGAAATCGTAAACCGCGATGCTTTACAGATTTTTGTCCTCGCCAGTGACGATTTTGACCCGCAGAACCAATTGACCTGCAGCCTGCGTTTAACCGCACCGAGCACGGCATCCTCCGAAGTCCAGTGTAACTTTAACCCAGAGCAGGGTGGCTTCACGGCCACACTGGCCGCTGGCAGTTTGCGCGCTGGTATTGCCTATGAACTAGAGCTCACCATGCGCGATCGTCAAAGCGCACCAAGTTCGCTGCGCACCCTGCGCTTATCCGTTAACCCCGCTGCCCCAACTGAGGGTGGTGGTACCGAAATCATTATTGATTAGTCCCAGTCCGAAGGAGATATGCTATGAAAAAGACCATGATTAGCCTGGTGACCGCCATGACCGCTTTGGGTCTGACGGCCTGTATTCAGGAAGCCAGCCCAGATGGTAACAAGGGCACAGAGGATACAGCTCCTGTGCTTGATAATAATCCGGAAGTAGAGCCACAAGACCCGGCATTGCAGACCGCCAAGGTGAACTTCCAATTCCGTTTTCCTGAGCAGGCCTCGGCCAGCGTGATTCAGGAGGATGTGCAACGCCTTTGGGTCAGGGTGTACCCCGCCAAGGTTGACAGTTGGTCGGAGGTGATTCCCTCCATGGGTAACGATGTACCAGGCTTTCTGGGTGACTTCACTGATTTACTGCCTTTTTACAGCAGTGAAATGAGATGGCCAATTGAGCAACGATTGTTGGGCCGGAATTATCGTTCGGTGAGTGCTTTTACTCTTGAGCGTGAGCCAGGTAAAGAGTTAGTGAGCCGGGAGGTCAGCCTGATTCCTGGCAGCTATGTGATCATTGCCACGCAGGAAATTGATAACCAGCAATCGCATTCGTCCGCCTTGGTGTTGACTGATCTGGCAGAGGGTGAAAATAAGGTTCAGGTGCGGATGCTGGCCGGTACCTGGGACTTTGCAGAGCCATTAATAATGGATTTGTTTAAAGACTCTGAACAATTTTTCAACGAAGAAGGTGAGCAGGTATCTGTGGCTGGCTACTTAGACGATTGGGGCTACACCGATTTGGCCAGAGGTCTGCAAGAAGGCATCAAAGGGGTTCACCTGCTCAACTATGGTCATGGTGGCATTGATCCCATTGTTTTTGATGATGTGCTGCTGCGGGTGCCGGTAGCGGGTGGCGGTAAGGGTGAAATCTTTGTTCGTGGTCAAGATCCTAGCATCCTAATGGGGGATGGCTACTATGACGAAGACTGCTACCATGATGACTATGGTTCGTATTGTGAAGGCAATGGTGAAGCTGAGTTTCCTACTTTCATGGCTGGGGTTATACAGCAGTACTATCAAGACGATGACGGCAAACCAGTCAATCACACACACTTCCACCTAGGTGGTATTCTAGCGTTCAGCTATTACGAGCTTGAGCTAGATGAGGGTGATGAAGAAGCCGATCAATTTGCCATGTTCTTTACCTTAAATGACGCCACACTTGACTACTTAACCGCTGACGATTCTGACTCTTTGGTTTTGGATGGCTTGTACGAACAGCGTGACTGGAACACTGGTTATGAGCCTCTACGCTATCTAAGGGCTAGCTGGGTTGCGCGTGAGCTCGAACGCACCGGCACTTTGCCTGAAAATACCCTGAGCACAAGGGTAAATTCTGGCACCGAGATCAAGGGCACCATGCTGTCGTTGGTGGTAAAGACTACTTGGCAAGATTGCAGGCATTATGACCCTGAATCAGGCGATGAGAATTCGGTTTGTCAGGAACTGATTGACCAACCCGATTTGCCTGATGATTTAAAAGGTAAGCGCGATGCCGCCCGTTTGTGGCGCAACAATCCACAACTAGGTTTGCAAGCTGCTAACCAGTTGCAATTACAGCAGTTGGCCGAGCAGGCGGGTTTGGTGGCAACTGGCAGTGCAGTGCTAACTGAAAAGCCACAGTCTTGCATGCGGATCGATGAAACGGCCATACGCTATGAGGATGCTGAGTACTTCTGGGATACCCAAGAACAAGTGTGGAAGGCGGGCAGCATTAATCCGTTCTCGATAACCGTTAATTACGAAGATGGCAAGAGCTTGCCGTGGTTTGCTGATTTTGACGATACAGATTCTATTAATCCTGCAGATAACTATGTGGTTTTTAACGGTATTTATAATAACGTATTTGACCAATTGGCTCCTTTGAGCTCCTCTTCTGCTGTCTTTGACAGGCAGGTTGACGTATCAGATCTTTTTTGTCCAAGTTGGGGCTCATGTCCTGATGTTGTGCTGTTAGAAGATGACGATAAAGTATTCTTTGCCTTGGTGAATGATGATGCTGTACGTTGGCGTCCAGAGCAAGATGCTCCTGAAGAAGACGATCTGTTAAGAGAAGTTGAGCAACAAATCTCAAGTTCATCAAATGAAGCTCCAGTTATTTGGATTCAGTATCATAAGCAAGATGATGAATGGGTTGTTACTGAAAATACAGCTTGGCTGTATGAAGGGTTAGACTCTCAAAAGGCAATGCAGCTTCGAAAAAACTTGAAGATTGAAGGCTTCTCCCATTCCGGATGGAATGATTGGCAAATGAATCTTATGATTCCGTACTTCTTATCAGGACATTATTGTGAAACGTCTCAGCCAGATCTAGCTTGTTACTATCGCTTCAACTCTGGAAATGAAGTAGAGGATGAGACGCCTGTGATCACGCTAACGCCGTTTGAAGACCAATTGGCTGTTAATTCCACTTCCT
>SKIB01000056.1 GCA_007116635.1 Saccharospirillaceae bacterium
GAAACGATACTGTTGATAACAAAATTGGCAGTCGGCCTTGATTTCGCCTTCTTCAGCCACAATTTGCCGTACCTCGGCTTCGCCCATTTGCAACAGTGCCGACTCCACCCTGGCCCTGGAGCAACTGCAAGCAAAGCTCAGCGCTTTAGGGCTAAAGAGCTCAACCTGCTCTTGATGGTAGAGGCGATAAAGCAAGCGCTCGGCAGGCAGGGTTAACATTTCTTCAGCACTGAGGGTATCGGCTAGGGTGCTGGCGCGATTAAAGGCGTCATCGTCAATGCTGAGGCTGGCCTGTTCAGAACTGACCGGCAGGGCCTGCAGCAGTAGCCCAGCGGCGCGCTTACCATCGCTCTGTAGCCAAAGACGAGTTTTGATTTGCTCAGAACTTAAGAAGTAGTCTTCCAAGGCTTTTGCCAGATCGTCTCCTTGCAGGCTGACAGTGCCTTGATATTGCTGGCCAACCTTGGGGATTAGGGTAATGGTTAACATACCGCTGCCCAGCAGACTGTCGTAAGTGTCGGGTAAGTCATCGTAACGGGCAATGGCACGCATCTGCCCCAGGTGATTGATTTCTGCCATTAGGGTGCGCACTGGGCCGTCACCATAGCTTTGCAGCACCAGGCTGCCTTCCATTTTAATGCGCGCTGCTAGCAAACTAACGGCAACACAGATTTGCCCCAGCAGTTGTTGGATGGCTGCTGGGTATTGGTGATGGGCATTTACCTCTGTTAACACCTGTTCGAGCTGGGTGAGCTCACCACGCACATCGGTGTCGGCCATTATAAAACGATGATTTTGATCCAGGGTCATAGGTAGCGCTCTTGTTTGATGGCACTAAGCTGCCGTCTTTGTTGTTTGTTGGGTTTGTGCTCCGGGGCTTGATAAATAGCGCGTTCAAGTTTGCGCCTTTGTTGCTCCTGTTGCCGTTTTTCGATGCTATCCTCACTCTCACGGTACAGTTGTTGGGCGATGGTGGCAGGGCCGCGCTGCTCACTGAGGTCAAGAATTTCTAGCTCAAAGCTTTGCTCTGCTTTGCGAATGCGCAGCATTGCCCCGACCTGGATTGCGCGGCTGGGCTTGCAGCGACTGCCATTATAAAACACATGGCCGTTTTCCACCGCTTGCTTGGCCTGGGCTCGCGTTTTGAAGAAGCGTGCTGCCCAGAGCCACTTGTCAATTCTAACTTCGGTTAATTCTGTCATGCTCATTCCGCAATCAATTCACTCAGATTATTGATATGGGGCCAATCTGGCAAATCCCTAGGGGGGCAGCTACTGTCGGGTTGGCTGATGCTCAACAGATGGCGAATGCCAAAGGTTTTGGCCGCTTTAAGCACATCCAAGCTGTCATCAATCAGCAGCGTGCGTTCTGGGTCAAAGGGGTGTTGTGCCTGCAGTTGTTGCCAGAAGTGTTGGTCTTCTTTGGGCGCCTGATATTGGTGGCTGGTGACCACCTCGTGCATGTATTGCTGCAACAGGGTTTGTTGCTCCTTGATCACCAGGGTGTCTGGGTGGGCGTTGGTCACCAGTAACACCCGTAAGTGCGCATGTGTGCTTAGCCATTGCAAAAAGGGCTGGCTGCCCTGGCGCCAACGAATTTGCTGGCGGTGCTTCGCTTTGAGTTCCACCACATCCAGTCCCAGTACCTGAGTCCAGTAATTGGTGCAATACCAGTTGAGGCTGCCTCGCTGTGATTTGAGCAAAGGCATCAATTTGGCCTTGCCCTGCTCCAGGCTGACCCCCTCTTTAGCGGCTAGGGCGCTGGGGAGGTGTTCGAGCCAAAATTGATTGTCGAAGCACAGATCAAGCAGTGTGCCATCCATATCCAGCAAAACTGTGTCTATCTGCTGCCAATTGAGCATGTTTTCTTGTTACCATAAAGCATGAAAGTTGAATTTTAACATTGACCGCGGTGGTTAGCAGCATGAAATCCTTACCCCTATGGTTTGACGAGCTTTTAATGCTTGGCAAGCAGGCTGGACAGCTGGCAATGGATAGCCGAAAAAAACTGGATCGAATCAAAACTCAGACTAAGGTCGATGGCACCAAGGTCTCCGAGGTTGACTTGCAGTTGCATCAACTATTGACCACAGGCTTGAGGCGCATGATGCCAGCCATGCGAGTCATTAGTGAGGAGGACCCAAAGGTATTTGAGCAGAGTCAGCCATGGCAAAAGTTTTGGTTGGTCGATCCTTTGGATGGGACGTCCAGTTATTTGTCTGGCTCAGATGAGTTTTGCATCAATGTGGCCTATATGCAGGATAATCAACCCGTGCTGGGTATGGTGGTAGCACCTGCTTTAGGTAAGCTGATTTATGGTGGTCCAAATTATGGGGTTTATGTCAATGGTGAGCTCCAAGCCCGGCCTAATAGTACTGCTGCTCTGAGAGTTGTGCACAGCTATGACGAAGATTTACAGGCTCCATGGGTCAATCAGGTGCAATCCTTGGGTCTATCGTTGGATTGGTTGACCCTGGCGAGTAGTTTAAAACTTGCCTACTTGGCTCTGGGTGAGGCCGAGCTATACCCTCGTCAGGGTGAGTTAATGGAATGGGATATCGCTGCTCCCTTGGCTCTGCTGCGAGCTCAACATGGCGACCTGAAGCACTGGGATGGTTCTGAGGTGACCTTTAATAAGCCGGGTTGGAAAGTACCCGGCTTTTGTGCAGCTCAGGACCCAAGACAGCTGAAGGCCTTGGGCTTGTAATGGATCAAAGAATGAAGCGGCTAAGGTCTTGGTTTTGTACCAGCTCACCTAGCTGCTGGTTGACATAGTCTTGGTCAATGGAAATTTTGCTGTCTGGGCCAAGCTCGCTGGCTTCAAAGGATAGTTGCTCAAGGATTTTTTCCAGCAGAGTATGCAGCCGACGAGCACCGATGTTTTCGGTTTGCTCATTGACCTGGCAGGCCGCTTGGGCGATGGCGCGGATACCGTCCTCAGTAAACTGCAGGCTAATCCCCTCGGCGCCGATCAGAGCGCAGTACTGCTCGCACAGACTAAAGTGGGTGTCGCGCAGGATTTTGCAGAAATCTTCTTCGGTTAGGGATTGCAGCTCGACACGAATGGGCAGACGGCCTTGCAGTTCTGGTATCAGATCACTGGGTTTGGATAGATGGAAGGCGCCACTGCCAATGAACAGAATGTGATCGGTTTTGATCTGGCCGAACTTGGTGCTGACCGTTGCGCCTTCAATCAGTGGTAGCAGGTCACGCTGTACGCCCTCGCGTGACACATCGCCCCCGCCTCGGTTGTCACTTTTAGCGATTTTGTCGATCTCATCCAAGAACACAATGCCATTTTCTTCTACCGCTTTGACGGCCTTGGAGCGCAGTTCGTCTTCGTTAATCAGCTTGCTGGCTTCTTCTTCAATTAACAGTTTGCGAGCCTGCTTGATGCTCAATTTGCGCTTTTGAGTGCGCTCCTGACCCAGGCTGGAAAACATGTTTTGAATCTGACTGGCCATTTCTTCCATGCCGGGTGGGGTCATGATTTCCACGCTAGCCTTGATGGCGGCCAATTCCAGTTCGATCTCTTTGTCGTCTAGGCTGCCTTCGCGCAGTTTTTTACGAAACACCTGGCGTGTGGTGCTGTCTTCGCGTTCTTCGCCTCGTGCCGGTGGCAGCAGGGCGTCGAGAATGCGTTCTTCGGCAGCGTCTTCAGCGCGATGTCGCTGTTTGTTGATCTCTTGCTCGCGCAGCATGCTCAGGCCGTTTTCCACCAGATCACGGATGATGGTCTCCACATCGCGGCCAACATAGCCAACCTCAGTAAACTTGGTGGCCTCTACCTTGACGAAGGGTGCGTTGGCCAATTTAGCCAAGCGGCGCGCAATTTCGGTTTTGCCAACCCCGGTGGGGCCGATCATCAGTATGTTTTTCGGGCTCACTTCTTGGCGCTGTTCTTCGCTCAGCTGCATGCGTCGCCAGCGGTTGCGCAGCGCCACAGCCACGGCGCGCTTGGCAGCCTGCTGACCAATGATGTGGCGGTCTAGTTCGTGTACGATTTCTCTTGGCGTCATGCTCATGCGGTGCACTCCAGGGTTTCAATCACTTGCTGGTGATTGGTGTAAACACAGATGTCAGCGGCAATGCTAAGGGCTTGTTCAGCGATTTGCTTAGCATTTAGGTTGCTGTGGCCTAGCAATGCCTGGCCAGCAGCCATGGCGAATTGGCCGCCAGAACCAATGGCTAAAATGTCTTGCTCAGGTTCGATGACATCGCCAGTGCCACTGATCAGCAGCATGCCCTGTTGATTGGCCACCAGTAGCATGGCTTCCAGTTTGCGCAGCGCACGGTCACTGCGCCACTCTTTGGCCAGTTCTACCGCCGCTCGGGTGAGTTGGCCATTGTGTTTTTGCAGCTGGCCTTCGAATTTTTCAAACAGGGTAAAGGCATCGGCAGTGGCACCGGCAAAGCCAGCAATCACTTGCTCTTGATAGAGGCGCCTTACTTTGCGGGCATTGGCTTTCATTACCGTTTGCCCAAGGGAGACCTGGCCGTCTCCAGCCAGGGCAATCTGATTATCTTTTTTGACGCAGACGATGGTGGTCATGCTTGGCTCCTAGTGAGTGTTAAACTCTTTATAGGGGCTGGGCGACAAATATCAAGTCTGGTTTAAAGATCAATGGCGCGAACCAAGGGACTCATGTTGCGATTACGCAATTGACGAGCAATGGCGTTGGCTCTGGAGCGGCTATCCATTGGTCCCATGACCACGCGATACCAAATACCATTGCTGCCATCGATACGATCGACTCGGGCTTCTTCGATGCCTGCTAGTATCAATTGTGCCCTGAGATTGTCGGCGTCTTGGCGGTTACGGAAGCTGGCGGCCTGCACCACAAACTCTTGCTGGCGTTGCTCTGGGATTAGAGGTTGGTTGCGGGCACTGGGTGGGCGTACATCCACAACCTCTGGTGTTTGTTGTGTTAGCTGGTAAAACTGAAAAGCGGCCAAGGCCTCTGCAGCCGTTAGATATAGCTCTTCTTCAATTGCTGGATCGTCCGCTGCGCGCTCAGTTGCTTTGTCGCTGCTGGGCACTGATTCGCTGGTATTAAGCCTAGTACTGGGTAAGGGTTCGAAAGCACGAGTCTCGGTTGTAGTCGAATTCGAGCCGGCGGTGTTGCTAGGTTGCACATTAGGGGTCGATGTGACTTCGCTATTGACAGGGGGGCTTGCATCCTCTGCAGCTTGTCTGGCACTGGGGAAGTTTAACCCGATGCCTTGGCTTGCTAGCTCCGTTTTGGCGCTGGAGTCAGGGTCCTTTTGGCTGTAAAACCAGCCAGTGGCTAACAATAATGCAATGACTATTAGCGCACGAATGCTACCGCGACGATGCTGTCTTTGGCTGGGTGTTGCCGACTTTTTTTGAGCGTAATCTTTGGGCAAGGCGATGATCTTCAGGCTAAAAGTATGATCTGTTTGTCGTTAATCATGTGCATCATAGCACAACTGGAAGCATTGTCGTCCATGCCAATGCCTCCAGTTGTTTGAGACAGGGATTGAACGACATTCTGCTTTAAGCCAACAATTCAGAGTTGTCAGTCACGTCATCTCAATCCAGATTGTACTTGCCGGGTGAAAGAATGCCACCCGGGTCAAGGGCTTGTTTAAGCCTCTGTAATAATTGCACATGCTCGGCAGTTAAGGCAGGGCGATACTGTTGGAATTGGCCGGAACCGCTGCGGTAGGGGCAAAAACCATTGGCTAATAACTTTTCGTCCATTTGCTGATAAAAAGCCTGTGCCTTGGCGCAGGATTCTGGGTCCTTATCAAAGCGAATGTTGGCAATTAGGATCACGGCGCGCGGACTGATGTTGGTCAGAGTGACTCTGGGTTCGTAGCCGTGTTGGTCAAAGGTATGATGGCAGATCGACAGCAGCGTTTCGATGGCGCTAGGCTCGGCGCTGGAAACGGCGCAAATCCAACGAAAGTTCGCCGGGAAGTCGGCGGCTGACATCTGTGAGTTGGCCTTGTCATCGTCCAGCAGTGTTTGCAGGGGCTGGTCAGTGGGGATGCCTTTTTTCAGCTGCATTACTAGGGCCAAGTCCTTAATGGCGGTTAGCTTGAGCCATTTGTTGAGTCTTTGTAGCAGGACTAAACGCCCTTCGGTAACCATAATGACTCTGCTTTGTGGAATGCGCTTGAGTAGCAGTGATTTGGCCACTTTGAATTTGGCCTTGGCAAGGGCTTTCGGGCCACTGAGGCTGGCAGTCAGTACCCAGGCACCCTGCATGTTTTTGCTGGCGGCGCCAAAGGCGCGACTCATGCTGGCGGTATGCACCCCGCTTTGAATGATGCCCTGTTGTTTAAGCTCGGCAACACAGGCCACCATCTTGCTGGCAGCCTGTTGGTATTTGGTCATCAGAATCAGCTGCAGGCTATAGTCAGGCTTGGGCTGCAGGGCAAGAGTCATCTCTAGGACGATCCCTAGGTTGGACTGAGAGAACAGCCCTTGAATGAAAGGGCCGATGCCATAGGGGTAAATGTCTTTGGCGACTGAGTGTTGGTAGCAGCCCATGCCGGTGTGAATGACTTCACCTGTGGGTAGTAATACCTTGAGGCTGAGCACATTGCTAAAGCGGTCGCAGTAGTCGGTGTGGCCAAAGCCTCGCTCTAAGATGTTGCCCACCATGCTGGTGTGCTTGCCTGCTGCAGTGATATCTAACTGCAGGCCTGAGTGATTCTGCTCTAGGTGCTCGAATACCTGTTGCTGAGTTACGCCGGGCTGCAACCTTACATAGGCCAGCTGCTCATTGACCTCCAAAACTTGGTTCATGCGCGACAGGTCAACAATGATCTGCCCTTCTGCCGTACCCTTGGCGCTGCCATAGCCCCAGTTTTTGCCCTGAGCTAAGGGGTGGAGACATAGGCCGTGCTGGTTGGCAAGTAGCACAAGACTTTTGAGGCATTGTTCTGATTCAGGCCAAACAATGGCGGCTGGTTGGCAATGGCTGCCGTCCAAATCCTGACCATAGCGGTTGAGGAGTTCTGGGTCCTGGCTGAAAGCGGGTGGGCAGGGTTGGGCGAGCAAAAGTTCTGCCAGTTGTTCTCTCGTAGAGGGAGTGATCAGGGATTCTTGGCTCATGGTGACTCCAGAAAATTTAACGATGTTTGAAATTCATTTTGTAACATGATGTTGCCACAATGCATGAGTGGTTGTTAAAAAAGTGTTGCATTGATGTAAAACTCAGGTTTCAATGAGAACACCATATATCAAATGGACAAGATTGAATAGCAGGTGCTGTTCAATAATTTTGGTTTGTTTTGTCAATAAACTGTTTTGCTGTCAATCAGCTTGTTTGCGACAAGAAAGGACTTCTCAATTGCTCACAGGTCTGGTTTACAGCGCTAGAGGTGAGCTATGTCGGAATACCGACTACAAGAATGTTTAACGCCTGAGAGCATGATCGTAGCCAGTAACATTCGTTATCAGGCCTATACCAGTGTGGGCTATGAGCCTGTCAGTACCAGTGGGCTGTTTACTGATGAATTTGATGGTTTCTCTGGCAACCAAACCTTTCTGCTCTACCGTCATGGTCGGCCTGTAGCTACTGTCAGATCTAGCATTGCATCCTTGGAGTTAGGGTTGAAGGCCTTGCCTTGCTCCAAAGCTTTTGATCCGATCATTACCCACTACCTTCAACATTATTCTGTTTTGGTTGAGATGAACCGTATGGCTGTGTTGCCAGGCTGCAATGACAACAGGGCCTCTATTCCTATGATGCTGTTTTCTGCTGTTTTTCCCTTGGTTAAGCAATATGGCTCCGTTTTGCTTTGCTGTGCATCGGGTAAGCAGCACGCTCGATATTATCAGCGAATGGGTTTTTTACGGCAAACCGATTTTGCTGATCGTCCTGGTGCTGGTCTGCCGTTAGCGCTCTTGAC
>SKIB01000089.1 GCA_007116635.1 Saccharospirillaceae bacterium
CTGACATAGCCCAGATGTGCTCGGCGCAAGCGCAGCACGCTGAATGGCTCGGCGGTGGCAAGATCAATCCACTGCTGTTGATAACGCAGCAGGATTTGCCCCTGTTGCACCCGATAATTGCCATACAGGCTGCGCAACAAGGTGGATTTGCCCGAACCAGAAGGGCCGTGCAAACACAGGCATTCGCCTGCGGCAACCTGCAATTGCAGATCGGCAAATACCGGGATCTCTGCCCCGCCCTGAGTGTGCAGGGTAAAGCCCTTACTGAGGCCTGCAACCTGAATCATTAACTTATCTGACATGCGAGGCTCCTAAACCTGTAAAACCGAGGACACCAACAATTGGGTGTAAGGATGTTGAGGGTCGTCCAGCACCTGATCGGTTAAGCCAGATTCCACCACTCGCCCTTGGCGCATCACCAGCAGCCGATCGGCCAGCAAACGCACCACTGCCAGATCATGGGTGACAACGATGGCAGCAATGTTAAGGTCGCGAACCAAACCCCGTAATAAATCCAATAATTTGGCTTGCACCGACACATCCAGACCGCCGGTTGGCTCGTCCATGAAGATCAAGCGCGGCTGACTCACCAGGTTGCGGGCGATTTGCAAGCGCTGCTGCATGCCACCGGAAAAGGTGGTGGGCAGATGGTCCAAACGGTCACTGGCGATCTCCACTCGGCCCAACCACTGCTCGGCCTGACCACGAATATGGCCATAGTGACGCGCACCCACGGCCATGAGGCGCTCGCCCACATTGCCGCCAGCCGACAGATTCATCCGCAGACCGTCTCTTGGGTTTTGCCGCACCAAACCCCAGTCGGTGCGCATCAACAGGCGGCGCTCGGGTTCAGACAGAGCAAAGAGATCCACCAAGCCCTGCTGACGATGGTCGAACATCACTCGGCCCGAGCTGGGCGGCTGATGGCCGCTCAAACAGTTGAGCAAGGTGGATTTGCCCGAGCCCGATTCGCCGACAATGCCCAACACTTCGCCAGGATAGAGTTGAAAGTTAATGTCCAAACACCCCACCTGATCGCCGTAATAAAAACTCAGGTCTTCAACCTGCAATAGGGGTGGCGGTAAGCTTGCCAACCAATCTTTCTCAGTCATGAGCCTGCTCCTCTTGGCGTTGGCGGGCACCTAAATGGCCCTGTTGTTGTCGACTCTGGCAATGAAAGCTGTCGCTGCAGACGAACATTCGCCCGCCCTGATCGTCCAGCACCACCTCATCAAGGTAACTGTGCTGGTCACCGCACAGGTCGCAGGCCTGAGGCCAGGTTTGAATGCTGAAGGGATGGTCGTCAAAGTCCAGACTGCGCACCTGGGTGTAGGGCGGCACGGCGTAGATGCGCTTTTCACGACCAGCACCAAAGAGCTGAATGCAGGGGTTGAGGTGCATCTTAGGGTTGTCGAACTTGGGGATGGGGGTCGGGGACATCAGGTAACGCTCATTGACCATTACCGGATAACCATAGGTAGTGGCGATATGGCCAAAGCGGGCGATGTCTTCGTACAGCCGTACCTGCATCAGACCATATTCACTGTAGCCGTGCATTTTGCGCGTTTCTTGCTCGCTGCTTTCCAAACTGCGCAGCGGCTCGGGCTGAGGCACCTGATACACCAACACCTGCTGTTCTTGCAGCGGCATTTCCGGAATGCGGTGACGGGTTTGAATCAGGGTCGCGGCTCTTGGGTCTTCGGTGGTTTTGACCTGCGCCAGATTTTCAAAAAAGCGGCGAATGCTCACGGCATTGGTGGTGTCATCGGCGCCCTGATCGATTACCTTGAGTACGTCTTTAGGGCCAAGTATGGCGGCCGTGATCTGCACCCCGCCCGTTCCCCAGCCATAGGGCAGTGGCATTTCGCGTGAGCCAAAGGGCACCTGATAGCCGGGAATGGCCAAGGCTTTGAGCAGTGCGCGGCGGATCATGCGCTTGGTTTGCTCGTCCAAATAGGCGTAGTTATAGCCGCTGTATGGCTTACACATGATTGGGCTCCTGTGATTGCGAGGCGGTGGAGGGGGCTTGAGCAGAATCAGCGCCTTGGCTGGCGGCCTGTTGCTTGTCCCGTTGCTTGGCCTGATGTTCTTGGCGCAACTGGCGTACCAATTGCAGCTCGGCCTGAAAGTCCACGTAGTGCGGCAATTTCAGGTGCTGCACAAAACCAGAGGCCTCGACATTGTCGCTGTGGTAAAGCACGAACTCAGGCTGCTGGGCGGGGAAGCGCACGCTTTCACCCAGTTCGGGCGCTCGCAATGCACGATCGACCAGCGCCATGGCCATGGTCTTGCGCTCGCTGTGACCAAAGGCCAGACCATAACCACGGGTAAACTGTGGCGGATGTTCAGCATTGCCCTTGAACTGATTGATCATTTGGCATTCGCTGACCTTGATGTCGCCAATGCTGACGGCAAAATCCAGACCTTCGGGCTGAATCCAGACCTCCACCTCACCCAAACGAATCTCACCGGCAAAGGGGTGATTGCCACCATAGCCGCGCTGCGTGCTGTAACCAAGGGCCAACAAAAAGCCCTCATCGCCACGCGCTAAGGCCTGCAAACGCTGGTCACGACTGGCCGGAAAGCTCATGGGTTGACGCGTGAGGTCAAAGGGCTCTTGGGCTGCGCCTTGCTGCTCAGGCTCGATCAAGCCTTCATGATTCAGCACATCGGCCACCCGGGGCAAATGCGGATCAACGCCCTGATCGGCCACAACTGCCTGCTCGCGTTCCATGCCGTCCAGAGCCAGATTAAAATCCAACAGCCTATGGGTGTAGTCATAGGTGGGGCCAAGAATCTGGCCGCCAGGCAGGTCTTTGTAGGAGGCAGAAATGCGGCGCTGCACCTGCATCTTAGCGGTGTCCAGCGGCAGGCTGTGCGCCAAGCGTGGCAGAGTGGCGCGGAAGGCTCGCAGCAAGAAAATGGCCTCCACCAGATCGCCCTGAGCCTGCTTGATGGCCAGGGCAGCCAAATTACGGTCGTAGATCGATCCTTCGGTCATCACTCTGTCGACCGACAGCGACATTTGTTCACGAATTTGCTCAACGGTTAACTCAGGAACCTCAAGATCGCCTCGGCGTTCTTCACTGATTAACGCATGGGAATTGCGGATGGCTTTTTCACCACCCTTTACGGCAACGTACATTAGGCTTCCTCCACCTTGGTGCTGCGTGGCAAGGCCAATAACTGGCGGCCAGCGCACAGAAACAGGTCCACGCCACAGGGAAAATGCAGATAATTGGCCATGCGCTGACGCACAAAGTCGGCAGGCAAGTCTGGCAAGTGCAGACGCATTGGCTGAGCCAGGCCAGGGCCAGACAAACACAGGGCCTGACCACTGTTGAGGTTACTAAGCTCTTTAATAATGGTGGCACTGCGGTCTGGGTACAGGTCTGTGCCCTGCAAGCATTGGTGCAAGCTGGGCAGTTCGTGCTGCTTAGCCACCAGCACAAAGTGTGCCTCTGCCAGCTCAACCTGCGGCGCCTGGGTATGGAACTGCAGCCAGCTCAGCACCTGAGGCGCAAAACCCAAGCAACAGACCGGGGTTTCAAAGTCGATCAGGGTTAAGGCCAGAGCGGCGCAAGCAGGCTCAATGCCGGGTGGCAACTCCAGCTCAGGTTCAATCTGTTGCGCCCGCCCCACATAGGACTGGGCCAGCATGGAACTGCGGAATACCGATTGGGCATCAAATACGGGCTGTTGCCAGCCAGGGTAGAGTTGGCTCATTTGGCGTTTTCTCCACGAACAAGGGTAAAAAAGTCCACCTTGGTGCTTTGCGCCTTGCGACTGGCCAGTTCTTTGGCCTGCTGTTGGCGCGCTTCCAGCTTGGGCAGCAGGCTTTGCATCAGGTTCATCTGCGGTCGAGCTTGCATCAGGGCATCAAAGCTGGCCGCCAGCTCAGCAAGTCGCAATTGGCGACCCGCAACATAGGCATGGCCTTGCTTGCCTTCCAATTCCACCACCGCACGGGTCATGGTCATTTCACCTAGGTTAAACACCTGACCTGTGCCCCCAGCGCGGCCACGAACCATGGCTAGGCCTGCTTCGGCCGGCAAAATGATTTTGAGTTTGCTGATCGGCCCTAGGCTGATCCAGGCCTGCTCCAGCTCTATTAGGCTGGCACGCGCCAGGATGGCCATGGCTTGGGCGCGGCTGTAACTGGCCGGAGGGTTTACTTGGCTGTTCATAGCACCTCGTCTAATTGTCTAGATGAATTTCACCCCAGCAGTCTGGCGTTTGAAAATGACAATCTTGGGGCGATGGCATGAAGTTTTGACGATGATTTGATGACACAGGGCCGATCATGGATCAAGCGAGGTCCAAAACTGACCGAAGAGCTAATGCCTAAGAGGCTCTATGGCCCGCCCGCAACTGGTAGCTGCGTTGGAATTGCCAAAGCATGGTTAGGGCCAGGCTCGTGCCAATCAACAGCAACAAGGGCAAGGGCCAACCAAGGTCGTAAAGGCTGGCAAAGAGCCCAGGCGCGATGGCGGCAGCAATGCCAGATGGCGCAGCAAAGTGACCCGCACGGGCTGCATAGCCTGCGCGACCAAAGAGATCGGCAATGCTGATGGCACGCACCATGGTCATGGAGCCATTGGCCAGACCAAAGGCCAGCGCAAAGAGCACAATGGCCGCAGGATGAAGCCACATCAGGGGCAGCAAGCAAAACGCCAAAGGCTGGCTGGCAAGGGCCAAGAGGGAGGCACGCCTATTGCCCAGCTTGGTACGCAACCAGCCAAACAGCAACCGCGCCAAGGACTGCGCAGGGCCAATCAGCATCAGAGCCAGTAACAGCAGGGATTCCGTCATTTGCAGCTCGGTTAGCAGGCTGTACAGATTGGCCGTAACGGCCGAAGCCACTAAGGCAAAGCAAATGAAACACAGCTGCAAAGCGCGACTCACTTGCCCCTGTTGCGCATCCAGCATGGGTTCAGCGGCTTGCGCGGTCGGAGGCTCCTTGATGCTCTGAGGGTCTTTGGGCAACAGCCAAGCCAAGAGCGCCGAGCAGCCAGGGCCCAATAGGGCAAAAACCAGCAAGCAAATTTGCCAGCCCCACTGGGTTTTGATCAGGTGTGCCAAGGGCACAAAGATGGTGCTGGCAAAGCCAGCCAAGAGGGTTATCCACAGTATCACCCGCGCCGCATCCTGCACTTGGCGGTAACAATAGGCAAAGCTGGCTTCGTACACCGCACCAGCCTTAGCCAGACCCAACAAACCGATCACCAGCAGCGCCAGCAAGGGGTGCGGCACCCAAGCCAAGGCCAGCAGCAACAACATGCCAAACAACGAGCTAACCCAGAGCATTTGCCTTGCACCCAGACGCTCAATACAACGCCCCACCCAAGGGCTGACCAAAGCCGCCAGCAGCAGCAACGCACTGTAAGCCCAAAAGAATAGGCTCACCGGCCATTGCCAGTGCTGCGCCAAATCGAGAAACAACACCGGCAGCAGATACAGCAGGGCGCCGTAATTAAGGGTGCAAATCAGCGCCAGCTGTAAGGTCACCAGTTGTAATCTGGGCTTAACCTCTGGGCAGCAGTCCAAACTGTAGTGCATGGGGTTACCTTGGTGGTTGATGCACCAAGACTAAGGCCTGCAGATGATGCTTTGATGAAGCCAGTGTCATGAACGGGTCATTCAATGTTTTAGTGGCAGCTTCAACAACTGAGCTAAACTAAAGGCCATGTTTACCTCAGAGTGCGCAATATGACACGTGCCATCTACCTTACTCTTTTACTTTTTACCCTCAGCGCCTGCTCAGCAGTACCCCGACTGCCGAGCGTACCGGAAACAGAGATTCAACGCGCGCAGATAGCAGGCTTTACCGATGTACGTTACTTTAGCGACTCGTTGGATGACATCGCTCGCATGCAACAAGAGGTCATCGTCACCTGGCAGCGAGAGCAGCAATGGTTTGCCCAGCAACAACAGCTCACCGCCTCAGGTCAGCTGCCGACTAGCCACATTTTGGCTTTGTCGGGTGGCGGCGACAAGGGCGCCTATGGCGCTGGCTTCCTCAATGGCTGGACGACTGCGGGCACTCGACCAGAATTCAGTTTGGTCACTGGCATCAGCACTGGCGCTCTGATCGCGCCCTTTGCCTTTTTAGGCTCGGACTATGACCCCGTATTGACCGAGCTTTACACCAATAGCAGCAGCAAGGACATTCTTAAACAGCGTTGGCCCATAGCAGCCCTAAACGATGACGCCATGGCCGACACTGCACCACTCAGGGCGCAGCTTGAACGTTACATCACGCCAGAACTGCTGGCAAAAATCGCGCTGGAATACCAAAAGGGCCGTGAACTGCTGATCTCAACCACCAACATTGATGCCGGGCGCAATGTCATCTGGAACATGACCAAGATTGCCGCCACGGATCACCCCAAAGCAGTGCAGCTGTTCCGTGATGTGATGCTGGCCTCGGCCTCCATTCCGGGAGCCTTCCCTCCGGTACTCTTTGAGGTCGAACTGGATGGCCAGGTCTATCATGAAATGCATGTCGATGGCGGAGCAACCTCACAGGTGTTTGTGTACCCACCTAACCTTGACTTGCATGACATCGCCGAACACTACCATGGCCAACGTGAGCGCCAGCTCTATGTGATCATGAACGCACGATTGGACCCCAATTGGGCGCAGACTGAGCGGCGCACCATCAGCATTGCTGCCCGCGCCATCAGCTCCATGATTCAAACTCAGGGCATTGGTGATCTGTACCGCATCTACCTCACCACTCTGGCCGATGATGTGAATTTCAATCTGGCTTTTATTCCCAGCGAGTTCAACACCAAGCCAGAGACGCAGTTCGATACCGAATTCATGCGTGCGCTTTACCAAGTGGGTTATCAGCAAGCACTGGCTGGCTACCAATGGCAGCAGGTGCCACCTGGCTTTTGATGCTTGCTGCTGGCCAAGGATTAAGGCTAAGCAGACAAGCAATAGGGGCTAGCTGTTCACTGCAATCTACTTTATGCCAGCGAGGTCAAGTCACTTTTGTGATGAACGCCTAACAATTAGCATGAAAGGATCTTTGTGATGAAAAAACTCTCAGCTTTGCTGCTCAGCGCCGCTGTATTAACAGTCTTGCCCGGCTGCAACAACGAAGATTGGCCTGAAGAAAATAACAATCCCGAGCCAACCAGCACTCCCTCCCCCGCACCCACAAGCAACCCAAATAATGGAAGCTCACCAGGAACAGGTGGCAGCACGCCAACCACGGCGCCGAATGCCAACTCCGTTGCGACATCCATTCTGGGTGCTGCACACAGTAATGCCAGTTTGGCTCCCTTTGGATACGGCACGGAAGAGCTACCTGACATCGCCAAGGTTCGTTTTAAACTGATCGACCAATTTGGCATGGGCATCAGCAATCAAGAGCTGACCTTCACATTGGAGCAAAGCAATCCTGTGGGTGCTGAGTTGGTGGTCGACTCAGCCATCACAGACGCTCAAGGTTATGCCCAAGCGGTCGTGCGCTCTGGCGATGATTTCAATCTGTTACGCGTCAGAGCTCGTTTTGATGGTGGTGCTGGCCTGACACTGAGCAACCTCAGTGCACCCATTATGGTTAGCTCCTCGCCGACTCTTGACTTGCGCGCTGGCAACGGCACTGGTGAGGGTTTCGTGGCCAATCAATTAGGCCTAGCACTCACCAACCTAGCGGTCGGCGGTCAAACCCAAGTAAGCGTCAACCTAGTGGATGGCGTTGCCGATTACCGTAACTTCTCAACCCAGGTGCAATTCAGCTCTACCTGTTCAGCTCAGGGCCAGCCAGTGGTGGACCAGGTGGTTACTTTTAGACTGGGAAACACACTATCCGGTGCCGAACTGGTTAACACCACTGCCCGTACCGATAATGAGGGTGTGGCCGTTGCACAAC